>JALYTS010000083.1 GCA_030854185.1 Actinomycetota bacterium | reverse complement strand
GGACCACATCATCGAACATGTCGCCCTGCTGACCAGCCCGCCCCAACGTCACGAGATCATCATCCCAGTGATCGGCCCGAGCTCGGGTCACCGACATGCGAAAAACACCAGCCACCTAGAGCCGCTCCGATCATGCCCAGCGCGCCGGCGGGACCGGTGTCCTCGGGTTAGTCGAGGTAGCCGCGGAGCGCCTGGGAGCGCGAGGGCTGGCGCAGCTTGGTCATCGTCTTGATCTCGATCTGCCGGATCCGTTCCCGGGTGACGCCGTAGACGCGGGCGACCTGGTCCAAGGTGCGCGGCTGGCCGTCGGTGAGTCCGAAGCGCAACCGAATAACGCTGGCCTCCTGTTCGGACAGCGTGGCCAGTGCCGATCGAAGGTCGTCTTGGAGTAGGGGAAATGACACCACGTCGATCGCGGCCACGGCCTCGGAGTCCTCGATGAAGTCGCCGAGTCGAGAGTCACCCTGCTCTCCGATGGTCTGATCCAGCGAGATGAGTTCCCGGGCGTAGTGCTGGATCTCCAGCACCTTCTCCGGGCTGACGTCCATCTCGTTGGCCAGCTCCTCCGGGGTGGGCTCGCGACCCAGGTTCTGAACCAGCTCGCGTTTCCGGTGACCCAGCTTGTTGATCACACTGACCACCTCCACCGGGATCCGGATGGTGCGAGCCTGGTCAGCCGTCGCCCGGCTGATGGCTGCCCGGACCCACCAGGTGGCGTAGGTGGAGAACTTGAATCCCTTGGTGTAGTCGAACTTCTCTACCGCACGGATCAGACCCAGGTTCCCCTCTTGGATCAGATCCAGCAATAGCACACCGTGGCCGGTGTACCGCTTGGCCACCGAGACGACGAGGCGAAGGTTGGCTTCCAGTAGGTGGTTCTTGGCGCGTCCGCCGTCACGGACGATCCAGCGTAGATCCCGCCGCAGCTGCGGGGCGAACTTGTCGATCGAGTCCCCGGTCCGGCGCACCCGCTCAGCGGCATAAAGCCCCGCCTCGATCCGCTTGGCGAGTTCCACCTCCTCCTCCGCGTTGAGCAGCGCCACCTTGCCGATCTGCTTGAGATACGCCCGCACGGAATCGGCCGAAAGTGTGAGCTCGGCCTCCGTGCGTCCCTGACGTAACGCCTCTGACTCCTCGTCCCAGTCGAGATCGCCGGATTGCTCGACTCGGTCCAACGGCTCCTGAGGATCCCCGGCACCCTCAGTGAGGAGCGGGACATTCTCCCTCAGCAGACCCAGGAACGCTGGGCTAAGCCCGCTGCGCTCGAATTTCACATCCTTAACTGGCGAGTCCGGCGTCTTCCTGGCCATCTTGGTCACCCGATGTGTTTCGCGGGATCCGGCGACGACGCTCAATATCCTCACCTCCGAAACAATCTCTACCAACGGCCATCCATACGAGCGCCTCGGCGCGGGTCAACGACACAACGCGCTCCCATTGGCTCCAACCTGAAGGTGGTGGGTCGCCAATTGGCGCGGACATCCTGGCCCGCCGGGGATTCCCGCGACTGTCGCCGGCCAGGAGAGGCCGAAACCGCGTCTTGGAGCACGGACGCTCCTCGCAACTGCGCGCGGTGGTGCTCGACCAGGAGACGGCGGGCGTACAACCCAATCTCCTGGGCCCGCAGCACGTGTTGCACATCCGGGACACGCAGCATGGTGTTGTGGACATCGATCAGCAGTTCGGTGTCCCCGTGTGCCTCGGCGTGAGTCCACTCATCGGCCCGGGCCAGAGTGAACCACCACTTGTGTTCACAGGTACTCAGCAGGGTGGGTGTCGAGCGGTGCTGCACGTCGATGTCGGTGACGTAGCAGTAGCCCGGGTCGCACCAGACGGGGTGGACAGGCTGCATCGGTTGCCTCCGGAATCTCACTTCGTCGTTGAGGCGATAAAGCGCCGATCAGGTACTCGCCGGACTGAACGGGCCATGGCCGGTCGCGTTCCGCCGCCTGATGACGCGCTAGCGGCCACCATCGCGGCGATGAGTACGTCGATCAGTTGACTGCGGGTTGCGAACAGGGGATTGGCTAGGAGATTGCGGAGCGCGTCGTCTCGCCGGATCTCTGGCAGCTCCGTTGCCAGTCCGTATCCGCTGCGCCATCGCCGCCCGCTCAGCAGCCATACCTCGCAGCAGGTCCACGTAATAGCCAGGGCCCAGGGCACGCTCCTCCTGGATGGCCCGATGGCGGTAGTACGCGGCCTCGGCGTCCAGGTCATCCGCGCGGCCGCGGGCGAAATCATCTCGGATGACCGTATCGCCTACCATCACACCATCAGCGCCGGGTGAAGCGCTGACACCGACACGTGATACGCCGCTGGAGTTAACTCCCCGCTGCGTGCGCTGCTGACTAACCGTCATTTGATGTCCCCGGGCCGACACCGATACTTGTTCAGCCACCGGGGTCTGGGGCAGCAACGCTACCGATCCCTACTTCCCCCGAGGGGGCTGCGGGGCATGAGCGCTGGTAGCGATACTACCAGGGGATACCGACCGACCGCACCAGCCGGAGACAGACTGCATCAGTTGCCTCCGGAAGCTCGATTGGTCGTGGGGTGACTGTCCGATCAGGTACCTGCCGTACGGATCGGGACTTTGGCCGGTGGTGACTGACCTGCCCGGTGACGCGCTATCGGCCATGGCCCTGTCGTAGTGCGCGTACCAGGGCGCCGACCACCGGTGGTTTCAGCGTAGGCCGTCCGCTGATCCGGCAGGCGAGAGATGGCAAGCTCGCGAAGCTAGCGGGCCGAGTACGGCGACCGAATTCCGGTGATTCTCATCGACGGACGTGAGCACGGCTTTAGGACGAGTCTAGGAGCGTGCCTGCTGGTCGTGGGAGTCGGTCAGAATCAGCCCGGCCGCGGACACCTCCAGCAGCTCCATACAGCGATCCACCATCATGTGCAGGAACTCGACCACGTCGAAGTCGGCGACCAGGGTGTCGGCGAGCTCGACAAAGGTTTGAGCCAATCGGTCATCGGTCATGTCGGCGATCTCCACACCGCGCTGGGCCTGGTGCCATCGGGTACCCGCAACCTGCTTGCTCGCAACCTCTCTATTGGGCTCAATGACCCGGCGAGCCACTCGGATTGCGTTGTCCGGGAAAAACCGCGTGGTCGACGTCGGTCGAGTGTTCATCGATGACCGCGCCGAGGAGCAGGTCTTTATGGTGATGGCTGGGGTGGGCTTTGACGCGGCAGTCATGGCCGGCGCGCCGCATGAGTTGAAGTGCCGATTGGGTCCGCTGGCGTATTTCGTCTCCGGAGTGCGCGCGCTGAGGGGTCCGAGGGCCCCGATCGCCCTCGCCGTGGATGGCCGGATCGCCCCACCCCATCAAGTCCGCACGGTCGTGGTCGGCAGCGGCGGCAAGCTTCTCGCCGGGATGGTGTTGATGCCCGCCGCCAAGGTGGACGACGGGCTGCTGGATGTCGTGTCCATTGGGCCGAGAACATCTTCGATGGTTGGCGGTGACCGTGCGGGTGCTGACCCGTCGCTGCCGTGGCCACCGGATCGTGCAGCACTGGCAGGGCCGCACCGTCATCATCAGCGCGGAGTCTCCACAGCTGGCCCAACTCGATGGCGATTCGGTGGGTGAAGTACTGGGGTTACGGATGCACGTCGACCGGGGCGCCTTGCAAGTACGCGTCTAGGCCCCTTCGCTGCGAGAATGTCGAGCATGGCCGAGACACGAACGGGTTCCGCCGACGCGCCTTTGCCGCGCATCCCTCGCCCGTCCTCCTCCGATCCAGCTGAGCTGGGGTTCGTTCGTAGGCCCATGGTGCGCTGGCTCGATCCCCACCAACTCATCGACACCGCTGTCCGGGTTCTGCTCTCCGGTGTCTTCAGCTCCTACTCCGACAATCGGGAGTCGCAGGAGCGGCAGCCGGCCCTGGTCCCGGATCGCTCCGAGGAAGCCGATCTGTGGCTCGACTATGTCGCCGATCTCGGCGACGGGTGGAACTCGACGTACACCGTGGCCAGGCTGCTGGCCACCGAAGGGCTCAAGCTCGACTGGGACGGTGAGACCTACGCCACCGAGCGGGGACGCATCCTGGTCATGGGGGGCGACCAGGTGTACCCGGTGCCCAACGCCGCGGAGTACGAGAACCGCATGCTCGGTCCGTACCGGGCCGCGCTGCCGTGCGCTGCGGGAGAAGCTCCGGAGCTCTTCGCTATTCCGGGGAGCCACGACTGGTACGACGGGCTGGTCAACTTCACCAGCATCTTCTGCCGAAACCACTGGATCGGCGGGTGGAGAACGCGCCAGCGTCGGAGCTATTTCGCGATCAAGCTCCCGAACCGCTGGTGGCTCTGGGGCATCGACATCCAGTTCGGGTCCTATATCGACGAAGCCCAACTGCAGTACTTCGCTGACGTCGCCGCCGACCAGGTGCAGCGTGGGGACCGCATCATTTTGTGCATGGCCAAAGAAGTCGAGAGCGGCAGGAAGCAGACCGAGATCCATTCCAATCGGGATGTGGGGTACCTCGAGCGCGAGATCATCCAGCCCTGCGGCGCCCAGCTGATGCTATACCTCAAGAGTGGGAAGCACTACTACGCCCGCTACGAACAGGAGGATGGCTTTCGCCACCACATCACCTCGGGCGGCGGCGGTGCCTTCTTACATCCCACCCACAACCTCCCCGAGCGCATGGACCTCCCCGGACCGCAAGGAGCCATCTCCTACCGCAGAGCCGGCACCTATCCTTCACCGTCCGTATCAAAACGGCTGAGGAAGCGGATCTGGCTGCTTCCTGTCTACAACCTTCCCCTTGCCGCAGTGTTCGGCACCGTGCAGGTGCTGTTGGCGTTCATGCTGGGACTGCATCTCGAAGACCGCCACGTCGCGCTGGGCCTGGGCGACTTGCTTCACGCTCTGTGGGAGAGTCCGACGTCCTTCCTGCTCAGCCTGCTCATGATCGTGTCCTTGGCCGGGATGGTGCGTTTCGCCCACGATGCCAGTGGCGTCCGCCGATTCATGCTGGGAATGGTCCATTCGACGATGCAACTTGCGGGCGTGGCCGGGGTCATGATCGCCTCCTCCTGGTTGTCGGCTGCCTTCGGGCTTCGGGGGGTGTGGTCCTTGGTCGCCTTCCTCGGCCTGGTCGCCGTGGTGGGTGGTATTGGAGGACTGGTGGGGATGTCGGCCTACCTTTGGGCCACCAACTGCCTTGGCCTGCACGGAACCGAGGGTTATGCATCCCTACACCACCAGGACCTCAAGCATTTTCTCCGTCTGCACATCCAGGCCGACGGCGCCCTGACGGTGTACCCGATAGGTGTGGACCGGGTCGGCCGGAAATGGACACTGTGCCCGGACGGGCCGGCACATGAACCCTGGTTCGCCCCTTCTGATTCAGAGCCCGAGTCGCATCTCATTGAAAAGCCGATCACAATCAGTGGTCAACCAAACCCTGAGAACTCCGAGGCTGATCCACAGCGTATACAAAAACGCCCGTAGTTGCCGTTGCCGCACAGCCGGCGCGACGTCTGCACGGCCTCCGGTCTCTGCGCGCGGCCGCAGCACGCCGGCGGCGGGGTCTAAGCGGGTGTCGGGCACGGTGTTGAGCACGCGTAGCCTTCCCGACTTGTGACGCTGCGGGACCTTGTCTATCTCCTCTACGAGCGCCGGCTGGCCCGCCGGCTTCGCAGCGCCAACCGCCCCCGCCATGTCGCGGTGATCATGGATGGCAACCGGCGCTGGGCCAAGGAGGCCGGCTTCGCCGACGTCAGCGACGGTCACCGGGTCGGTGCCGCCAAGTTGGTCGAGCTGCTCGGCTGGTGCCGGGACAGCGGCGTCGAGATCGCGACGTTCTGGCTGCTTTCCCCGGACAATCTGCGCAACCGGCCGCCGGATCAGGTGGAGCTCTTGCTGGAGATCATCGCTGATGTCGTCGACGAGTTGTGCGCGCCGGACACGCCGTGGCGAGTGCGGGTCGTCGGTGCGCTGGACCTGCTGCCGCCGGAGATGGCGCAGCGGTTGACCAGCGCGGCGGCTCGGACCCGGGATCGTCCCGGGCTGGCGGTCAATGTCGCGGTCGGCTACGGCGGTCGCCAGGAGATCGCCGACGCGTTGCGCAAACTTCTGCTCAAGCACGCCGAGGCCGGGACCACGATGGAGGAGCTCGCCGAGGTACTCGACGTCGAGCAGATCGCCGAGCACCTCTACACCTCAGGTCAGCCCGACCCTGACCTGGTCATCCGCACGTCGGGGGAGCAACGGCTGTCGGGTTTCCTGCTCTGGCAGTCAGCGCATTCAGAGTTCTGGTTCTGCGACGCCTACTGGCCGGCTTTCCGGAAGGTCGACTTCCTCCGGGCGCTGCGCGATTATGCCGCCCGTCATCGCCGGTACGGCTCGTGAGTGAGAAACAGTGCTATAGCACTCAATGCCACTCACAAGCTGGATACTCAGCCGATGAGTATCGAGCTTGACCTGGTCCGTGAGTACCTGCTGCTGGGCCTGCGATTCGACCGCCTCGTCGAGGGCTTCGTCGATGCCTACACCGGCGACCCGGCGCTGCAGCGGCAGGTGGACAACGAACCCCGGCCGGATCCGGCGGTACTGGGCCGCCGCGCGGCCCAGCTACGGGCCGAGCTTCCCGCCTCCGGACTGGCCGAGCCGCGGGCTCGTTTCCTGGCTGCCCACCTGACCGCGTTGGAATGCAGTGGCCGGGTGCTGGCTGGTCAGCAGGTCGGTTTCGTGGCGGAGGTGGCGGCCTACTTCGACGTCGTCATCAAGCCGGGGGATCCCGAGGTCTACCGCCAGGCGCATGCCGAGATCGACCGGCTACTGCCCGGCGCCGAGCCTCTGGCCGATCGGATGGCGGCTCACCGAGCCGGCGACGAGATCGCGCCGCAGCGCTTGGAACCTGCCGTGGAGGCGTTGTCCAGCGCGCTGCGGGATCGGGTCCGGGCAAGCTTCGGCCTGCCCCCACAGGAGACTGTGCGCTACGAGGTGGTCACCGACAAGCCGTGGAGCGGGTTCAACTACTACCTCGGTGACTTCTGCTCGCGGGTGGCGATCAACGCGGATCTCGGGCACCGGATGGCCAACCTGCCGCACCTGGTCGCCCACGAATCGTACCCAGGCCATCACACCGAACACTGCCGCAAGGAGGCCGGCCTGGTGCGCAGGGATCACCACGAAGAGCAGACGATCTTCCTGGTGAATACTCCACAGTGCCTGATGGCCGAGGGGCTGGCTGACCTCGGGCTACCCGCCGCCGTCGGTCCCGGGTGGGGGCTGTGGGCCGGGGAGATTCTGGCTGATCTGGGTCTGCGGATGGACGGCGAGCTCGCTGAGCGGCTGGAGACGGCGGCAGCGGGCCTGCTCGGTGTCCGCCAGGACGCGGCGCTGATGCTGCACGATCAGCATGCCGACCCCGCAGAAGTGCTCGCCTACCTGCAACGATGGCTAATGGTATCCGCGCCGCGGGCCAGGCAGATGCTGCGATTTCTCGGCGACCCGCTGTGGCGGGCCTACACGACCACTTACGTTGAGGGTTACCGGCTGCTGTGCACATGGCTGGCAGCCCGTCCGCCCACGCAACCACTGGGCCAGCGCTATCTGCGGCTACTGGACGAGCCGCTCATCCCGTCGGTGATTCGTGCCGAACTGGCCGGTTAGCGAGTGGCGTATTCCCAGGGCGGCCACACACCGGTACCGTGCGGTAGCAGCGGGATGTGCTCGACGCGTCTCGCCACGGGAGGCCCTGATCGTGTCTTTTGTCGATCGGGCGGGTAAACCGCCCACGGCGAGCACGGGGGGGCCGGCACCCGGCCCTTGTGGTCGGACCCGCTGAGCCCAACAGGGGCGCTGCGGCAACGATCATCCAGAGGCCGGCCGGCCCACCGAGTAGCGGGCGCGGTGCCGCGCTCGCCAGGGAGCTGCCGTGATCGCTTCTCGCTCGCCACACTCCACCGCCCCGGGCTCACGCACTTACGTATTGGACACCTCAGTGCTGCTATCCGACCCCTGGGCGCTCAGCCGATTCGATGAGCACGAGGTGGTCCTGCCACTCGTGGTCATCGGAGAGCTGGAGGGCAAGCGACATCACGCGGAACTGGGCTGGTTCGCTCGAGAGGCATTGCGCCTGCTCGATGATCTGCGGCGAGCCCACGGCCGGTTGGACGCGCCGGTCCCGATCGGCGACCTGGGCGGCACGCTGCGGGTCGAGCTGAATCACTGTGACCCGACGGTGCTGCCTGCCGGGTTCCGTACCGACACCAACGACTCCCGGATCCTGGCCTGCGCGCTGAATCTGGTGGCCGATGGCCGCAACGTCACGTTGGTCACCAAGGACATGCCGTTGCGGGTCAGGGCGGGTGCGGTCGGGTTGGCCGCAGACGAGTACCGCGCGCAGGATGTCGTGCCGTCGGGATGGACCGGGATGAACGACGTCGAGGTCGGGCCTTCGGTCTTGGAGCAGCTCTACAAGGAGGGGGTCGCCGATCTCACCGAGCACCCGGAAGTCGCCGGCCTGCCCTGCAATACCGGCTTGCGGCTGCTCGCCGGAACGGCCACCGCGCTGGGTCGGATCACCCCGGACAAGCGGGTCCGGCTGGTCCGCGGGGACCGGGAGGCCTTCGGTCTGCGCGGTCGCTCGGCCGAGCAGCGGGTTGCCCTCGAGCTGCTGCTCGACCCCGGGATCGGCATCGTGTCACTCGGTGGCCGGGCAGGAACGGGCAAGTCGGCGCTCGCGCTGTGCGCCGGCCTCGAAGCCGTGCTGGAGCGCGGGGCGCACCGTCGGGTCATCGTCTTCCGGCCGCTGTATGCCGTCGGCGGCCAGGAGCTGGGCTACCTGCCGGGCAGCGAGAACGAGAAGATGCAGCCCTGGGCGCAGGCGGTGTTCGACACCCTGGGCGCGATCGCCTCGCCGGACGTCATTGACGAGGTGATCGACCGTGGGATGCTCGAGGTGATGCCGTTGACCCACATCCGCGGTCGATCCCTGCACGACAGCTTCGTGATCGTCGACGAGGCGCAGTCCCTGGAACGTAACGTGCTGCTCACGGTGCTGTCCCGGTTGGGAACGGGGTCGCGGGTCGTGCTCACCCACGATGTCGCGCAGCGGGACAACCTGCGGGTGGGCCGGCACGACGGGGTAGCCGCGGTCATCGAGAAGCTCAAGGGGCACCAGCTGTTCGCCCACGTCACGCTCACCCGGTCGGAGCGTTCGCCGATCGCGGCGCTGGTCACCGAGATGCTGGAGGAGTACGCGCACTGACCAGTCGGCCGCTCTTCAAGGGCTACCAACCCGCGTGCGGGACGCCCTGAAGAGCGGCCAACCGGACACTCCTCGCCGGTTCGGACGACACCCCGGACGGCACCAGGGCCACGCCGGGAACAGGATCGGAGAAGACGTCGAGGGCCTCCAGGACCTGCTGCACGCAGCGGGCCGCCTTCTCCTGGGACCTCTGCAGCCGATGCACCGTACCGAGCCGCCGCATCGCAGCGGCATCGCTGTGCCGGTCAGCCGACTCACGCAACGATGTCAGAGCGCTGTCCAGGCGGGGCAAGGCCTCGCTGACTGAGCCGATGGATCCAGCGACCGTCGGGTGGCCGGCCCGACCGCCCGCGCCCGCGCATGCCCTGAGAATCTCTTCGACACCCTCCACCGCCTCATCGAGGCGCAGCGCGAGGCGGTGCAGTTCGGCAGGAGCGCGCAGCGCCATACCGTCCGCTGCGCCGTCGGCCGCTCGTCGAGCGCCGGTGACCATAAGCTCGCAGACGTGCCGCCAGTCGTCGTAGTACCCGCGGACGAGGAAGATTCTGGCGAGTCGTACGCCCAGCGCCCAGCCGAGCTGGCCCGACCCGACGCAGAAAGCCTGTTCGACGGCTCCCGCCACCGCCGGCCATTCGACCTTGAACCAACCGCACGGGTCGGTGATCACAGCCTTGAGTATCGCCCCGTCCGGTCGCCAGCCGATCCCGGATTCGAAGGTCTCGGCCAAGGTGGAACTGGTCAGGTAGCAGGCCGCCCCTTCGGCCAGCGCGAGCCAACCGCCGAACGCCCGATCCAGCGCAGCTTGCCGGTCGGCTTCAGTCTCCTCGGCGCCGGCCACTTCCCGGGCGTAGGCGCGCAGCAGGTCATGGAACCGGTAACGCAACTGTCCCGAACCGCCGTGCCCGGCAACGTCCAGCAGGTGCGTATCGACCAGGGTGTCCACCAACTCCTCGGCCTGCAACTGTGAGATGTCGAGCATGGCCGCGGCTACCCAGGGGGCGAAGTCGCGGACCTCAAGCAACCCGAGGAGCCGGAATGCGCGCCGAGGCATCGCGTCAAGGCCCCGGTAGCTCAACGCGAGGCTGGCCCGCACGTCGAGATCTCCGAGCTGCAGCTTGTCCAGACGGTGTTGCTCGTCGGTCAGGTCGGCCTCGAGTCGGGACAACGGCCAGTGCCGGCGACTACCCAGCCGCGCTCCCGCGACCCGCAGCGCCAACGGCAGAAAGCCGCACAGCCGCACGATCTCCCTCGCCGCCGCGGGTTCCGTCGCGACTCGGCGCGGCCCGGCGAGCCGGGCCAGCAGCTCGACCGCTTGGTCCGCTTCGAAGATGTCCAGATCGACCAGCCGGGCGCCGGTCAACCCGGCCAGCCGGGTTCGGCTGGTGACCAGCACCGCGCACCCGGGGGTGCCCGGCAGCAGCGGTCGCAGCTGAGCTTCGCACTCCGCGTTGTCCAGCACGATGAGCAGCCGCCGGTCGGCCAACCGGCTGCGATACAGCGCGGCGCGTTCCTCGGCATCCTCAGGGATCGCCATCCGGTCCACCCCGAGCGAGCGCAGGAACCGGGCCAGCACGTCTGCCGGTGTGAGCGGGTGCGCGTGCCCTCGTAGGTCGACGAAAAGCTGCCCGTCGGGGTACTGGGCTCGCAGCCGGTGCGCGGCACGCACGGCCAGCGCGGTCTTACCCACCCCGGCCTTCCCGGTGATCGCGACGAGCACCGTTGCGACCCGATCAGCCGCGGCCGCCAGGTGCGCGACGGTGGCGAGCTGCGCCCTTCGCCCGGTGAAATCGGTGATGTCGGCGGGCAGCTGCGCCGGCGTGATCAACGGGGTCGTCGGCGCCTCCAGCATCGTGTCGCCGGTCAGGATGGCGTGCTCCAGCCGCTGCAGCTCGTTACCGGGCTCCAACCCGAGCTGCTCGACCAGCGCGCTTCGGGTGCGGTGGTAAACCTCCAGCGCCTCAGCTTGGCGGCCGGCTTGGTACAGCGCGGTCATCAGCAACCCCTGCAGCTGTTCCCGCATCGGGTGCCTCGCGGCCAGCTCGGCGAGTTCGGGGATGATCGCATTGGCATGTCCGCAGGCCAGCTCGGCGCAATACAGCTGAGCCAGGCCGGCGAGTCGCCGCTCGCTCAGCCGGTCAGCCTCGGCGCGCAACAACGGCAGGTCGGTGATATCGCTGAACGGATCCCCGCGCCACAACCGCAACGCCGTGCGCAGCACCCCAACAGCACGCGCTGGTTCGCTGATGGCGGTGCTGTCGGCCAGAGCGGACTCGAATCGCTCGGCGTCGAGTTCGCCAGGATGCACCAGTAGCGTGTAGCCGCCGTTGTCAAACCGGATCCGCCCTGGATCGCCCAGCGCCCGGCGCAACCGATGGACGTGCAACTGCAGCTTCTTGGCCGCGCGCGGGTCTCGCTCACCCGCCCACAGGGCATCAACAAGGAGGTCCACCGGGACCGGCGTGTTCGACCGGGTGATCAGGACGCCGAGCAGCGTGCGGGGCATCGGCGCGGAGAGCGGGACCGGCTGCTCTCCTTGCCGGGCCCGCAGCGGGCCGAGAATCTCGAAGTCCATTCCGCCACCCCACTGCTCCGCCGCCCCTGCTGGACTGGCACCGAGTGTAGCGACCCGCTGTCGCTTGGTAACCAGACGTTCCACCGATCGGTACACACCTTCGTGGCTCATGCTCACAAGGGGCTCCAGCGGGTCACCGCAGGGGCCTGTGATGCGAGCGTGGGTGAACGGCGGCAACCGGCCGGAAAGCGGACGGAAAGCGGCAGAACCTAGCGTGGGGCTCGCAACGTAGACACGGATCCCGGGGGAACGGTCGGGCGGGGGCCCTGGGATTCCCATGAATCGAGCGAGAGAGGGGCTTTCTTGATGTCTTGGACCTCCGCACGCGTGGCCGGCTCCATACTAGCTGCGACCACGGCCACACTCGCGTTCGCCGCGCCGGCAAGTGCAACATCGCTCACCGCACAGGGAAAAGACGGCCCTGGGGTGGGAGCCTCCAATATCATATCCTGCGGCTTGAGCTACCCGGCCAAGGACAATCATCCCTGGGTCGATTTTCCGGCCAATACCGTGACCATGCGCAGCGGTCCTAGTAATGGCTGCATACAGACGGGTCAGGGGCTACACGACCAGCGTGCCCAGTTCCTCTGCTATACCCCGGGAGACGGTGGCACGTGGACCTATCTGCGCAATACCTCCACCGGAGACCAGGGCTGGGTTCGGGACGATCAGCTGCCCTACTACGGAAGCAACGTGCCCTGTGAAGAGCACCCACCACCATCGACTGTCAGAACTCATTAGCAGAGGACTGCGGGCTTGTATACCGTGGAGAGCAGCCCACGTGTCAAAGAGGCCCTTACCTTCCCGAGTTCTGGGGACGGACCGCGGTAATCGCGGTTCGCATTACCGCGGTTTGTCCCCAGACTGCGGGGATAGTGTCATGCCCCGGACGTCAAGGGCATTGTTGAGCTGCTCGGGGGTGATGGTGCCGGCTTCGACGTGACCACGCGCGCGCACCACATCAGCGATGCTGCGCTGCTCCAGTTGCGCTTGCTTGGCAATGGCGGCCACTTCCTCGTAGCCGAGGTAGCGGTTGAGTGAGGTTGCGATCGCGGGGGAGGACTCGGCGTATTGGCGGCAGCGCTGCACGTCGGCCTGCGCGCCTTCGACGACTTTGTCGGCGAGCAACCGAGCGGCTGCGGCGAGCAGCCGGGCCGACTCGAGCACGTTGCGCGCCATCACCGGCATCATCACGTTGAGCTGTAGGTTGCCCTGCGAGCCGCAGAAAGCTACGCACGCGTCGTTGCCGATCACCTGCGCGGCGACCATCATCGTCGCCTCGCAGATCACCGGATT
This sequence comes from Actinomycetota bacterium, assembly GCA_030854185.1. GTDB lineage: Bacteria > Actinomycetota > Actinomycetes > Mycobacteriales > Pseudonocardiaceae. Next base: position 7,255 of record JALYTS010000083.1, on the reverse strand, counting down.
GACCTTGCCCGGCATGATCGAGGAGCCGGGCTGTAGGTCGGGCAGCCGCAGCTCGGCCAACCCGGCGCGGGGTCCTGAACCCAACCACCGGATGTCATTGGCGATCTTGAAAAGCGACACCGCGACAGTGCGCAGCGTGCCGGAGCACTCCACCAGACCGTCCCGCGCGGCCTGCGCCTCGATGTGGTCGCGGGCCTCGGTGAGCACGTCGAGGCCCGTCGCGTGGCGTAGCTGCTCGACGACGGCGGCACCGAAGCCCGGGGGAGCGTTGAGTCCAGTGCCCACCGCGGTGCCCCCGATGGGCAGCTCGCCCAGCCGGGGCAGGCAGCTCGCCAGCCGCTCGACGCCGTAGCGGGCCTGCGCTGCCCACCCCCCGGCCTCCTGACCGAGTGTGATCGGCACCGCATCCATCAGGTGGGTGCGACCCGCGGTGACCACCTCACCCCAGTCGCTCGACTTGCGGGTCAGCGTCGAGGCCAGGTGCACAAGCGCGGGCATCACCTCGTGCGCGACGGCTTCGGTGGCGGCGAGGTGGATGGTGGTCGGGAACACATCATTGGACGACTGTGACGCGTTGACATGGTCATTGGGATGCACGTCACAGCCGGCGGCCCGGCCGGCCAGCGTGGCGATCACCTCATTGGCGTTCATGTTCGAGCTGGTGCCCGAGCCGGTCTGGAAAACGTCGATCGGGAACTGCGCGTCATGCTCGCCGGCCGCCACCTCGTCGGCGGCCGCCGCGATCGCCTCCGCCAGCGTCGGGTCGAGCACACCCAGTTTGGCGTTCACCCGTGCGCAGGCGGCTTTGACCAATCCCAGCGCCCGGATCTGGGAGCGTTCCAGGCCCCGGCCCGAAATCGGGAAGTTCTCCACTGCGCGCTGCGTCTGCGCGCCGTACAGGGCGTCGACGGGAACCGCGACCTCCCCCATGGTGTCGCGTTCGATCCGGCTCTGCCGGGTCATGCCAGCGGCAGCTGATCGAAATCCACCGCGGCATATTTACGCAGCTTGGTGAGCTGGTGGTAGCTGTCGATCATCCGCACTGTGCCCGACTTCGAGCGCATCACGATGGACTGCGTGCGGCATCCTCCCGCGTGATAGGTCACCCCGCGCAGCAGTTCCCCGTCGGTTATCCCGGTGGCGCAGAAGAACACGTTGTCCCCGCGGACCAGGTCCTCGGTGGTGAGGATCCGGTCCAGGTCGTGCCCGGCGTCCAGCGCCGCGCGGCGCTCGTCGTCGTCCCGGGGATACAGCCGACCCTGGATCGCCCCTCCCATGCAGCGCAGCGCGGCCGCGGTGATGATCCCCTCCGGGGTGCCGCCGATGCCGATCAGCAGGTCCACACCAGTGCCCGGGCGGGCTGCGGCGATCGCGCCCGCGACGTCGCCGTCGGTGATGAAGGTGATCCGGGCGCCGGCCTCGCGGACCTGGCGTACCAGGTCCTCGTGCCGCGGCCGCTCCAGGATGCACACCGTGATGTCGGAGATATCCAGCTGCTTCGCCCTGGCGACACGCTTGATGTTCTCCGCCACCGGTGCGGAGATGTCGATGACCTCGGCCGCCTCTGGTCCGGTGGCGATCTTCTCCATGTAGAAGACCGCGGAGGGATCGAACATCGTGCCCCGCTCGGACACCGCGAGCACCGCCAGCGCGTTGGGCATGCCCTTGGCCATCAGCGTGGTGCCGTCGATCGGATCGACCGCGACATCGCACTCCGGCCCCTGCCCGTTGCCGACCTCCTCGCCGTTGAACAGCATCGGCGCTTCGTCCTTCTCCCCCTCACCAATCACCACAACGCCGCGCATCGACACCGTGCCGACCAGCTTGCGCATGGCGTCCACCGCCGCCCCGTCACCACCGTTCTTGTCACCGCGGCCGACCCAGCGCCCGGCGGCCATCGCCGCGGCTTCGGTCACCCGCACCAGCTCCATCGCAAGGTTGCGGTCCGGCTCCTCCTGCTTCGGATTCTGCTGCGGAGTCGACAAAGTACTCATAAGCCCTCCCGAAAGGCCCTGCGTCTCAATGGATTATGAACCCGGATTATGAACCCGGATTATGAACCGCAAGATTGTGAACTCCATAATCCTCCCAGATCGTTACTCGGTGAGCGGTTGCGCACCTGGCCGCTGTTCGCGGGCGGCGATCACCGACTCGATGCGCTCCCGAGCACCGGCAAGGTGCCGCTCGCAGACCGCCGCGAGCTGCTCGCCGCGCTCCCACAGCGCCAGCGAGTCCTCCAGGCTCAGCCCGCCGGCCTCCAACCTGCGCACCACCTCGGCCAGCTCGTCCCGAGCGGCTTCGTAGCCCAGTATCGTTGGGTCTGGGGCGGCGGGGTCTCGGGTCGCGGGGGTTTGGTCAGTCACTGGTCACCACCGCGTGCAGCGCACCATCTGTTAGCCGCACCCGCAGTGCGGTGCCCTCGGGGGCGTCGGCTACCGATCGGAGAACGGTTACCTCAGCGTCGGAGTCCATCCGCTGGACGACGGCGTATCCGCGGGCCAGGGTGGCTGCTGGTCCGAGGGTCGTCAAGCGCGCCGAGGTGTGGTCGAGCCCCTGTTGCGCCGCTCGCATCCCGCCGAGCATGGCCCGGTCGGCGCGAGCGCGTAGGTCAATCACGATCTGGGCGCGCTCGCGCAGCAGACGGCTCGGATCGGCCACCACCGGGCGACTTCGCAGCGCATCGAGCAGCCGTCGCTCCCGGTCCACCCAGCCGTGCAGGGCCCGGTGGCAGCGGTTGCGAAGCTGATGCAGCGCGGCAGTCTCCTCCGCGACGTCGGGCACCACGCACTTGCCTGCGTCGGTCGGGGTCGAGCAGCGCTTGTCCGCGACGTGATCTATCAGCGGGGTGTCCGGTTCGTGCCCGATCGCCGAGACAACCGGGGTGACGCATCGCGATACCGCCCGGCACAGCGCCTCATCGGAGAACGGCAACAGGTCCTCCACGCTGCCCCCGCCTCTGGCCAGCACGATGACGTCCACCTCCGGATCAGCGTCGAGCACGGCGAGCGCATCGATGATCTGACTGACCGCGAGCGGACCCTGCACCGCCACGTTATGCACCCGGAACTGCACCGCGGGCCAGCGGGCCGTGGCGTTGCTGAGCACGTCGCGTTCGGCCGCGCTGGCCCGGCCGGTGACCAGCCCGACGCAGCCGGGTAACAACGGCAGCCGTCGCTTGCGTCGGGGATCGAACAGGCCCTCGGCGTCCAGCTGCCGTCGGAGCCGCTCGATGCGGGCCAACAGCTCGCCGATGCCGACCGCCCGGATCTCGTCGACGCGCAGGCTCAGCGTGCCGCGGTTGATGTGCAGCGATGGCTTGCCGTGCACCACGACCCGGCAGCCATCCACCAGCGGCGGTTGCCGGTCGCGCACGAGCCCGACGGCGCAGGTCAGGGTCACTGACACGTCGGCAACCGGGTCGCGCAGCGTCAGAAACGCGGTACCGGTGCCAGGCTTGGCGCTGACCTGGGTGATCTGCCCTTCAACCCAGACGGTGCCCAGGCGATCAATCCATGCCGCGATTTTGCGGGTGACGGTGCGGACCGGCCAGGGCGCCTCCGCCGTGGTGGCGGGCTCGGTCACTGAAGTTTCGGAAGTCACTGGGCGCGGACCGTGGCGATCCGGTTCGATAGTAGGGTGACGAACGCCGGTCTGTTCTGGTGGACCTGTTCGTACTCCAGCATTTCCACGAGTTGGGGCAATGACAGCCCCCGCAGCTTGCCGCGCAGCTGGGCCAACGACAGCTCGTCGTAGCCGTTCAGCGTCGACGCGCTCGGGTTGGTGCCGGGCTTGGCGGTGCTGGCATTCGACTGCTGCGGCGTCAGGCCTTGGGCTACATCGGCTTCGTCGAACTCGCCGAATTCGCTGGCCACGGGGACGGTGCCCGGGGCAGGTACCGCCGCGGAGTCGGCTTGAGGGCGTTGGGGCGTTTCGTCCTCGTCGAACGTAGCCCACGGCGGGGTATCCGCGACTGGCTGGAACAGCGAAAACACCTCGTCGCCCTTGATCGCCAGTTCGGTGACCCGTTGCTGCACCCGCATCCCGGCCTGCACGGCCCGGCTGGCAGCAGTAACAGGGAGATCGACGAGCTGCTCGGGCAGCCTGCAAGCCTGCTCCACAACGGTGAGCGCCAGGCCCACGGCGACACGGACAGGCAGGGGTAGGTGGCTCATGGTCGTCAAGCCTGCCTCAGTAACCGACCCTATGCCTACCCGGGTGTGAGACCTAGTTTGCCTCCAGACCTGCTTTACCACGCCCGTAGGGTGGACGGCATGACCAAGCGTGTGCTGCTGGCCAAACCCCGCGGCTACTGCGCCGGGGTGGACCGCGCGGTAGTCACCGTAGAGAAGGCCCTCGAGGCGCACGGGGCGCCGGTGTACGTGCGCAAGGAGATTGTGCACAACCGGCACGTGGTGGAGACCCTCCAGAGTCGCGGAGTGATCTTCGTCGACGAAGCGGATGCGGTGCCTGAGGGCGCCATCGTGGTCTTCTCCGCACATGGCGTGTCCCCTGCGGTGCACGAGCAGGCTGCGGCCCGCGACCTGCGCACGATCGACGCAACGTGTCCGCTGGTGACCAAGGTGCATCAGGAGGTCAAGCGGTTCGCCCGCGACGATTACGACATCCTGCTGATCGGTCACGAGGGTCATGAGGAGGTCGAGGGCACCGCCGGGGAGGCACCCCGGCACGTTCAGCTCGTCGATGGACCGGACGCGGTGGATTCGGTGACTGTGCGAGACGCGTCGCGGGTGGTCTGGCTGTCCCAGACGACGCTGTCGGTGGACGAGACCATGCAAACGGTAGCTCGGCTGCGGCAACGGTTCCCCGAGCTGGCCGACCCGCCCAGCGACGACATCTGCTACGCCACCCAGAACCGGCAGGTGGCGGTGAAGGCGATGGCGGCCCAGTGCGACCTGGTCCTGGTCGTCGGTTCGCGAAACTCGTCGAACTCGGTGCGGTTGGTCGAAGTCGCGCTGGGTGCCGGTGCGCGGCAGGCGTACCTGGTGGACTACTCGCGGGAGATCGATCCCGCCTGGCTGGATGGGGTGCACACGGTCGGTGTCACCAGCGGCGCCTCGGTGCCCGAGGTGCTGGTACGGGGCGTGCTGGACTTTCTGACCGAGCACGGGTACGCCGACGTCGAAGAGGTCGTCACCGCGGAGGAGAAGCTGGTGTTCTCGCTACCGCGCGAGCTCAAGCGCTCCATCGGTGCTGCCCGATCCGGAGCTCAACAGCGCTGAACGGTCTGGGCAACTCGTCGTTCTCACGGAGGGGCCATTCGGCCACGGGTGGCAGTCAGAGGTCATGGCGCGGGGTCGGGCGCCGTTCGGTGATCAGCCGCAGGACGCCGACAACCAGGGTGAACCCGGTGGTGATCGCCATGGTGGGGAAGCCGTTGATCAACGGAGTGCCGACTGCGAGCGCGGTGGCGACCATGCCCCCGCCGGTGGGATGCGAGCCGATAGCCAGGATGATCCCCGGCACCGTCACCGCCAGGATCAGCGGAGGCTGCACCATCGGACCGAACAGGCCCTTTCGCTGCACTACCACCACGGCAAGCAGGCAACCGAGGAAATAGCAGACCTCGAACACGATGCCCAGCCGGTTGAGCCGTTCCAGATCCGCGAACGCGCCGATCCCGGCGAGCGCGAGCGCGCAGAAGGCAGCCGCCCACCAGGGGATCCCAACGCGATCGGGTAGCAGAGCGCGCTCGCCCCAAGACCCGCGCCGGGCGGTGCTTCGGGCTCGGGTCCCCGTCACTCGTTCACAGTAGACCGCGGCTCGTCCTCGTCCCGCGCCTGGTGCAGCGTCTCGTTGACCCACGCCCAGCTCTCACCGGTGTGTTCAGGATCCACTTCACGGCCGGAGCCTGGTTCGGCCGGTTTTGGTTGTCCCGGCTCCAGTGCGACGAGTGAGTCCGTTGCCGACGCGACCAGCTCCACCGCTTGCACGATGCGGGGACTGCGCTCCACCTGCTCGGGCGTGCCGAGCACGTCGGTGACCACACCGAGCTCACCGAAGCGGCGGGCGGTGACCAGTACCCGCGATTCCAGCGACGTGACCGTACGGTTATAGGCCTCGACCGCGCCCCCGAGTTGCTTGCCCAGCCGTGCCACATGGCCGCCCATCGTGGCCAGCCGGGAGTGCAGCTCGCGGCCCAGTTCGTGCACCCGCGCGGCGTTGCGCGCCAGCGACTCCTGCCGCCAGGTGTAGGCCACCGTCCGCAGCAGCGCGATCAGCGTGGTCGGGGTGGCGATCACGACATTGCGCTCGAAGGCGTGCTCGAGTAACGCCGGATCGGATTGCAGCGCTGCCTCGAGGAACGGGTCGCCGGGGACGAACAACACCACGAACTCGGGGCTGGCCTCGAAGCGTTGCCAGTAGGACTTGTGGGCCAGCGAGTCGACGTGGGTGCGCAGGTGCCGCGCGTGCGCGGCCAGCCGGTCAGCTCGACGGTCGGGGTCGGTGGCCTCGACCGCCTCCAGGTAGGCACCGAAGGGCACCTTGGCGTCCAACACGATGACCTTGCCACCGGCCAGGTGCACCACCAGGTCAGGGCGGACCAACGCGTCGTCGTCGCCGCTGGCGTCAGTGACGGTGACCTGCCGGGAGAAGTCGCAGTGCTCGACCATGCCGGCCAGCTCCACGATCCGCTCCAGTTGCAGCTCGCCCCACCGGCCGCGGACTTGGGGCGCGCGCAGCGCGGTGACCAGCTGCCGGGTCTCGCTTTGGAGCTGTTCGGACGTGCGGTGCATCGCGCCGACCTGCTCGCGCAGGCCCGCGTAGGCGGCTTCGCGCTCCTTTTCCACGGTGCGCAGTTGACCGTCGAGCCGGTGCAGGCTCTGGGTTATCGGGTCCAGCAGCGCCGTGATGGCCTGCTGACGCTGGGTGGCGTCGCCGTCCGACTTGGCCGACATTGCCGCTGTGACTTTGGCGAACTGTGCCTCGGCGAGTTGTACGAACGCCTCGTTGTTGCGCGACAGCGCCTCCGCAGACAGGGCTTGAAAGCTGTCCTTGAGCTCGGCTTCACGATGGGTGAGCAGCCGTTCCCGATCGGCAGCGGCAGTCCGCTCGGCGTCGAGCGAGGCCCGCAGCCCAGCCAGTTCCGCTTGCGTCGCCGCGACCCGCTGCCCGGCCTCTTCGGCACGTTTGAGGTACAGCTGCGCCCGGGCCGCCTCGGCGTCCCTGGCCGTTGCGGCACTCTCACCCTCGCGGCGGGCCGCGACGAGCTCGGCCTCGATGGCGGCCCTGGCGG
>JALYTS010000183.1 GCA_030854185.1 Actinomycetota bacterium | reverse complement strand
CACTCTTTAGGTCATACACCATGACAAGATCGAATGCGCTTCGACACGCCGGATCCACGCAGGTCAAACCCCCATACACGTCAAGATCAAATCATCAAGATCCAACTAGCCCGGAAACTGGGGCTAGCCGATCGGCGCTGATGCCCTATGGATGTCAAGGGCACTGCCTGGTTGGGGTACCGGTGGGAAGGCCCGGCCCCTGGCGCGACCGCGCGGGTGCGGCGCGTGCTCTGAGCTGCGGTATGAAGGATGATCCGCACGGATAGGAAGCGATGTCCCCTGAACTCGCCTTGACCCGCCGCCAGCTCGGAGTGCTGACCGCGGTGGCCGCCGGTGGCATCATGATCGGACCGACCGGCGCCGCCGCCACGCCGGGCTGCCACACCGACCCGGCTGCCCGCAAGCACCAGTTCCGGGCGCTGTGGATCGCGAGCGTGGTCAACATCGACTGGCCGTCGACCACCGGCTTGGCCGCACAGCAGCAGCGTGCCGAGCTGACCGGCTGGTTCGACCTGGCGGTGCGGTTGCGGCTCAACGCCGTCATCTTGCAGGTGAGACCGACCGCCGACGCGATGTGGCCGTCGCGGTACGAGCCGTGGTCGCAGTACCTGACCGGCAGGCAGGGCGTCGACCCCGGGTACGACCCGCTGGCGTTCGCCGTCGCCGAGGCCCACCAGCGCAACCTGGAGCTGCACGCGTGGTTCAACCCCTACCGGGTCAGCATGCAGGCTGACCGAGCACAGCTCGTGCCCGAGCACCCGGCCCGCCGGCATCCCGGCTGGGTGTTCGCCTACGGCCCGAAGCTCTACTACAACCCCGGTATCCCGGACGTGCGGCAGTTCGTGGAGGACGCGATCCTCGATGCGGTCACTCGCTACGACATCGACGGCGTGCACTTCGACGACTACTTCTACCCGTACCCGATTGCTCACCAGGTTGTGCCAGACGCCGGCACGTTCGCAAGATATGGCACCGGGTTCGCTTCGGTGGCCGACTGGCGCCGAGACAACGTCAACAAGCTCGTCTCCGAGATGGGGCAACGCGTCCACCGCGCCAAGCCGTGGGTGAAATTCGGCATCAGCCCCTTCGGGATCTGGCGCAACCGAACGACCGACCCGCGCGGTTCGGATACCAGCGCCTTGCAGTCCTACGACGAGATCTCGGCCGACACCCGGCTGTGGGTCAAGAATGGCTGGATCGACTACATCACCCCGCAGCTCTACTGGAACATCGGCTACCCCGTGGCCGACTACGCAAAGCTCGTGCCCTGGTGGAACGACCAGGTACACGGCACCGGGGTCCAGCTCTACCTCGGTGAGGCGACCTACAAGGTCGGGACTCCAGGGGCTTGGAGCAACCTCGCTGAACTGTCCTCGCACTTGAGCTTCGACCGGAACCATCCGGGAGTAATCGGCAACGTCTACTACTCGGCTCGCAGCGTGCGCACCGACGCCCTCGGCGCAATGAGCCGGCTCGTCGCCGAGCACTACCCCCATCCGGCGATCACCCCGCCCATGGATCACCTGTGGCACGACCGTCCCCCGTTGCGGCCGCCGACGCTGACCGACGCTGCCCGCACCAGCGCGGGTGTCGAGCTGCGTTGTCGGCCGGAGGGGGCCCACCGGCCGACCTCATACGCGGTGTACAGGTTCGACGGTCAGGCTCACGCCCAGGGCTGTGACTTCGCCGACGCCACGCAGCTGCTCGCCACCACGCGGGACCGGTCGTTCGTAGACGCAACCGCCATATTTGGCCGCTCCTACACGTACTACGTCACGGCGCTGGACCGGCTGTCCGCCGAGAGCGACCCCACACCGTCCCGGGTGGTGTGAGCGGGCGAGCGGGCCGACGTCAGGGCTGAGCTCATTTCCGTCCATGCACCTGTGCCAGCCAGGCGATGATGCCGTCGGCGATGGCGGCGGCGTAGCGGGCCCGGCCGCGCGGTGTGGAAACCAGCGCGGCCTCCTGCGGGTTGCGCAGGTTGGCGCACTCGACCAGCGCTGCCGGGATCTTGGCGAGGTTCAGCCCAGCAAGGTCGGCGCGGGGGTACAGCCCGTCGGAGCCGATGTAGTCAGCGGCGGTGAAGCCGTCCCCGCGCAGCGCGCTGGCCAGGGTTTGGGCTAGGGCAGCCGAGGGTTGGCCCTGGCTGTCGTTCAACGGCGGGTCGGAGTAGGAGACGTGGAAACCGTGCCCGGACGAGGCCGCCCCGTCGGCGTGGATGGAGACCACCGCCTGCGCGCCGGCCCGATTCGCGATCGCGGCGCGGTCGTTGACACACGGGCCGACCCCGGCGTCGTCCGGTCGGGTCAGCACCACGCGCACGCCGCGCGCGGTAAGCGCATGACGGACCCGGACTGCGACATCCCAGTTGAAGGCATGCTCGGGGTAACCGCCGTTGGTGGACGTGCCGGTCGTGTTGCAGGGCTTGGTGCCTCCCCTGCCGTTGGGAACCTGGCGGCTGATCTGCGCCGGGTGCGATGCACTGGCACCGTTGTGTCCCGGGTCGAGCACCACCGTGGTCCCCTTGATCGTCGCCGGCGGGCTCGAGCGACCGGAGAGAGACTCAAGTGAGCCGGAGTGCACCGTCCCCCACGCAGCGAGCGGAACCAGGCACGAGATAAGCAGCTGCGACTGGAGACTGCGCGACACCGAACTCCTCACCACACCTCCTATGGCAGTCCGCGAACCTTCAGCGTGACGCGGTAGAGCGACGTCTTGGCCGTGATGTAGAGCGTCTTACGGTCGGGGCCACCGAACGTGCAGTTGGAGGGCACCTCGGGGAGGGAGATGGTGCCCCAGGGCATACCGTTGCGCTGGTAGACCTTCACGCCGCCGTCGGTCGCCACATAGAGATTTCCCGCATCGTCGACCGCCATCCCGTCGCCGCCACCGCCGGTAGCGGGCACGAACATCGTAGGCGGCCCCAGGGAGCCGTCAGGCCTGACGGGGAACTTGCGCACCAGCCCAGCCGCGGTGTCGTCGACGTACAGGGTCTTCTCATCCGGGGAGAGGGCCACCCCGTTGGGCCGGTTCATGTCCGCCGACTCGAGGTGCAACGTGCCCGCCAGGTCGACCCGGAAGACTCCCTGGAAGTCGAGCTCGCGTGCCTGACCGGCTGGGACGCCGTAGGGCGGATCGGTGAAGTAGATGGTGCCGTCGCTGCGGGTGATGTTGTCGTTGGGCGAGTTGAGTCGCTTGCCCTGCCAGCGGTCCGCCACTGTCACGACGGTGCCGTCGGCCAGGGTGCGCGACACCCGCCGGTTGGCGCCTTCACTCGCGATGAGCCGCCCCTGCGCATCGAGCCCGAGTCCGTTGCTCTCGCCGGTCGGCTTCCGGAAGACGGTGACGGTGGCGGGTGGCTGGAGCTGGTGGATGGTATCGGCCGCTACGTCGGTGAAGAGGAGCAGGCCTTTCGGCCCGATCCACACCGGACCTTCCGTGAACGTGAACCCGCCGCGGACCTTCTCGACCTCGCCCCGCCCCATCAGGGGGTCGATTCCGGTCGGGTTGCCAGTGGGGTTGCCAGTCGGGTTGCCAGTGGGGTTGCCGGTCGGGTTGGCAGTGGGGTTGCCGTCGCAGGCCTGACAGAGCGATGCCGTTGCAACAGCGACGCCGACGAGGGCGACGCGAACGACGCGTTTCAGGATCCGCATGGCGACGCGAGCATAACCGGCAGGTGAGGCCTGCCATCACGCGTTGGCGATGGCTTGGGGGAAGGTGAAAAAGCGGTCGGGGTCATAGCGCTGTGCGACCTGGCGTAACCGGGTCAGGTTGTCGCCGTAGTAGGCGTGCGCCCAGTTCGGCAGGGTGGGATCGATGTAATTGACGTATGCGCCGCCGCCGACGACGCCGGTCAACTGGTCTCGCATGTGGACCACCGACGAGGCTGCGGCTGCCCGTACGGACGGGGAGGTCCTCAGATAGATCTGCATGAGGGCCACTGCGCTTCGGTGCGGAAACGCCGTGTCAGCGGAGGTGACTCTGCTGATCGCGCCGCCGAGTCCGTCGATGATCACGAAAACGGTCCGGTCGTCGAACACTGAGCTGATCTGAGCCGGGTCGGCCACCGGCGCGGTCAGCACCCGTGACGACGCTACGAACGCTTCGCGGTTCCAGTGTCTGCCGCTGGCCTGGTCGTGGCACTCGGCGGCGGATTTGGCTGAGCAGCCGGCGAAGTAGCGCATCCCGTCGAGGTAGCCATGCTCGGTCACGGTGCGGACCGTCGGCTGGCTGCCGATCCGGTTGATCAGATCAGTGAGCAAGGGATTCAGCGCGCTTGCCCGTCCGATATAGCAGCCGATCACCGTGCAGCTCGGCGGGTTGCCACCGATGATGTGGCAGTTGGCCGACAGCTCGTCCGGCATGCTGATGATCCACTGTTGCCAGCCGCCGAGTACGTCGGGCACTGAGCCCACCGGGAAACCGAGCAGGAACACGGTCAATTGCGGCGCCGGCACGGTATCGAAGGTGAATGACGTGACGATGCCGAAATTGCCGCCACCGCCGCCCCGCAATGCCCAGAACAGGTCCGAGTCAGCCGACGCGGACACCGAGCGCGAGGTACCGTCCGCCGTGACCACGGTCGCCGACACCAGTCGATCGCAGGTCAGACCGTACTTGCGGGACACCACGCCGATCCCGCCGCCGAGCGTGAGACCGGCAATGCCGACCGACGGGCAGGTGCCGGCCGGCAGACACCGCCCCGCCCCGGCGAGCGCGGTGTAGATGTCGATCAGCCGGGCACCGGCACCGATCACCGCGGTGCCATCGGCGTTGACCTGCACACTGGATAGACCGGATAAATCGGCGACCAGCGCACCGTCCGGGGTTGAGTAACCGGCGTAGCTGTGCCCGCCGCTACGAGCGGCGATCGGCGCCCCTGCCGCGGCGGCGGCCGACACGCAAGCCTGCACGTCCTCGATGCGTCGGCACTGCGCGATTGCCGCCGGCGTCCGGTTGTCGAACAGCGGGTTGAACGAGCGACGGGCCAGGTGGTAGCCGGGCTTGTCCGGGGTGACCAACGGGCCGGAGAGCTTTCTGGCCAACCCGCGAAAGTCGATCGACGTGTGCGCTGCCCCGGCAGTCCCGGACGCTCGCGGAGGCGACGTGGTGTGCGGGCCACCGCAGCCGGTCAACGCGGCCGCTGTCGCGCTCAGGCCGGCGGCATGCAGGAACGCACGCCGGTTGAGTGGCACGGTGCCAAGACCTCCATGCTCGGAACATTCCGCAAGAACCCACAGTTGATCAACTCAACGTGTGCTGCGCGACAGGGATGCGGTGTGCACAGTCCGTTGGGCAAAGTGTCGCGAAAGTACACCTCGATGCGAGGCGTAGATCGGCCCAGCTGGCACGGCGCAGCCTGCCGGCAGGGGCGCGCTCGGAAATCACTGGGCTGAACCTGGTCCAGATCCCGGCAGCGCTGGCCGAGTGCGCCACCATGCGCAACCCACAGGAGACCGAACTGGTTGCCACATCACCACCGCGTTATTTCCGGATTGGGATGAGGTCGCGTGGGGTGTGGAGGGGATTGCGGCGTGGTGGCCCGCCGAGCCAGGGTGGTGGATGGAATTGCGGGATACCGCCGGTCATGTTGATCCGCCAGTGAGAATGGTGGATCAATCGATGATGCCGACCGCATAGTGCAACGCAGTTTTCGACACTGGTGAGGCCGTGATCGGCCCAATGGATCACGTGGTGGATTTCGCACCAACGGGCTGGGACGGCACATCCTGGGAAAGCGCATCCGCCGTCTCGAACGAGTACCGCGCGGCGGATCGCGATCGGTACCGTGTAGCTGGCCCGGCCGATGTCCAGTGGCTCACCCCGGGCACCCAACACCACCGGGATCACCCGGGCGTCACACGCGATCCGGCGGG
>JALYTS010000082.1 GCA_030854185.1 Actinomycetota bacterium | reverse complement strand
CAAGGTCGGTGGTGTCGAGTTCACGGACGACAGCCACCGCACGCCCTAGAGCCTCACGAGTCGATGACGGCCAGGGCGACCGGTCGGCACAGCGGAGGTGGTGCAGCGCCGGCGGTGTGACCCCTTGGAATCACTCATCGAGTCAGCGGTATTCGGGGTTCTCGAAGTCGAAACGGCAGCCGGCGTCCCATTCGGAGCGCTGGTTGCCGTGCACGGGGATGCCGCCAGCGTCGCGGAGCATCCGGGCCAGATGCATCAGGTTCCAGGTCATGAAGGTGGTGTTCCGGTTGGTGAAGTCGTTGTCCGGTCCGCCCGACCCCGGGTCCAGGTAGGACGGACCCGGTCCGGCTTCGCCGATCCAGCCCGAGTCGGCCTGCGGTGGAATGGTGTAGCCGAGGTGTTGCAGGCTGTAGAGCACGTTCATCGCGCAGTGCTTGACGCCGTCCTCGTTGCCGGTGATCAGGCAGCCGGCCACCCTGCCGTAGTAGGCGTATTGGCCGGCGTCGTTGAGCAGGTGCGAGCAGGCATAGAGCCGTTCGATGATCTGTTTGGTGACCGAACTGTTGTCCCCCAGCCAGATCGGCCCGGCGATCACCAGGATGTCTGAAGCCAGCACCTTCTGGTAGATCTCGGGCCAGGTGTCGCTCGCCCAGCCGTGCTCAGTCATGTCGGGCCACACTCCGGTGGCGATGTCGTGGTCGATCGCCCGCAACACCTCGACCTGCACGCCGTGCTTTTCCATGATGCGGGTACTCACCTCGACCAGCCCCGCGGTGTTGCTGGGCTCGGGCGAGCGCTTCAGCGTGCAGTTGATGAACAACGCCTTCAGGTCGTCGTAGCGCGGCTGTGTCATGGCGTGCTCCTCGGTTGGGCTAGAGAAGTTCGGCGTCCTGCTCGACGCACAACAATGCGGGGCCGTCGGAGGCGAACAATGCGCTCATCGCTTCGTCGAGCTGGTCGCGGCTGGTCACCCGGAACCCGGTGGCGCCGCACAGCTGGGCGTAGCCGGCCCAATCCGGGTTGTGCAGGGAGGTGTGCCACACCGGGTAATCCTCGGCGAGCTGCTCCTTGCTGATCTTGCCGAGGGCGTTGTTGTTCAGCAGCACGTGCTTGATCGGGATGCCGTACCTCACCGCCGTGGTGAGCTCGGTGGCGTACTGGCCGAAGCCACCATCCCCGGTCACGGCGACGATCGGCCGGTCCGGCGCCGCCGCCCACGCGCCCAGCGCGGCGGGGTAGCCGAAACCGATGGAGCCGAGGTAGCCGGACATGAGCACCGGTTGCCCCTTGGACTCCAGGTAGCGGCCCAACGAGTAGGCGTGATTGCCCACGTCCACGGTGACCACCGCGTCGGCGGGCAGGTGCTCGGACAAGGCGTGGAAGACCGCCGCGGCGCCGACGCCCCGGCCGCGGTCGTCCGCCGCGCGGCGGGCCTTCTCCGCTCGCCAGATCGCGCAGCGTTCGGCTACATCCGGCCGCTGGTCGGTGGCCTTGACGTCGCCCAGCGAGTCGGTCAGTGCGGTGAGGGTGATCGCGGCGTCGCCGAGCACGTCTACGGTGACGGCGTCGAAGCGCCCGATCGCGGCGTGGTCGTCGTCGATCTGCACGATCGGTTTGTACGCCGCGATGCCGGTGTGGTTCGAAAACGACGCCCCGATGACGACGAGAAGGTCGGATTCATTCATCAGCCAGCTCGCCACCGGGGTGCCGCTGCGCCCGAGCACACCGGCACCCAGCGGATGGGTGTCCGGCACGAGTCCCTTGGCCTTGAAGGTGGTCAGCACCGGCGCGGTCAGGCGCTCAGCCAGCAGGCGCACCTCCTGCGCCGCACTTCGCGCACCGTGCCCGACGATCACCACCGGCCGCCGGGCATCTCGGACCAGCGCCGCCGCGCGCGACAGCGCCCCCTAGTCAGGACGGATCCGCCGGCTGGACAGCCGCCCCTCGGGTCGCGCGGCGGTGGCGTCCGAAGGCTGCACCTGCACCTCGTCGGGCAGCACGAGATGCGCCACGCCCCGTCCGTCGATCGCGTGTTTCACCGCCAGCGCCGCGAGCTCCGCGTGGTCGCTGCCACTGTTGACCGTGGTGGTGGACACCGACACGTCTTTGAACACCGCGGACAGGTCGACGTCCTGGAAGGCGCCACGTCCTAACACCTTCGACGGCACCTGGCCGGAGATCGCCACGACCGGCGACTGGTCGAGCTTGGCGTCGTACAAGCCGGTCAACAGGTTCGTCGACCCCGGGCCCGCGATCGCGAAGCAGGCGGCCGGGCGGCCGGTCAGCTTCCCGTAGGCGCTCGCCGCGAACGCCGCGGCACCCTCGTGCCGGATCCCGATGTAGGTCAGCTCGCCGCGTTGTTCCGCCCGGCGCAGCGCATCGGCGAAGCCGAGGTTCGAATGCCCGACCATGCCGAACACATGCGTCACCCCGTGTGCGACCAGCGTCTCCACCATCACGTCGGCGACCGTGCGGACCTCGGTCTTGACCACGACGCTGCGTACCCGCCCGTCATCCGGGACGTCGGCAGGGTCCACCTTGTGCCAGCCGTTGTCCGACACGCCCTCGCCTCCCCACCTTTCGGAGCACGAAGCCTAGTGCCGGCAGGCGGTCCAGGCGTTACCCGCCAACGCATGACGCCGTAATGGGTGGCGACGATCGACTCGACCGGTTGACCTTGCCGCAGAATCTCCGGCCGCGCCGATGATCGTAGTTTGTGTGCCAACAGCGACAATTCTTGTCGTCTGACGCACCCAACCCGCGATCTTGCCGCCCGGGAAGGGTCAAAAATCCCGCACACCAGGATCCTCGCCGACGGCGGCCAGCCCATCGGCCAGCCCATCGGGCTGCCCGGCTGGGCTGCCAGTGCCCGGGGTAGTGGCGGGCAATGCGAGGCGGTGCTCGATTGCGCCAGCTTTCATTGTGCCGTTATTGACGAGGCCGTTCTGGCCTGGGTCGGCGCCTACGAACACTGCCGGCGCGGGCGCCGGTTGCGGCGGTGCGATGCTGGCCGGGGCTGCTGGTCCGGAGCGCAGGAACAGCGCTCCCAACACGCCCACGGCGCAGAGCCCGGCCATGATCAGAAACAGGTCGCTGACCGCGCCGGCGAACACCTGCAGCTCGGCCTGCTGGTACGTGGCGTACAGGCCAGCCCCTGGCGGAGCCGTCGGGCCGAGGCTGGGAGTAGGTGTGCCGGCGGGAAGCAGCGCGACGCGTCCGGCCATCTGCTGCGCCCGCTGGAGGGTCACGATCGCGGTGAACACCGCAACGCCGAACGCGGCGGCAGTGCGCTGCACGACATTGTTGAACGCGCTGGCAACGTTGGAATACGCAGTGGGGATGACCGCGAGGCCCGCGCTGAACAACGGCATCAACCCGAGGCCCACGCCGCCGTATTGCAGCATCAGCAACCACATGATGTGCCCGCGGCTGGTGTCGAGGGTGATCGTGTGCAGCAGATAGGTGGCCACCGCCGCGATCGTCAAGCCGATGACCGCCGGCCAGCGCGGTCCGATGCGGTCGTAGATCAGCCCTGCGATGGGCATCAGCACGGCCATCGCCAGCGCCGGCGGCAACAGGACGAGTCCAGCGTCGAAGGCCCCGAGCCCCTGGCCCAACTGCAGGAACTGCGGCACATAGAACGCTACGTTGAACAGCACCACCATGATCAAAGAGATCAACAGCAGCGACAGCGTGAACGCCCGGTAACGGAATACTCGGAGATCGAGCAGCGGATCGTCGACCTCCAGCTCGATCACCACGAACAACGCCAAGCTCAGCGCGCTGAAGGTGAGCAGGCCCAGGATCCGGTAGGAGCTCCAGCCCCAGTCCTCACCCTTGGACAGCGCCAGCAGCATCGCGAACAATCCACTCGCGATCGTGATGAAGCCCAGCACGTCGAACCGCCGCGCGGCCAGCTTCGGGAACCGAGGCAACACCAGGATCGCGGCCACCGTGCCGAGGATCCCGACCGGCACATTGATGAAGAAGATCAGTCGCCAGCTCACATACTCGACCAGATAACCGCCCAGCGCCGGACCGACCGCCGGGGCAACCACCGCACCCAGGCCATACATGCCCAACGCGGCGCCGAGCCGATCCCGCGGCACGATCCCGCAGCAGGATCGACATCGTGATCGCCGGCAGGATCCCACCGAGC
The DNA here is from genome assembly GCA_030854185.1 of Actinomycetota bacterium. Taxonomy (GTDB): domain Bacteria; phylum Actinomycetota; class Actinomycetes; order Mycobacteriales; family Pseudonocardiaceae. The sequence goes on along the minus strand of JALYTS010000082.1, from coordinate 16,401 downwards.
AGCGCCTGGACGATCCGGAAGATCACCAGCGTGTCCAAGCTCCAGGCCAGCCCGCACAGCGCCGACCCGGCCGCGAAACCCAGCAACGCCAGGTTGTAGACCCGACTCAACCCGAACCGGTCTCCCAACCACGCGGTGGCCGGTACCACCACGCCTTCCGTCAACGCGTAGGCGGTGATCACCCATTGCGCGTCGCTGGTGGTCGCTCCGAACTCGTTCTGAATGGTGGGCAGCGCCACCGTGACGATGCTGATGTCCAGGATCGACATGAACATCCCGACGATCAGCACCGCGAGCGGCAGCTGCCAGCCCGTCTCGGCGACATCGCCGGAAGCCGCGCCACCAGCGGGTCGGGAGGTCACCCCGTTAAGCGGGGTCACCTCCGCATCCGTCGTCCCCCGACGAGCCACGACACCACTGTGCCATCAGGAACGGATCGTTCTCTACTTCTTTTCGTCACCCTGTGGGCAGACCAGTCGCCTGGCAAGATCGTGGCAGTGACGGTCGATTCGGAACGAGCTGCGGTCCTGGCGCTGCACTGGCAGGTCAACGTGATCAAACCGGAGGGATTCTTCGGTTCGGTACTGAGCGAGCCAGTAGTGCGCAGTGGCGTAGTGGAGCGCGCGGCGCGCTTTCACCGGTCGCTTCGAGCCGCCGGTGTGCCGGCAATTTTCACCCGGTTCACCGTGCCCGTAGGCGAGGGCGAGCTGGTCCGGAACACCGAATTCATGAGGGCGGTGGGAGATGCTCAGGAAGCCTTCCGGCCGGACGCCGTGGGCACCCAGTTGATCGCGGAAATGTCGGCGGGAGCTGACCGCGTCGTCGACAACCAGAAGCTGTCCGGGCTCGCGGGGAACAACCTGTCGCAGTGGCTGGCAGGGCGTGGGATCGACACGGTGTTCCTGACTGGTGTCGCCACCAATCTCACCGTCGAGCAGACAGCCCGGCACGGAACCGATCTCGGTCTCACCGTGCACCCACTCAGTGATTGCATCGCCGCAGCCACAGACGCGGTCCACTGCGCGTCGCTGGCCAATCTGAATCTGACCACGGCGGGCTGCCTGACCGCCGAGCAAGCTCTCACCCTGCTCCGCTAACCCCGTGCGCCACTTAACCCCATCAAGCGACGTGTTCACGTCGTGAACTCGACACGACCGACGTCGCACCGGGGAGAAACGTCCTTCCTGCCGAGTTCACGAGCAGCGGCCAGCGGCGGGCGGCCGGCGGGCGGCGCGGCCACTGGGTAACGGCAGCCGCCAGGCATTAGCGCCGAACAGACGTACTACAAGTGGGGTCATCACGCCGTGAGCCGGCGTCATCTCGCGCCCGATCCTCGGCTGCGCCATCGTGCACCGCACCGTTGCCTGTTGGGCCGCCGTTGCGGGATGACCGCGAAGCGGTTGCCTGCTGTGGTGAGGTGAAGCCGGCAGGGGTCGCGGGAGCGGGTCCGGAGCGCAGCAGCACCAGCGCGCCCACCGCGGCCAGCGCGCTCAGACCGGAGGCGATCAGGAACAGGTCGTCGATCGCCCCGACGAACACCTGAAGCTGGGTCAGCCGGTAGGCGGCGTACGCACCCGCTATCGGGGGCGCGGTCGGACCGAGATCTGGAGTGGGCATGTTCGCGGGCATCAGTGCGGCACGCCCGGCCAGCTGCTGGGCCTGCTGGGTGGTCAGGATGGCGGTGAGTATGGCCAACCCGAGCGCACCCGAAACCCGCTGCACGACGTTGTTGAACGCGCTGGCGGCATTGACCTGGGCCATCGGGATGACCGCAATGCCTCCGGTGAAGATCGGCATCATCGCCATCCCCAGACCGGCGCCTTGCACCACCAGCAACCACATGACGTGCTCGCGAGAGCTGTCCAAGGTCAGTGTGTGCAGCTCATATGTACCGATCGCCACGATCGCCAGCCCGATCGCGGCCGGCCAGCGGGGCCCGATGCGGTCATAGACCCGCCCGGCGATCGGCATCAAGAACCCCATCACCAGAGCTTGGGGCAGCAGCGTGAGCCCGGCGTCGAACGCCCCCAGCCCCTGGGCCTGCTGCAGGAACAACGGGATGTAGAACAGCACCCCGAACATCACCACCATCAGCACCGCGATCAACAGCAGCGTGTAGGTGAACGCGCGATAGCGGAAGATGCGGATATCCAGCAACGGGTCGTCGACCTGCAGCTCGATCACCACGAACAGTGCCAGGCTCAGCACGCTGTACGTGATCAACATCAGCACCCGGTAGGAGCCCCATCCCCAGGACTCACCTTCCGACAGCGCCAGCAGCACCGCGAACAGGCCACTGGCAATGGTGACGAAACCCAGCACATCGAAGCGCCGGCCGGCCACCGTCGGGAACCGTGGCAACACCAGCGCCGCGGCTACCGCACCCAGGATCCCGACCGGCACGTTGATGTAGAAGATCAGCCGCCAGTCCACATACTCGACGAGATAGCCGCCCAACGTCGGGCCGACCGCCGGGGCGAACACGATGCCCAGGCCGTAGAGGCCCATCGCGGCACCGAGCTTGTCCCGCGGCACTATCCGGTACAGGATCGACAGCGTGATCACCGGCAGGATCCCGCCGGGGATCGCCTGGATGATCCGGAAGATCACCAGGCTGTTCAGATCCCAGGCCAGGCCGCACAGCGCCGAGCCGGCGGCGAACGCGAGCAGCGCGAGGTTGTAGACCCGGCTCAGCCCGAAGCGATCCCCCAACCACGCGGTGACCGGCACCACCACGCCCAGCGCCAATGTGTACCCGGTGACCACCCACTGCACATCGTCGGTGGTCGCTCCGAAGTCGCTCTGAATGGTGGGGATGGCCACATTGACGATGCTGATGTCCAGGACCGACATGAACATCCCGGCAACCAGCACCGCCAGCGGCAAACCCCAACCTGCCGAGGGGGCCGCGTTGCGAGAGCCAGCGCCTACCGACAGGGCGGCGGCCCCGTTGGGGCTCGCTGCCGAGTTCGCTACCGCGGGGCGAGTCATGACACTACCGTCCTCATGACTCTACTGTGCCATCGGAACGCCACGTGCTCTAGTCTGTTCTCTCGCTACGTGACATTCTGTAATAACAAGCGCACTAGGAGGTGTCGACGTTGAGCGTCGTCGGCGAGACTTGCGAGCCGTGCCAGTCCCTGAATGTTGCGACCGATCACCGGAAGGGGCCTCGACGCCGCGGTGACGCGCTCTACGCCGCGATCTTCGAAGCCACTCTCGACGAGCTGACCGCGGTCGGCTACGCCGAGCTGAAGATGGAACATGTGGCCACCCGGGCCCGGGCGAGCAAAGGATCTCTGTACCGGCGCTGGTCCAATCGCGCCGAGCTGGTCGCCGATGCGGTCCACCACACCCTGCCGGGCTGCTGCGAGGCACCGGACACGGGCAGCACCCGCGAGGACATCCTCGGCTGCCTGCGCGGATTCGCCAACCTGCTCAACGGCCCCTCCGGCGAGGCGGTCCGTGGCCTGATGGCCGAGACCATCCGGGACCCCGACCTCATGGAAGTCGTCCGGACCCGCTTCATCGAACCCGGCGTGAACGTCTTTCTCAACGTGCTGCAGCGCGGCGCCGTTCGCGGCGAGGTCCGCGCCACCGCGCTTACCAACCGCATCGCGAGCGTGGGACCCGACCTGCTCCGCCAGTACTTCCTGGCGCACCGCTCGCCGATTCCGGACCAGGTGCTGCTCGAGATCGTCGACGAGGTGATCGTGCCACTGGTCCGCCTGTGACTTGAGTAACCCTGTGAGTTGAATAACTCCGTCGCGCTGGCGGCCTCCCCAAGTTAGGGTACGGGACGTAGCCTATGGGTGAGGCTCCCCAACATCGACGGAAGGTGTGCGCATGGAAGGCCCGGTGGCGGCGCCCCCCGCACAGACCGATCAGGCGGCCGCCGACAGCGCCCCGGCGGTTCCACCGCCCCGGCGCAAGCTCAAGCGCTCCACTCGTATCGGCCTGATCATCATCCTGATCCTGGCTCTGGTCGCCGCCGGCGGCTTCGGCACGAGTTACTTCCTCAATGCCCGCAACTACGTCAGCACCGACAACGCCCAGGTCGACGGCAGCAAGATCAGTATCAATGCTCCCACCACCGGCACCCTCACCGACTGGCGCATCAGTCAGGGCAGCGTTGTCCACGAAGGCGAGGTCGTCGGTCGCGTCAAGATCCCGGACGGGTTCGCCCAACCTCTGATGAGCATCAAGGCTCCGGCCGATGGCACCGTGGCTGTCGACAACGGCGTACCAGGCACCTTCGTCACCACGGGCACCCCGCTCGCCGTGGCCTACGACATGAACAACATCTACGTCACGGCCCGCGTCGACGAGACGGACATCCAGGCTGTCCATGTCGGGGCGCCGGTCGACATCGACGTCGACGCCTATTCGAATACCCCACTCACCGGCCACGTCCGGGAGATCCAAGGCGGAGCCGCCGCGGTGTTCTCGCTGTTCCCGCAGAGCAACAGCGGCGGCAACTTCCAGAAGGTCACCCAGGTCATCCCGGTCAAGATCGGGTTCGATAACGTCGATAACCTGAACCTCGTTCCCGGTATGAATGTCACCGTGCACATCCACAAACAACCTGCCACAGGGCGCTGATCGGCATCGCCCGCAGCCGCGGCCCGAAGGGAAGCGTCTGGCGTCCGGTGTAGAGCACGAGCCCCACGATGAAGTCGCCGCCGAGCCGGTCCGCGAGGTGCCGTAACCCACGGAAATCCTCCTCGCGGACCGTGGACGCCGCCTTGACCTCGATTCCGACGACCTGTCCCCGGCGGTTCTCCAGGACCGCGTCGACCTCGACCTTGTCCTTGGTGCGGTAGTGATACAGCTCTGCCCGCTGATCCGACGGGTCAAGGCACGCATCTCGGTGCCTCGTTCGATCTCCGATAGTTGGATCACGTCCCGGTTGATCAAGTCGACCAGATACGAATCGAAGAAGCGGGCCCGGCGACGTTGGTCGCTACGTGCCACCGCCTCAGGAAACCCTCCCCTGACCACCGCGCTGCGTATCCAGCGCGGCTTTCCTCGGAGTCGTGGCGCAGATCGGGTCCCTCGGCGAAGACAGCGTCGACGAATCCATCCGGTGCGCCATCGATCTCTCCCTGGGACAGCGGCCACAGTTCGATGGTCTCCATTCGGCCGGGCATCGCGTCGGGTAGGCCGCGAAGGCCCAGTAGCCGCGCTGATCCGGTCAGCAGGAACCGGCCACGCCGCGGATCGGCATCGACCGACTCCTTGATGGCGAGCAGGAGCTCAGGCACTCGCTGCACCTCATCGATGACCATCGGCTGCCCGCCCACGACGAACTCCGTCGGATCCGACGCAGCCGCATTGCGCACCACCGCCCGATCGAGGTTGCGCCATTGGGCATCTAACGCAGCACCGACCACCTGCACCAGGGTGCTCTTGCCCGACTGCCGGGCACCGTTGATCAGTACCACTCGGGTGTCCTGCAGCGCGGCCCTGACCTGCTGCTCCGCTCGACGGGGCAGCAGGCGTCCAAGTGGCGACGCCGGAGCAACTGGCATTGCCTCAGCATGCCAGTTCGACGTCGGTGGCTTGGACGTCTGGCCGCAGACGGGCTGAATGTTTGGTCGTACCTTTGCTGCACGTTTGGTCGCAGGTCTGCTAGACGTTTGGTCGCTCGCGGCCAGCAGCAAGATCGTCCTCATGTCGGCCGTGACGTCGACCAGATCGTCCCGAGGCTTGGGCGGCGCCGAGGTCCTGCTGGCGAGCTGGTGATGGTGAGCGCAGCGGTGGCGAGAACCGACCAGGTCGGCGGACCGACCAAGCGACGCTAGCGGGCAGGGCAGGCGCGGTACGCATCCGGCCGATACCGGCGGCGAGCTGTTCGATGGTCCGTTCCGGGGGCAGGTTGAGCACGGGTCTGAGTTCAACACTCAATCCGCCTGCCTGGACCGCGTTCGCCGCCTCGTTGGGTGTTGACGAGTTCAACTGAACACAATCCACGCGGCGATTCGCGATCCGCATTCCGCCACTCGTCAGTTCGAGGAGGAGGCCGGGGTCTACGACCAGCTCGTGGACCGCTTCGGCCACGAGCCCGAACCCGCGCTCCGCGAACTGGTAGCAATAGCACTGAGGATGAAAAACGAGGCCCATGACGGATATTGAAAGCGAGACAGACTACTCGGGGACTTAGGTTTCCGGAGCCATAACAAAATCCGATGATCTTACATACACGACGCCATACCCCATCGAGGTGAAGCTCATCCGAGGAGGCCCGGCGATGATACGAAGTCTCTATACGTACACCACGTTCCCGCGTTGAGCCGTGGGATGAGACCGGTCAGCGGTCGGCGCCGTGGCGCGGATCCGAAGCTGGCGCAGCTCCGTGAGATAGTTGTGCAGTTGGGACAGCCGTGCGTCACGCTGACCGCCGTTGGGCAGAGCGGGGTCGTGGGCGGCGCGTACCGCGTCTGCGGCGGTTCGCAGCCGCTGGTCGTTAATCTCAGTGAAATGGTCGCGCAAGGCCCGGTGCACGGCGCGCAGCTGCGACCGCAACTCGTCGCCTACCCGGAAGTTCACGTTGTCCATCAGCTTGGACACCGCCATCTTGGCCTCGGCCTTGCCGCGCTCGTGGCCGTTTTTGCGGTCCTCCCAGAAGGTGAACAGTCCCAGCAGCACGCCGGCCACGACGGACCAGACGCTGATCAGTGCTAGACCGGCGAGACTGGTCAGCACACCGACCATGAGGATGCCGCCGTAGGACCCCCGCACGCTGTTGACCACCCGCGCGAAGGCACCGCCGCTGTTCGGCGGTTCCATCGGCTTGACTCTGCGCAATGCCTCGCCGGCGCCGGCCACCAGCACCTGGGGCAGCGCCACGCCGGTGTGCGAGCCGTCGTGGTTGCCGGCCAGCTTCGCGGCGACCTGCTCGGCCAGTTGCTGGGCGCGCTGCGCGGCCAGCTGGAAGTTAGCCTGCACGCTGTCCTCGACCTTGCCGCGCACCCATTTGTCGAACGGCCGCCAGTGCCGCATCGGGTTCGTCGTGGTGATCTGCTCCTCGGCGAGTTCCATCACCTCGCGCAGCCGGTCGCGCAGGTCGAAATCCACCTGCGCCATCAGTTCGGTCGCGCCGTCGCCGAGCGCGAGTTGCCACTGCGCCGACAGTTGCTGGCGCAGGTCCAGCTCGGCGCCCGCCCGCTGCTGCCGCTGCTGCGGTGAGTCGCCGCCGGCTTGCAACGCATCCAGCTCACTGTTCCAGATCTTGCCCAGCTGGTCAGTGACGACCCGCACCTCGCCGAGCACCCCGTCGCGCAGCGCCGGATCCACCCTGGTCCCGATCCGGTCGCGGAGGAACTCGAGCAGTTGCGGCACCCCGGAGGCGACCGACAGCGAGTCGTCGCCACGCTGCCGGCCGCTGTCGCACATCGCCGAGGACACCGGCAGCAGCGGGATGGTCGGCGAGTCCAGGTTGGCTGCCTGTAGCCGCGACCGGTTAGCCCGCTGGACCTCAGCCCACCGGGGATACAGGTCGATCTTGGTGAGCACGCCGACCAGCGCGGTGCCCTGCGCCCGGATCCGGGCCAGCGCGTCCAGCTCCGCCGGACTGTACTCATGACCCGCGTCCGAGACGAACAACACCACGTCCGCCGATCCCGGTTCCGGCACGACCGGCTTGTTCGACCCCGTAAGGCCGGCAGCGTCCACGAATCTCGCCCCCGGCAGCCGATCGGCAGATGCCCGTTCCAGGACCTGGACCAACGAGGTGGCACCCTGGCCGGGCGACCCGACCACCACGACACGCATTCGCCGAGCCGCTATCCGCGCGTGAGCCCTGGCCAGCCGCTCGATCGGGTCGGGCCGACCGACCGCACCGGCCAGTCGGTTGGCCTGGTCGAGCAGGCTGATCAGCTCGGCGCTGGTCATCAACTCGGCAGACTGCATCGTCACCGACACCGCTACGTCCTCCTCGTCCTCGTTACGCCCGGATCAGTGCGGTACCGCTGTGTGGTCGGGGCTGGGGTGCGTGGTGTCGTGGGTCGTCGGGGTGGCGGCCTGGCCGCTGTCATGCGTGGTCAGGCCGCTGGACAGACCTTGCGACGAGGACGACCCGACCCCACTGCTCGGGTCGGGGCTGTGTACCGCGGCCGGCGCCGTGCTGTGCGTGGTCGGCGTGCTGTGCGTGGTCGGCGGCGCACCGCTCGACGTCGCCGGCGCCGCGCTGTGGGTGGTCGGCGTGCTCTGCGGGGTCGGCGTCGAGGGGTGCAAGGGCTGGGACGTGGTGCCGACCGACTGAGTACCCTGGCCCGAGACGGCACCAGATGAACTGGAGTCGCCCAGGTCGGCCTGAGGCGCGGCCGGATGGGACGGCTGGCCGGGAGCGCTGCGCCCGTCGGTCTGGGTGCCGGTGTCGGCTTGCGGAGCACCGCCGACACCGCCATGACCGCCGGTGAAGCCGCCCTGCTGGCCGCTGTCCAGCCCGCCGCCAGGGGCGTCACCCTGCTGACCGTGGGCGGTGGCGCCGTGCGCGTGCTGCTGGCCATCCTGGCCGGCGCGCCCGCCGCCAACAGACCCGCCGGCGTGGTGGACCGAGCCCTGGCTGGAGTCCTGGTTCAAGTTCGAACCGCGGCTCGACTCGTCGCCGCGAGGTGAGCCGGACTGCGAGCCGCTGTCGTACTGGTGTGCCGGGGTGTTCACCGTGGCGGCTTGCTGGACGCTGTGGCTCAGCGGCTGGGAAGCGACGTGTGTGGAGGATTTCGGGTCCAACGGGGTGGCGTTCACCGGCGCCACCGACGCGACCGACGCGACCGGCGGCGCGCTCGCACCAGGAACCACGTTCGGGCTCACCGAGGTGCCGTTGGACAACGACGGGCCGCTGGCGAACGACGGCGCGGGCGAGGAGAAGGCCGACGCTACGGGCGCAACAGAGTTCGCCGGACCGCTCTGCCAGCCGTCGAGGGACTGACCGTGCTGGTAATTCGGTCCGCCGCGCTGCTCACCTTGGCCGGTACGGCCGCTGTCGATCCCGCGCTGCACCTCGTGTTGGGCCGGGCCTCGTGAGCCCTGCCCGTCCTGAGGCTGGGTGGCCCGAAGGTCGCGGACCTCATGGCCGCCCCGGCCATCGTGCGACAGATCCCGATCGCCCTGGCGCAGACCACCGTTCTGGTGCTCCAGGTCACGGCTCTCCTGCTGAACGTGGCGGTTGTCCTGCCGCTGGTCGCGGTCATCCCGGTCATGCTCACCCAAGCCGCCCTGGCCACGGTCATCCCGGTCATGCTCACCCAAGCCGCCCTGGCCACGGTCATCCCGGTCATGCTCACCCAAGCCGCCCTGGCCACGGTCGTGGTCGTTGCGGGCATGCTGATCACGGTCGTGGTCATTCCAGCCGGTGTCGTTGTTCCAGCCGTGCCACTGGTTGTGCTCGCCCCAGTGGTAGCTGTTCTCCCAGCCGCGCCAGTCGTGATCGCTGTTGTAGTGGTTGTTGCACCACTCACGGTAGTCGTCGTGATCCCAATAGGCGGGCTCGTGCCACCCAGGGGGTGGGACCCAGCCGTGCGGAGGTTCCCAGCCCTGCGGTGCCACCCAACCGATCCCGTCGTCCCAGACCGGGCCGAAGTAGTCCGCACCCGGGACCCAGCCGTGCCAGTTGTCGTGGTCCTGGAAGTGCTCGCAATTCTCCCAACCGCGCCAGTCATGATCGCTGCTGTAGTGACTGTCGCACCACTCACGGTAGTCGTCGTGATGCCAGTAAGCGGGCTCGTGCCAGCCAGGCGGGGGGGCCCAACCGTGCGGAGGTTCCCAACCCTGCGGTGCCACCCAACTGATCCCGTCGACCCAGACTGGGCCGACGTAGTCGGCTCCGGGCACCCACAGGTGCACGTCGTGCACATCGTGCCGGACGACATCGCGAACATCGGCACCTAGCCAGAGCTGGCTGATGGAACCTTCAGGCATTGCGCGCTCCTTAGGACAAGTTGAACTTGCCCCGCCAGTTATGCACCCGTGATGTGCAAGCAACCTGTACACAACCTCACAGTTCGCTGGGAAACGACTACGAACGGTGACGATGTGCGTGACAGTCAATTCACCGCATGCCGGTTCTGCGACGTCGGCTGCGCCACACTGGGGGGTGCGTATTGCCCGGGATCAGGTCGCGGTGCTGGCCGCGGCGCTGGTGTGGCTCACCATGCTCGGGTTCCCGGTGGCCTATGCGCTGAGCGGGATGATGCCGGCGGCTCAGCTTGGAGTGGCTCTGGCCGCGCTCGTCTTGCTGGTCGCGGTCTACCTGCGGGCCGCGATCCGCGCTGCCCGGGACGGTGCACCCCAGCCGGCGCCGCTCTCGCTGGCGGTGGTGGCCACGGTTGCGGTGGCGTTGCCGCTGGCGGTGGGTGCGGGGTGGTTCGGCGGAACGGTGTTCCTCGCGGCGTTGCTCGGCCTGACCCTGCCCGTCCGGCAGGCGCTGGTAGGGGTGGCGGCGGTCACCGGGCTCGCTGTCGCACAGGCGACGCTGATCGACGTCGCATCCCCGCAAGCGATCTCGGTTCCCTTGGTGACCGCGGTCGCGGGGCTGGTCGTGGTGGTCGTGGTCCGCCAGAGCGTGCTCACCCGTGAACTCGCCGCGTCCCGGCGGACCGCCGAGCGCCTCGCCGTCGAGGCCGAGCGGCTGCGGCTGGCCCGCGAGCTGCACGACTCGGTCAAGCAGCAGGCCTTCCTCGCCGCACTGGAGCTGGCCCGCGCGCGATCCCGGTTGGGTCCCGACGAGCATCTGGACGCCGCCGCCCACGCGGTGGCCGCCGTGCAACGCCAGCTCGGCAAGGTCATCGAGCACGTCCGGCCGCCGGAGCGGCAGCTGTTTGCGGCACTGCGGGAGCATCTCGCCGAGTGGTCGCGGCACACCGGGGTGGGTGAAGACCCACGTCAGCGCGATCCTGATGAAGCTACAGCTCGCTGATCGCACCCAGGCCGCGGTGCACGCGTGGCGCCACGCGTGCACCGCCGGGAGACTGATCCCTGACCCGTCGCGGGACCGATCCGCCAAGCCGGGTCCGCGCACGCTGGTGGGATGACTCGAACGACTCGCGTTACGCAGGTGCTGAGTCTGCTGCTGGTGACGCTGACCATGGGGCAGTTGTACGCACATGTCCTGGAGCTCGGTCCGAAGATGCATTACCCGCCGGAGCTGTACCTTCGGCTGAACACCTCGCTCTACGCCTGGTACGGCCCACCGCTGGGCGCCGCGATCAACACCGGTGCGGTCATCGCGACTGGTGCGCTGGCCTGGATGGTGTACCGGCAGCGGTCTGCGCTGCTGCTCACCGGCACCGCGTTCGCGCTCCAGGTAGCGGAGCTGGCGAACTATTTCGCGCGCGTCGAACCGGTGAACGCCCGCTTCCGCGCGCTGTCGCCCGGTCAGGTGCCCAGCGACTTCATCGCCATGCGCGCGCAGTGGGAGTACGGCCATGCGCTGGGTTTCGCGCTGTACACGGTGGCATTCCTGTTGCTGGTGCACTCATTGGTGCGTCTGGCTGCGCAATCCCTTGCCACCGAGCCGCCGCGCGGCTGCCGTCGCATTCTGGATGCAGACTGCGTCAAAAGGACCCTGGTTTGCAGCAGTCTGCATCCAGAACGCGGTACGCACCATCTCCCGTAAGCGGCGCATGCCGGCGGGTAGAGTCAGGCGAGTGCTCTCGCGTATTGCGGACCTGCCACACGCGCTACGCGATAGCGCGCGGTTCGCGCAGCGCCTGGATGGTCGCCGGCCGGCGGTATTCCTCGACTACGACGGCACGCTCACGCCGATAGTGGACCGGCCGCAGGACGCCGTCATCTCCGACAGCATGCGAGACGCGGTACGCCGCCTCGCCGGGCGCGCCACCGTCTGCGTGGTCAGCGGTCGGGATCGGCCCGTCATCGAACAGTGGATGGGTATCGACGGCCTGGTGGTGGCCGGCAGCCATGGCTTCGACATCGGCGGGCACCCCAACGGAGCGGTCACCGGTTTCGAGGATCTGCTGTCCACCGTCACCCACCGGCTGCGCACCGAAGTCGGACCTGTCGAGGGCGCGGTGATCGAGCCGAAGCGGTTCTCGGTCGCGGTGCACTACCGGCTGGTGGCCCCGAAGCAGCGGCCCTCGGTCACGGCGGTCGTGGACACGCTGCTGGCCGAATATCCCGACCAGCTCAAAGTCACCCCCGGCAAGATGGTCTACGAGCTCCAGCCGAACGTCGACTGGGACAAGGGCAAGGCCGTCCAGTACCTGCGCCACGTCTTGGGCGTCGAGGGCGAAGAGTTCGCGCCGCTGTACCTCGGCGACGACATCACCGACGAGGACGCCTTCAGCGCCCTGAAGGGACCCGGTGATGGGCAGGGCATCGGCGTCGTCGTGGCCGACCCCGGCGACCCGGAACAGGCCGGTCGGGCAACCGCCGCTGACTTCGTTCTGGAGTCGACCGGGGAAGTGCAGCGGTTCCTGAACGCACTGGCGAACACCCGACTGTGACGATGGGAACCCTGACCATCGGGGTGGATATCGGTGGCACCAAGGTCGCCGCAGGCGTCGTCGACGAGCAAGGCACCATCGTCGCCACCGCGCACCGCGACACACCCGCCGGGGACGTGTCGCTCATCGAGGGTGCGATAGCCGCCGCGGTAGGCGAACTCACCAGCAAGTACGACGTTGCGGCGGTCGGCGTCGGAGCCGCCGGTTTCATCGACGCGCAGCGCGCGACGGTGATGTTCGCCCCGAATCTTGCGTGGCGCGACGAACCGTTGCAGGCGTCGCTGCAGCGCCGGTTGGAATTGCCGGTGATCGTCGAGAACGACGCGAACGCCGCCGCCTGGGCGGAAGTCCGGTTCGGCGCCGGCCGCGGCGTGGACCACGTGGTGGCCATCACCGTGGGAACCGGCATCGGAGGCGGCATCGTGCTCAACGGCCGGCTGCTGCGGGGGCAGTTCGGCGCCGCCGCGGAGTTCGGCCACGTCACCGTCGTCCGGGACGGGCGGCGCTGCGGATGCGGCTTGCGGGGATGCTGGGAGCAGTACGTCAGCGGTCACGCGCTCGTTCGGGAGGCCCGGGAGCTGGCCCACGGCTGCCCCGACAGTGCTGCGGCGCTGTTACGCCTGGCCGGCGGCCGGCCGGACGACATCACCGGCGAGATGGTCACCCAGGCCGCGCACGCTGGTGATGCGGTGGCATTGCAGTGCTTCGACGTGATCGGCAGGTGGTTGGGCCGCGGGTTGGCGGGGCTGGCCGCGATCCTGGACCCCGGCCTGTTCGTCATCGGCGGTGGCGTGTCCGCGGCCGGTGAGATGCTCCGAGCTCCCGCGGTGGCCGCCTTTGCCGCATCGTTGACCGGCGGCGGGTACCGGCCGCTCGCGGAGCTGCGGATCGCGCAACTGGGTCCCGAGGCTGGTCTCGTCGGTGCCGCTGATCTGGCCCGCATCACCTCGTAGTCGACCCTCGTAGTCGACCCTCGTAGTCGACGCCTCGCGTTCGGCGGGACATACTGGGCTGACAAACGCGCGCTCCCCCGCGCTCGGCTGAAGGACGAGTCGGCCAGGGAGCAGCGCATGACGCTCGGATGGATCGGCGCCCATGGCGGAGAGGGCATCACCGGCGGCCAGGGGGTGCGCGCCCGGGCGATCTGGATCGACCTCGACGCGGCGTTTCCCCTGCCGCCCGGTCACCGCCGGCGAGTCATCGCCGGCGGTCTCGTCCTCACCGGCCGGGTTCCCGGCATGTTGAAGCGCTGGGTCCGCGGCTCCCGGGGCGAGTGGTACGGCGTGGTCTGGGTCCCGATCAGTGACGGCGCCGGAGATGTCCGGCTGGCCCTCGACGACCACTTGATCCCAGCGGCCGCCCTGCGCCCACGTTTGCCGCCCGCTTAGCCGGCTCAGCGGCCGAGCGCCCCACCGATCATTCCACTAGCGACAGTCAGCAGTTTGTGAGTCGCCTTGCTCCGGGAGATCACGAGTTGCGTACCCTTCGCACGATCACTATCACGGCGATCAAGGCGAGCCCAGCGCACGCCACCTTGATCCATCGCTCCTTCGGGGTCTGGCCCACCGCCTCACGAGCCCGCTCGGCGGACTCAACGGCCCGGTCACGCAGCTCGCTGCTCCGCGCGAGCGCCAGGCCCTTCAACTCGTCGCCCCGTTCGAGCAACCCAGCCTTGAACTCGTTGCCCCGTTCACGCAGGTCACTGCTCAACTTGTTGCCGCGTTCGAGCAACTCAGTGCCGCGTTCAACCGTCTGCTGACGCAGCTCGGTACCGCGTTCGATGGCGTCTTTTTTCAACTCCTGGCTGCGCTCGACGGCTTCCTTTTTCAGCTCGTTGCCGCGCTCCTTGGCTCGAGCGGGCAGATCGGCCTTATGGACCAGGGCCTCCACAGTCTCACCCAAGTCGACGCGCAGCTCCTCGATCTCTTCCTGGAGCTGCGCTTCCTGGAGTCGTTGCTGCTCGCTGCCGCTCATCGATGCACGCTCTCCTTCACCGTCTCGATGTCCTGCTTCGTGCTCCGCACGGCCTTCTCCGGCACCGGTGGCGCCGAGTTACGCACCTGCGTGATCCCGGCTGCCGAGATCACCCCGGCGAGTACCAGCAGCACCACGCCGATGATCAGCGCAGCCAGCCACGCGGCCAACACGATCCCCAGCCCGAGGATCGCCGCCGCGACCAGCGCGCCAAGTCCCAGCAAGGCCACGACCGCACCAGCCCCACCGATCCCGATACCGATACCGGCTTGGGTTCCCTTACGTTTCATCTCGGCGGTAGCCAACGCCATCTCGTCACGCACCAGCGCGGAGATCTGAGCGGATAGCTTCTCCACCAGCTGGCCGACCGAGGCGTCAGCCCCACTGGCCTGCCCCTGCTCGCGAATCGTCATTGCCTTCTCCTCGACCCTTCGCCTGTACTCGTCAACATGATGTACCCGGCGTCGGGGTTGTCTACCCGTGGTTTCCATCACCTGTGAGCAGCGGTCGCCGCGCAGCACGGCGGACGGATGGATCGTCGCCACCAGGGGCAGCTCACCCGTTCGCTGCATGAAGTCCGCCGACTTGGGGAAGATCTGTGCGGTGACTCGTAGCGAGCTGGGCACCCAGGCGGATTCACCGACGCAGATTCCGGCCGGCGGCTGGCGGCAGGTGCTGAAACGCGCGATGGGTGCGAGCAAGGAACACAACACCTCGCTGCTGGCTGCGGGGGTGGCGTTCTTCGGGTTTCTCGCGTTGTTCCCGGCACTGATTGCTCTGGTGACCTTGGTGGGTGTGGTGGCTGATCCCGGGCAGATCACCCAGCAGGTGCAGAGCTTCACTGCGGGGCTACCGCCGGCCTCCCGCCAGCTGATCTCCGATCAGCTGGCCGCCATCACCCGGAGCAGCAGTGGAGCGCTGACCATCGGGCTGGCGGTCTCGCTGCTGGTGGCGCTGTGGAGCGCGTCGAGCGGGACGTCGAACGTCATGACAGCGGTGAACATCGCCTACCGGGAGAAGGAGACTCGGGGTTTTCTGAAACTCCGCGGCACCGCGCTGCTGCTCACCCTGGGTACTGTGGTGTTCCTGGTACTGACCCTGGCGCTGATCGCGGTTGTGCCGGTGGTGTTGCAGGCAGTCCCGCTGGGTCCCGTCGGGACGGCACTGGCCCAAGTACTGCGCTGGGTGTTGCTCGTCGCTCTGATCCTGGTCGGGCTGGCGGTGCTGTACCGGGTAGCTCCGGATCGCAACGCACCGAAGTTCCGCTGGGTGGGCGTGGGCAGCGCGGTGGCAGCCGTGCTGTGGTTGCTCGGCAGCGTCGGGTTCAGCCTCTACGTCAACTACTTCGGCAACTACAACAAGACCTACGGCGCACTGGCCGGCGTGATCGTGCTCCTGCTGTGGATTTTCCTGACCAGCTATATCGTCCTGCTCGGAGCCGAGATCAACGCCCAGGCCGAGTACCAGACTGAGCGCGACACCACCATCGGAGAGCCGCGGCCGATGGGACAACGCGATGCGGTGGTCGCCGACAGCGCGCCGGGGCATCCCGGTGGGTAGCAACGGCCCCGATCTGAGGCCGGCGCCCCGACGGCTACGTGGCGTGGGCCTCCGATGAGCCGGATCCGGCGCGCAAAGAGGGCGCCCTCACCTCGGCGTTGCAGGCGTGATGTGGCAATTCCGCGGACAACCGGGTCGCGCACGAGGCACTCTGAGTGGCGACGAGCAGCACGACGATCGGCCGGTAGGGCGCCATGACCGGGGACACCGAATCGATCACCGCATGGCGCACCGCGCGGTGGTGGGTCGGCGTCAACCCGGCCAGCCAGGAGGCGTACAGCGCCTGCCCGAACCGGTAGTCAACGAGGTCGGCGGCGCTCCGCACGCCCACGTCCACCGGCCGCTCGGCGACGTCACGCACCGGCCGGCCGGCGGGCCGCGCCGACGGTTCGCGCCATGG
>JALYTS010000081.1 GCA_030854185.1 Actinomycetota bacterium | reverse complement strand
CATCGCGCTGCCGATCCTGGTGGCGGTGCTGATGCTGGCCAGCGTCACCGCCGCGCTGCTGCGGAGTTGGGTTCTCGGGCGACGCTGACTGGGCGCCTCACGGCGAATTGGCAAGGGGCCGCCACGTGATTGTGATCGCGTGGCGGCCCCTTGCTATCCTGCACAGCGATGCCGCGCCGAGTTTTCGTCGCGCGGGCTCGTAGTGCGTTTTGGCCGGCTCAGCCGGTATGGATTGCCGGCCCAGCCGGCTTCCTCCTGCCGCGGAGAGTCCGCGGCCGACCAGTCCACAGGAGGTGAGTGGTCTTCATGCGTCGTTACGAGATGATGGTCATCCTGGATCCACAACTTGACGAGCGCACCGTGGCACCATCGCTGGATCAGTTCCTCGGCGTGGTGAAGACGCAGGGTGGCAGCATCGACAAGGTGGAGATCTGGGGCAAGCGCCGGTTGTCCTACGAGATCGACAAGCGCACCGAGGGGATCTACGCGGTGGTCGACATGTCCTGTACGCCCGCCGCGGTGGCCGAGCTCGACCGGCAACTCTCACTCAGCGAGTCAATCCTGCGCACCAAGGTGTTGCGGCGGGATTCGGGGAAGGGCTGACATGGCCGGCGACACGATCATCACGGTGATTGGAAATCTGACGGCTGACCCGGAGCTGCGGTTCACCCCATCCGGTGCGGCGGTAGCCAACTTCACGGTGGCCTCCACGCCGCGCACCTTCGACCGCCAGAGCGGCGAGTGGAAAGATGGCGAAGCGCTTTTCCTGCGGTGCAACATCTGGCGGCAAGCTGCCGAGAACACCGCCGAGTCGCTCACCCGAGGCATGCGAGTGATCGTCAGCGGGCGGCTGCGTCAGCGCTCGTTCGAGACTCGGGAGGGCGAGAAGCGCACCGTGATGGAGATGGAGGTCGACGAGGTCGGCCCGTCGTTGCGCTACGCCACCGCCAAGGTCAACAAGGCGACCCGTCAGGGTGCGTCGGGCAGTGGTGGCTACGGCGCTTCGGGCTCCTCCGGCCCGTCGTCCGACGACCCGTGGAGCTCTGCTCCGCAGGCTGGTGCGCCGGCCGGAACCGGCAACGGAACCGGCGGCTACGACGACGAGCCCCCCTTCTGACTCGCCCTTTCACTCACAGCCTTTCACTCATACTCGACTTCAGGCGCGACCCACTCAGGAGTATTTCAGTCATGGCTAAGCCGCCGGTACGCAAGCCGAAGAAGAAGATCTGCATCTTCTGCAAGGACAAAGACACCGCAATCGACTACAAAGACACCGGACTGCTGCGGAAGTACATCTCAGACCGCGGCAAGATCCGAGCCCGCCGGGTGACCGGTAATTGCAGCCAGCATCAGCGAGACGTCGCCGTCGCGGTGAAGAACGCCCGCGAGGTTGCGCTGCTGCCCTACACCTCGACCGCTCGCTGATACCGGGGAAGAGGCGACCACGTGAAGATCATCCTTACTGCCGATGTCCCGCAGCTGGGTGGACCCGGCGATCTAGTCGTAGTCAAAGACGGCTATGCCCGCAACTACCTGCTCCCCCAGCGGCTGGCCATCGCGGCTACCAAGGGCGCGGAGAAGCAGGTGGCCACGATCCGTCGGGCCCGACAGGCCCGGCAGATCCGCGACCTCGACCACGCTCGCGAGATCGCCGGCAGGCTCTCGAGCCTGGGCACCGTCTCCGTGACGGCCAAGGCAGCCCGCTCCGGTGGCAAGCTCTTCGGCTCAGTCACCGCGGCTGACGTCGTCGACGCGGTCCGCTCGGCCGGTGGCCCCCCGCTGGACAGGCGGGCGGTGGATATGGGCGGCCATATCAAGTCCGCCGGCTCCTACCAGATGACAGTGCGGCTACACCCAGAGGTCTCCGTGACCGTCCCCTTCGAGATCACCACCGCCGCTCGCTAACCCTCCGGGAACGGTAGCGTGGTCTGGGGTTGGCCGCTGGCTGAGCCGTCGACCGATGGCTGAGCGGCAAGCGAACGTCCGCCAGCTGAGCCGGCACCCCGAAGCACGGCGCCCGACGTCGTGAACTCGACGCTACCGACCTCCGCCGGCGGGCGAAACGTGGCTCGTCCTCAGTGGCCGAGCAGGCGGACGGGCATGCCTGTCGCTGAGGCGTAGAGTAGCTGGTCGGCGGTCATCAGCACGGCGTCGAGGTCCACCGCCAGCAGCACATACAGCGCGTCGTAGGCGGTGATCCCCCATTCGAGGGCGGCCGGGAGGCAGCGGAACCATCGCCCTGCCCCACCTACGAAGGTCAGATCGAGATGCGCGATCGCATCAAGGGCAGTACAGGCGTCCTCGACGCTCAGGACGTGCTGAGCAACTCTCTTCCGCAGCCCGTTGGCCACCTCGCCCCCAAGGTGCTCCGGTGCCAACAAAGACACCGCACCGGCCGCTATCTCGTCGAGCAACGAGACCGCTTCCGCGCTGCCGGGTTCAGTCACCACCCACTTCAATGCGACCGACGCGTCAATGACCAGCGACCGGCTCAACCGGATCGCTCCCGATCTTCACGGACCAGATCCTCAGCCAGGGGGGCATTCGCACCGAGCTGGGCTCGTCGCCGGATCGCTCTCAGCTGGTCGATCGCCTGGCTGCGTCCGGCTCCGGGCTACGCACCCTGCAGCGCAGCGCGCAGTATCGCGACGGCCTCCGCGGACATCGACCGCTCCTGCTCGCTCGCCCGCTGCCGCAGCGACAGGTGGATCTCCGGCGGAAGGTTCCGGACGTGGAGCTCAGCCATGGGACCACTCTAGTCCCACACCGGGCCCAGTAGAGAGCTGGCACGCAGTGGTCAGCCGCAGCGGCGCGGCCAGCGCGACCAGGGCGGGCGCCTTCGCGGACAACCAGTAGGGCATCGCTGCGTTCGTGCACCGCCGTGTGGTAAGCCGGGCCAGGCCGACACGCGCAAGGAGTCGGGGCTTGCAGGGACACGCCGCACCCGGGCAAACAACTTCTATCCACACCCGTGCACATGCCTCTGAACAGGCAAATCAGCTCAGATGCGATCAGGTTTCCCCAGGTTGTCCCCAGGTAACCACCGCGGTACCAGCGGCGGTGGGCGGTTCGTCCGGACGCCATCCCCAGGCTGTCCCCAGGCGACTCCGGCTCAGGCTTGCTGAACGTCGCCAGTCGCCCCTAGCCTCGCCCGGCGCCTGGAGAAACGGGTTGCGGGGGCCGTCCGAACAGACTCTGTCGGTGCCATCGGATAGAACAGACGTTCGGAACATTCGGGCAGTCGGGGGAAGGTAGGTACCCACGCGTGGCGCTGGTGGACGACCGTGGCGTGCGGGTGCAGGACGGTGTACCGGCCTTCGATCGGCAGCCGCCGCAGGACATCACGGCCGAGCAGTCGGTGCTCGGCGGGATGCTGCTGTCCAAGGACGCCATCGCCAACGTGGTTGAGGTGTTGCGGACCGACGACTTCTACCGGCCCGCTCATCAGGCCGTCTTCAACTGCGTCCTCGACCTCTACGGACGAGGTGAGCCGGCCGACCCGGTCACCGTCTCCGCAGAGCTGGAACGCCGAGGTGAGCTACTCCGGGTCGGCGGGGCGCCGTACCTCCATACGCTCATCTCGATCGTGCCGACGGCGGCCAACGCCGGGTACTACGCGGAGATCGTCGCGGGCAAGGCGCTGTTGCGACGTCTGGTGGAAGCCGGCACCCGCATCGTTCAGCTGGGCTACCACGGGGCCGACGGAGCTGACGTCGACGAGGTGGTGGACCGCGCCCAGGCCGCGGTCTACGAGGTCACCGAGCGGCGGATGAGCGAGGACTACATCGCGCTGGAGGAACTGCTCCAGCCCACCATGGACGAGATCGACGCGATCGCGTCCCGGGGCGGCATCGCAGCCGGCGTCCCGACCGGTTTCGTCGACCTCGACGCGGTGACCAACGGGCTGCACCCCGGCCAGATGGTGATCGTCGCGGCCCGTCCCGGTATAGGCAAATCGACGCTCGGACTTGACCTTGCGCGGTCCTGTTCGGTCGCCCACGGGATGGCCAGTGTGATCTTCTCGCTGGAGATGAGCCGCACCGAGATCGTGATGCGGCTGCTGTCCGCCGAGGCCAAGATCCGGCTGTCGGATATGCGGTCCGGCCGGATGACCGACGACGACTGGACCCGGCTGGCCCGGCGGATGGGCGAGATCAGCGAGGCCCCGCTGTTCATCGACGACTCGCCGAACATGACGATGATGGAGATCCGGGCCAAGGCGCGCCGGCTCAAGCAGCGCCACGACCTGCGCCTGATCATCGTGGACTACCTGCAGCTGATGACCTCGGGCAAGAAGGTCGAATCGCGCCAGCAGGAGGTCAGCGAGTTCTCCCGGCACCTGAAGTTGCTGGCCAAGGAACTCGAAGTGCCGGTGGTCACGATCTCGCAGCTCAACCGCGGTCCTGAGCAGCGCACCGACAAGAAGCCGATGTTGGCAGATCTCCGCGAATCCGGCTGCCTCACCGCTGGCACCCGCATTCTGCGCGCCGACACCGGCGCCGAGGTCACCCTAGGTGAGCTGCTCGCCAGCGGCGAGCGGAACGTTCCGGTGTGGTCCCTGGACGAGAGCTTGCGGCTGGTGGAGCGGCCGTTGACGCATGCCTTCCCGAGCGGAACGCGAGAGGCGTTCCGAGTCACCCTCTGCTCCGGACGCGTCGTCGAGGCCACCGCGAATCATCCGTTCTTGACCCTCGATGGGTGGCTCCCGCTCGGTGAGCTCAATACAAGCTCCCGGGTGGCGGTGCCGCGGTCCGTACCCGAGCCACTACAGGTACGAACTTGGCCCGAATCCCACGTAATCCTGCTTGCTCACTTGATCGGTGACGGCTCGTTCGTGCGGCGGCAGCCGCTGCGCTACGCGAGTATCGATGAGGCCAACCTCCAGGCCGTCTCCGAAGCTGCCGCAACGTTCGGCATCACGGCAGTTCGCGACGACCACGTCGCCGCCCGGTGCACGTCGCTGCGGCTCCCGGCGCCTTTCCATCTCACCCACGGCAAGCGCAATCCCATCGCGGCCTGGCTCGACAAACTGGGTCTATTCGGGCTCCGTAGCTATGAGAAGTTCATTCCTGACGAGGTGTTCGGGTTGTCTCGCTCCCAGGTAGCATTGTTCTTACGGCACCTATGGGCAACGGATGGTTGCATACGGCACCCGAATGGCTCAGATCGGCGCGTTCAGATTTACTACGCGACGACGAGCCGGCGCCTCGCGGACGACGTGGCGCACCTGTTGCTGCGAGCCGGGGTGCTATCCCGCATCGCCGTGGCGCGCAAGCCTGGGTATCGCGACAGCTACCACGTGAGCGTCACCGGCCTCGACAATCAGCGCACCTTCCTCTCCGACGTGGGGTGCCATGGTGCCCGCGGCGCAGCCGGAAGCCGTGCGTTGGAAGTACTGCACGGGTTAGCGGGTAACACGAACGTCGACACGGTTCCCGCTGAGGTATGGGAGCGGGTTCGCTCGGTTCTCGCCGCGCGTGGCATGACGCATCGAGCCTTCTCGGCTGCGATCGGCACACAGTTCTGTGGCAGTACCTTATGGAAACACAGTGTGGGCCGGGCTCGCTTGACGCGGATCGCTGCAGTTCTTGACGATTCGGACCTCCGCCTGCTCGCAGCAAACGACGTGTTCTGGGACGAGATCCGGTCGATAGAGAGCATCGGTGAGCAGCCCGTCTATGATGCTACAGTTCTGGGAACCCACAATTTTGTCGCAAACGGCATTGCCTTGCATAACAGCTTAGAGCAGGACGCGGACATGGTGATGTTGATCCACCGACCCGATGCCTGGGAGCGCGACGATCCCCGCGCCGGTGAAGCCGATCTCATTCTGGCCAAGCACCGCAACGGGCCGACCACGACCGTGACCGTCGCCCACCAACTGCACTACAGCCGCTTCAACGACATGGCTCAGGGTTGATCGGCGACAACCCATGGTCAGCCGGGCTCGCTGCGGCGCTTGCGATGGATGACCCAGCTCAGGTCTACCAGCGCCACTGCGGCGAGCACCGCGAGCACGACCCCGAAAGCCGTCAGACCGGATATGATCAACAGCACCGCCGCGGCGGTGCAGAATGCCAACCCGAAACCGGCCAGCACGATACGCAGGGTCAGCGCACTGCGCGCCGGTGATGACCCGGCGAACCCCGCGGTCGGATCGTGGTAACCCGGCAGCCCCCGCTCGTAGTCGCGGCGGCCACGCCGGTTGTCGTGCTCCGACACACGCTCCTCCGATCCCGCCGGCCAGCTTGCGCACCGCGCTCACGCTCCCGAGCTCAACGAGAGAGCTGTCTCGCGTAGCGCCAGCAGCGCTGTTGTTGAGTTCGGGAGGTGTAACGCAGTTTGGTGGCCACTGTTGGAGTACCACGGCGGGATCGGGGGCAAACTGGTTGGATGCGACTCGCGCCCGGCTGCGGCCCGGGAGACCGACCGGCTCGAGCGGACCCGCTGCGTGGCCGGGCGGGGGCCCGGCTACTGTCCACCGCGATGCAGTCACGAGCGCAGGTCATTCATCTGGGGGCGCTGTCCGGTCAGCTGCGCCAGGCCGCGAGGCACCTGTTCGAGGTGGTGCTGGCCCCACTGGGGTTGTTCTACCTGTTGTTGACCCTCACCAATCTCACCGGCGGGCTGATCGCCGCGTTGGCGTGGGTATTGACGGCGCTGGTTCGCCGGGTGATGACCCGTACGCCGATCCCCGCCGTGCTGTGGCTGACCACTGGTTTGCTGGTGGTTCGCACCGCCATCGGGTACGCCACCGGCAGCGTGTTCCTCTACTTCCTGCAGCCCACGTTGCAGAACTTTCTGATCGCATTCGGGCTGCTGGCCACGCTCGGGCTGCGCCGGCCCCTGATCGCCCGGTTGGCCGACGACTTCTGTGCCTTCCCGGTCGCGCTCACCAGCAACCTTCGAGTGCAGCGGTTCTTCCGGCGGGTGTCGCTGCTGTGGGCGTTGGTGTTCCTGACCAACGGAGTGGCGACGCTGTGGGTGCTGGCCCGCGCCACCCTGAGCGACTTCCTGATGGTGACCACAGCGGGGTCGTTCACCCTGGTGGGGATCGCCGCGGTGGTTTCGCTGCTGTGGTTTCGCCGGGAGCTGCGTGGCGAGGGTATCCGGCTGCGTTTCGGTGTCGCGGCCGCGGCTTGATCGCGTAGAAGCGCGCAGGAAGGTGTCAGCCGAAGCGTTGGGCCAGCCGGTGGAACAACTCTGGCATCGCGCCCTGCACCCGGGCGGCCACCGTGAGCCAGCGTGGCGTGAACACTTCCGGATCACCTTGCTCGATCGCCCGGAGCAGCGCCGTGGCAACGGTGGCGGGGGCCAGCTGGCGGGGAAAGCGACGGTCGTAGGCCAGTCCGCGGTGGTCGAAGAACGGGGTGCGTACCGCACCGGGCAACAGCGTGGTGACGCCGATGCCCTCGCCGGCCACCTCGTGGCGGACGCTGGCCGCGAACGCCCGAAGCCCGGCCTTCGTCGCGGCGTAGACTGCTTCCCCGCCGAGGCCCACTGCCGCGATGGACGACACGAACACCAGGTGCCCGCGCCCGCGCTCGCGCATCCCGGGCAGCGCAGCTCGGGTCAGGCACATCGGGGCGGTGAGATTCAGCGCGACCAGCGCGTCGATATCCGGCTGTGCCATTGTCGCCAGATCCCCGGCCCAGCCGCGGCCCGCGGAGTTCACCAGCAGGTCGACCCCCTTCGCGGCGTCGGCTGCCTGCGCCAAGCCCCCGCCGGTGGACAGGTCGGCCACCAGGGCGCGAGCGCCGGTGCGGCGCGCCAGCGCGTCGAGCCGGGGGCGGTCCCGGCCGAGTACCACCACCTGGCAACCGGCGGCGGTGAGGCCTTCGGCGATGGCCGCGCCGATGCCCGACGAGCCGCCGGTGACTAGGGCGTTACAGCCGGTAATCATCCCCAGGCGGCCCGGCCCCGGCGATCCCCGGGCCCGCCGACGTCGCCCGGCGTCGGCTGTTCCATCTCGCGGCGGAGCTGCGTGCCGCGCTGCGCGAGCAGCACGATACTGCCGATCACGATTACCGCCGCGATCATCTGGCCGGCGAGGACGGTCGGTGAGCTGGCCAGCTGCTCGCCCAGCCAGCTCACCCCGATCGCCACGCCGACCAGCGGATCGACGATCGTGATGATGGCCAGTGCCGGGGCGATCAGCGTGCCCTTCTGGAAGGTGTTCTGGCTGAGCAGGAACCCCATCGGCCCCACCGCGCAGACCACGTAGAACACCGGGTGCACGAAGGGCTCGACGATCCCGCCGGACCGGAACTGGCCGGTGACCACCTTCATCAAGCCGGCCGTGACGCCGTACAACAGGCCGGTGGCCGTGGCCAACGCGGCGACCTGTACCGGCCCGGAGAACCGCGCGGCCACGGTGAGGCACCCTACGATCAGCACACCCAGCGTGATCGCCAGCGGCAACAGCGACCAGCCGTCGTCAGCGAGTTGGGTGGACACGCCGGTCGGCTGGGCCAGGAGCAGGAAGGCCGACAGGCCCGCCACGCAGCCCAGGGCGCCTAGCACGACCAGCCGGTCCACCCGGCGGTGGGCCAGCAGCGCGGAGAACACCGCGCCGAACAGCACGCCGGTCACCAGCAGCGGCTGCACGAGCACCAGCGGACCGAACGCCAGCGCGACGAGCTGCAGGCTCAGACCGACGATGACAGTCCCCACCCCCAGCACCCACACCGGCCGCTGGATCAAATCCAGGATCAGCCGCGGGTCGAGTGTGCCGCTGGTCGGCACCTCCTTGGTGGCGCGCTGCTGGACCGCGCTGGCCAGACCGAAACTCGCCGCCCCGACCACCGCAGCCGGCACCGCGACGAAGAACATCGTCGCCGTCGAGTTCGGCACGCCTCACTCCTGTGTTGTGTGGTGAGCTGTCGGGCGACCGGTTGGACTACCGGTTGGGCTACCGATTGGGCTACGCGGTGCATCGGTCGCCAGGTCCGCGAAGGCCCGACGTAGTGCGCCGGCGAATCCGGTCGGGTCGGGCACCAGCCCGGTGTCCGCGCTCACCCCCACTCCGATCATGTCGCCCCAGGTCAGGAAACCAACAGCCAACCCGACGCCATCCGCGAGCGGCAGCACCGGAAACACCGAGGTGAGCCGGACTCCCTCCACATAGTGCGCTTTTCGGGGCCCGGGCAACACCGACGTGATGACGGAGAAGTACCGCCGCCCGTAGATCAGGCGCACGAGCTTCGCGTGCAGCGGCGCTGGCAGCCGGCCCAACGCGTCGACCACCGCCTGGGCGGCGACCGGCTGATCGGCCCGTTGCAGCCTGGCCAGGGCCTCGGCCACCGCGACGATCCGCCACGTCGGGGGCATCGGCCCGACCGGCAGATCCAAGGCCAGTGCGGCGGTGTGATTGCCCTGGTACGAGCCGTCATGGTGGTAATCGTCACTGCCACCGCCGCCGGCCCTCCGGACCGCCTGGGTGGTCCGCGGCGTCACTACCCGCAGCCGATCGTGCACTGCGGTATTCACCGGATCGGTGCGGTGCAGCGCCTCGCCCACCAGCGCCAGCAGCAATGCGGTGGTGCTCACCCCGTGCGCGCGGGCGGTGGCCCGCACCGTGACCGCCGGCAGTTCCACCATGGCGTACTCCCGGGTCGCAGTGTTCGCCCCGACTAGCCCCCCAACTAGCCCTACAGCCGGCGCAGGACCTGCTCTCGCCAAACTGACCAACCCCCGAACCACCCGCCTCACGTGCCGGGCCCTGGACCCCCATGTTCCGCGTTCAGCGGGCTCAGCGAGGTTAACCGGGGATGAATAACCCCGCTGAGCCCGCTGAACGCGAGGGTCGTCGTGGTCACACAGCAACTCGATCAGGGTGGCGGTGACGGCCAGGCCGTCGCCCAGGCTGTGGTGCATCTTCGCCAGCAGCGCGGTGCGTCCGGTGCCGGCATCGTGCACCACCGCCAACTGCCACGGCGGCGCGTCCAGCGCTACGGGGGTGCCGAAGAACTCTCGTAGGGCTGCCGACCAGGCGATCCCGTGGCCGGTGCCGACCGTTCGGACCTGCAGGTGCTGCGCCGGGTCGACGTCGTCGACCGGTAGCCACCGCGGCCGCCGGCCCGGCCGCAGGTCCAGCCGGCGGCGCAGCATCGGCAGCGCGGGGACCCGGTCGGTGATCAGCCCGGCGAGGTGGTCGGCGAGCTGTTGCGGCGACCCGGCGGGCTGCGCCTCGGCGAGCATCAGGACAGCGCCGACCTGCTGGGGAACCGTGGGGGTGGCGGCGTGGGCGAAGAAGGCGTCCGGCGCGGACAGCGGGCGAGCGCCGTGGTGGCGGACCAACCCGGGCAGGGCCGCGATCTCGGCATCCAGATCCAGGGCACCGATGTGGGTCAGCGCGCGCTGCTGCGCTCCGGCGAGCTGCGCGGGCTGTGTGGCGAGCCCGCGCAGCGCGTCGATCAGCTCTGCCGGCCCGTTGCACACGGTGGCCAGCCCGGCCTGCGCCATGAGTTCGGCATTGGCCTTGCCGTGCCCGGCGATCGGCTCGAACATCAGCACCGCTCGCCCGCACGCCACCGTCTCCAGCGCCGTCGCGCCGCCGGCATTGGTCACCACGACGTCAGCGGCCGCGGTCAGCGCCGGCATCTCCGACGTCCAGCCCAGCGCCACCAGCCGCTGCGCCGGGCTGGGCGCCAGCAGCTTGGCCCGTGCAACCAGCCTGGCGCGCAGCGCCTCGTTGCGCCCGCAGGCCACCACGACGCAGATGTCCGGGCCGGCGGCCAGCCCGGCCGCGACCGCGCGTTCCATCGAGCCGAACCCGAGGGAGCCGCAGGAGACCAGCACGATCAGGCCGCGTTCGGGCAAGCCACAGTGCCGCCGGGCGGCGATCTTGTCGGTTGGCTGGAACGCCGAGACGACCGGGGGCGCCCCTACTGCTCCCCGCGCATCGGGCCGCGCCCGGTACATCGCCTGCAGGCTCGGTTGGCTGGCCACGTAGTGCAGGTCCACCTCGGAGTAGACCCAGAACGGGTGCGGCGCGAAGTCCGAGATGATCGCTGCGACCGGCAGGTCCAGGCCGCCGCGCCGCCGGATCCAATCCAGTCCACCGGTACCCAGCGGGTAGGTCGACACCACCAGGTCCGGCCGGTACTCTTCGATGACCGGGGCGAGCCGGATGCCGCTCCACACCCCGACGACCCGGCAGGACGACGCGGCGAACCACCGGTAGCGCCACAGCGAGCGGTAGAAGAAATCGTAGAGCCAGGGCGTGGTGTCCACGTTGACCCGGTAGATCCAGCGGAACCCCGGGCCGACCCCCCGGCCCATCCGTTCCAAGGTGTCGATGCGGCGAATCTCGCAGCCGGGCCACAGCCGCCGGGCCCGCTCCTCGACGGCTCGCGCGGTCGCGTTGTGGCCCTCGCCGATATCGGCGCTGACGACGAGCAACTTTTTGGGATGCACCCTGTTGGGATGCACCCGGTGGGGAAGCAACCGCTGCGATGGCTCGAGGTTCACCGGCGCTCCCTCCGCTTGCCGGGCGGGATCGCCGGATCGGGCTCGGTGGCCGCCGGCCCCCAGGCCAGTGCCAGCAGCAGCGCGGCGCGGGTGCCGGGGTCGTCCAGGGCGGATCCGTACAGGTCGCGCAGCTGGGCCAGCCGGTACCGGACAGTTTGGGGGTGTACATGCAGCTCGTCGGCCACCACCCTGCGGTTCCCCATGTTCATCAGCCAGGACTTCAGGGTCTCCGACAGCCGGTCGCGGGTGGACTCAGGCAGCGCCGCGAGGGGGGCAAGGCATTGAAGCTGCAACGCGGTCAGCAGCCGGTCGTCGTGGTGTACCACCAACGCGTCGAGGTGCTCGTCGACGAACAGCGGGTCGTCGGGCAGGACGTGTCTCAGGCGCACGGCGTGCTCCGCGAGGTTCACACTGGCCGGCAGCTGGTCCACCGGCACGGTCACGCCGACGACCGCCCCAGCCCCGCGCAGCGCGGTGGCCAGCCGCTTGCGCCGTCCGGGTCCCTCCGGGTCCGGCACGATCGCCACCAGCATCTGCCCCCGCCGCAGCCGCAGGCAGGAATCGTCCATACGGTCCAGCAACGCCCGACCGACCTCGTTGTCCGGGTTGATCAAGACGACGGCGGCGTGGCGGGGCAGCGGCCACGCTATCCGGGTTGCGGCGGCCCGGATAGCCGCCATGTCACAACGGTCCGAGAGCAGAAGTGCGGCCAGCTCGTCGCGCAGCCGCTCGCGGGCCTGCCCCGCCGCGGTCTGAGCTTCGAGGTATCCGCGTAACGACGCCGAGGACAGCTGGTCCACCGCGGCGAACAGGACAGCGGCCAGTCCCGCGAACGTCTCAGCGGGAACGCCGAGCCGCAGCGCCGTGTCGGACACGTGCCGCCAGGCCACCCCGGCGCCGGTCCGGTAGGCGGTCAGCAGCGGGCTGATGTCCCGCTGTTGTTGGTAGTGGAGGCGCCCGATCTCCTCGAACAGGGCCTGCTCCACCCCGGACGCCAGCTGCGGCGCCATTGTCGAGGGGTCCCGTTGGGCCAGGCCGACCAGC
This sequence comes from Actinomycetota bacterium, assembly GCA_030854185.1. GTDB lineage: Bacteria > Actinomycetota > Actinomycetes > Mycobacteriales > Pseudonocardiaceae. The sequence continues at coordinate 8,136 of JALYTS010000081.1, read as the reverse complement.
CGGGCGATGAAGCCCCCGGAAGCGCCGAGAATCTCATCGAAGTCGCCGGCCAGGAATCCTGCGTAGTCCGGATGTTTTTCGGCGAGCAACTCACGGACCTCGGCCAGGATGATCGGCAGCTGCTGCACGATCGCGGGGACCAGATCGTGCAGCGGTAGTTCGTTCTCCTCGGTGCCCATGGCCTGCCCCCGTCCTAGCACGACTAGCCGGGAGTACCCCGAATCCAAGCCCCTGACGCTTTACCCACATGTGACAACTTCGCGGCCTGAGAACTGACAGGTCCGAAGCAGAAATGCGGCCGCTGACGGCCTGAAGATGGCTTCATGGCGACGGTCTCGGATGCGGGTGCGGCACCGCGCGATCGAGCACCGCGCGATCGAGGGCTACGCCGTCAGCAGCACGCCGAGAACTTTCCGGTCGCGCTGCGGCTGCTTCCCCGGCAGCTGCGGACGGGTCTGGTCGCGGTGTATGACGTCGCCCGAGTGATCGACGATCTGGGGGACCAGGCCGTGGGGGACCGGACGGTGCTGCTCACCGCGTTCGGGCGGGACCTCGCGACGATCTGGGACGGCGACCGGACCCAGCACCAGTCGCCGCAGCAGCAGTCGCCGCGACACCTGGTGCTGCGGCGGCTGGCGCCGGTGGTGGTGGCCCACCGGCTCGACCGGGAGCCGTTCGAGCGGCTGATCCAAGCCAACCTGACTGACCAGCGCGTTCACCGGTACGCCACATATGCCCAGCTACGCGGTTACTGCACCCTGTCGGCGGACCCGGTCGGGCGGATCGTGCTCGCCCTGTTCGGCGTGGGTTCCCCGGCGGCGATCGAGCTGTCCGATCGGGTCTGCACCGCCCTGCAGCTGATCGAGCACTGGCAAGACGTCGCTGAGGACCGCCGGGCCGGTCGGGTGTACCTCCCGCAGGAAGACCTCGCCGCCTTCGGGGTGGCCGAGGCCGAGCTGGACGGCGCGGTCGCCTCGCCGGCGTTGCGCCGGCTGATGGCCTTCCAGGTCCACCGTGCCGCCGAGCTGCTCGACTCCGGCGCGCCACTGGTGAGGCTGCTGCACGGCTGGGCCCGGCTTGCCGTGGCCGGATACGTGGCCGGCGGCCGGGCCGCGCTCGACGCGCTACGCCGCGAGCAGGGCGACGTGCTGGCCGGCCCGCCGCGACCGCGCCGCCGCGACGTGGCGCGCCACCTCCCGTTGGTGCTCTTCAAGGACCACCAACCCCCCCGTAGGCGGTCGTCAACCGCTACCAACCGGCGACGGCAGAAGGTGGGATGACGTGACCAGTGTCACAGTCAGCGTGGCGGACGCCTTCGAGCTGTGTGAGTCGATCACCAGGACTCAGGCGCGCAACTTCTACTATGGCATCCGGCTGCTGCGCCCGGACAAGCGCGCGGCGCTGTGCGTGGTGTACGCGCTCGCCCGGCGGATCGACGACATCGGCGACGGTGATCTCCCCCGCGGCGACAAGCTCGCCGCGCTCGCGCAGCTACGGGGCTCGATGGCTGACCAGGACCATCCCGGGGCGGACCCGGTGCTCATCGCGATCGCCGAGGTGGCGCGGCGGCTGCCGCTGCCGTTGGGCGCTGTCTACGAGCTGATCGACGGAGTCGAGGCCGACGTGCTGGGCCGGTACTACGCCGACTTCGACGAACTGGTCGGGTACTGCCGATGCGTGGCCGGCGCGGTCGGCCGGCTGTGCCTGGCGGTGTTCGGCAGCCGCCCTGACCCGCGGGCGCCCGAGTACGCCGACGCGCTGGGCATCGCCCTGCAGCAGGTCAACATCTTGCGTGATATCCGGGAGGATCTCGGCAACGGCCGCGTCTACCTCCCGCAACAGGACCTGGATCGGTTCGGTGTGCGATTGGAGCTTGACAAGCGGGGCGTCCTGGTCGACACCCAAGGCCGGCTCACCGCGCTGATCCGGCACAGCGCGCGACGTGCCCACCAGTGGTATGCCCACGGTCTGGAGCTGATCCCACTGTTGGACCGGCGCAGTGCCGCGTGCTGCACCGCGATGTCGGGGATCTATCTGCGGCTGCTGGACCGCATCGAAGAGCAACCCAGCCTGGTGTTCGACCGGCGGCTGTCGCTGCCGGGTTGGCAGAAAGCGGAGGTAGCGATGCGCGCCCTCGTCGGGCCTTCAGCGTCAGGCTCAGCATCGTCGGGCTCGGCTGCATCGGGGGTGTCGGCATGAGCCGGCGGGTGGCGGTGATCGGTGGTGGCCTGGCCGGCATCACCGCGGCGCTGCGGTGCGCCGACGCGGGCTGCCAGGTCATCGTGTTCGAGTCCCGGCCGCAGCTTGGCGGTCTGACCCACTCGTTTGCCCGCGGTGACCTCAACGTCGACAACGGTCAGCATGTGTTCCTCCGCTGCTGCACCTCCTACCAGGCCTTGCTGCGCCGCCTGGGGGTGGCCGATCGCGTCGAGCTGCAACCGCGGTTGGCCATCCCGGTCTGCTCGCCCGGTGCCGACCGGCCGGTGTGGCTGCGCCGCACCGCGCTGCCCGCGCCGCTGCACCTGGTCGCGTCGCTGCTGCGATACCGCCCGCTGAGCATCCTGGAGCGGGTGCGTTTCGCGCTGGCCGCAGACGCGTTGCGGCGGGTCGACCCGACGCTCGCGGCGACCGACGAGCAGAACTTCGGCGCCTGGCTGCGCCGGCACGGGCAGAGCGACCACGCCATCTCCGCGCTGTGGGAGCTGGTCGGGATCGCCACGTTGAACTCGCGGGCGGATCACGCCTCGCTGAGCCTGGCCGCCACGGTGTTCCAGGAGGGCCTGCTCACCGACGCCGCGGCGGCGGACATCGGCTGGTCGCTGGTGCCGCTGCGGGAGCTGCACGGCGATCCGGCATTGGGCTGCCTCGAAAAGGCGGGGGCGCAGGTGTGCACCGGTGTCACCGTGCGGGGCATCGAGCCCGGCGACGGCGCCGACACCCGCTGGCGGATCACCACCGACGGTGGCGCCACAACTGCTGATCAGGTGATCCTGGCCGTGCCCCCGACTACGGCCGAACAGCTGCTACCGGCGGGCAGCATCACCGCGGCGCCAGGGTGGTCGCAGCGCCTGGGCAGCGTCCCTATCGTCAACGTGCATGTGGTGCTGGATCGGCCGGTGCTCAGCGAGCCGTTCATCGCCGGGGTGGACACGCCGGTGCAGTGGGTCTTCGACCGCACCGCCCAATCCGGTCTGGCACAGTCGGGCACGCCGCACGGGCAGTACCTCGCGGTGTCGCTGTCGGCGGCGGACGACCTGGTCAACACGCCGACCGCGGCGTTGCGAGCCCAGTTCCTGCCGGAGCTGACCGCGCTGCTGCCGAAGATGCGCACCGCGCAGGTGCGCGACTTCTTCGTCACCAGAGAACGGCATGCGACGTTCCGGCCCGCCCCCGGTAGCGCGGCGCTGCGGCCGCCGGCGGTGACCACGGCGCGGGGACTGTTCCTGGCGGGCGCGTGGACTGCCACCGGCTGGCCGGCGACGATGGAGGGCGCCGCGCGCAGCGGCGCAGCGGCCGCCACCGCCCTGCTCGAAACGAGCCCCACCGACGTCGCCGCGGAGGTGTCGTGATGACCGCTGACGCACTGCGCACCGAGGCGCCCATTCCCGCGCAGGCACCCCCCGGACCGGTCCGTCCAGGGGCGCCCAGCGCGCTACGCCGGGCTCGGGATGCGGTGGTCCCAGCGACGCGGGCGTTCGTCGCGCGGCTGGACGAGACCAGCGCGGCGATCGCCTCGTACCACTTCGGCTGGACTGACACCGCCGGTGTTCCCACCGGCGGTGACGGCGGCAAGGCCGTCCGCCCCGCACTGGCCACCCTGTCCGCGCAGGCGGTCGGTGCCCCGGCGCGGACCGGGCTCCCCGGCGCGGTCGCCGTCGAGCTGGTGCACAACTTCTCGCTGGTGCACGACGACGTGATGGACGGCGACACCGAACGCCGGCACCGCCCCACGGTGTGGGCGGTATGGGGCACCACCAGCGCGATCCTGACCGGCGACGCGCTACTGGCGCTGGCCCAGGAGGTGCTCCTGGACAGCCCCTCGCCGCACCGGGCCGCCGCCGCCCGGCTGCTCGCCGAAGCCACCCGCCACCTCGTCCGCGGCCAGGTGCAGGACGTCGCCTTCGAGCAACGCAGCGACGTCACCTTGACGGAGTGCCTGGAGATGGTGTCGGGCAAGACCGGCGCCCTGCTGTCGGCCAGCGCGGCGATCGGTGCCGTGCTGGCCGGCGCGCCGGCGGAGATCGTGGACGCGTTGTCGACCTTCGGTGCGCGGCTGGGAATCGCATACCAGCTCGTCGACGACCTGCTGGGGATCTGGGGCGATCCCGCGATCACCGGCAAACCGGTGTTCTCCGACCTGCACTCGCGCAAGAAGACCCTGCCGGTGACCTACGCGCTGACCCATGGCGGTCCCGCCGGCCGTGAACTGGCCCGCTGGCTCGCCGAACCCGACACCCGCCGGCGGGGCCGGCAACCGGCTACCGACCGGCGGGGCCGGCAGCCGGACACCGATGAGGCCTGGGCCGCTGACCTCGTCGAAGCCGCGGGAGGTCGGGACTGGGCGGCCGCCGAAGCCCAGCGCCGCATCGCGGCCGCCACTGACGCGCTGGCGAGAGTCCCGATGCAAGCCGGCCCGCGGGAGGACCTCGTCGCCATCGCCCACTTCATCGTCGCCAGGGAGGCCTGATGACCCGCACCAGTCCAGTCGACAGCACGGCTGGCAGCCCACCGGCTGCGCCGTCAACCGCATGCCCACCGGCTGCGCCGTCAACCGGATCCCAGCGGGCAGCGCAGACGCTGGCCGCCGCGATTGCGAACTTGCGAGAGCGTCAAGACCCGCAGGGATGGTGGAAGGGTGACCTGGATACCAACGTGACCATGGACGCCGAGGACCTGCTGTTGCGGGAGTTCCTCGGCATCCGCCGCGCCGGCGAGACCGAGGAAGCCGCCCGGTGGATCCGGTCCCAGCAACGGGAGGACGGCGGCTGGGCGGTGTACCACGGTGGGCCGGGTGACCTGTCCACCACCGTCGAGGCCTGGGTGGCGCTGCGCCTGGCCGACGACGCGGCCGACGCCGCGCACCTGGTTCGGGCCGCGGAGTTCGTCCGGGGTAACGGTGGCCTGGAGCGCAGCCGGGTGTTCACCCGCATCTGGCTGGCCATGTTCGGGCTGTGGTCCTGGGACGACCTGCCCCACCTGCCGCCGGAACTGATCTATTTTCCGAAGTGGTTCCCGTTCAACGTCTATGACTGGGGCTGCTGGGCCCGGCAGACGATCGTGCCGTTGACCGTCGTCTGCACGCTGCGCTCGGTGCGTCCGCTGCCGTTCGGGGTCGACGAGCTGCGTACCGGTACGGCCGCGCTGCGGCCTGAGGCAGCCCCCGCCCCGCCGTGGACCTGGGCGGGCTTGTTCCAGCGCACCGACCGGGTGCTGCACGCCTACTCGCGGCGGCCGGTGCGCCCGTTGCGGCAGGCGGCGATGCGCCGCGCCGCGGAGTGGATCCTGGCCCGGCAGGAGGCCGACGGGTGTTGGGGCGGTATCCAGCCGCCTTGGGTGTATTCAGTGCTGGCCTTGCACCTGCTGGGCTATTCACTCGACCACCCGTCGTTGCGCGCGGCGATCGCCGGACTGGACGGGTTCATCCTCCGCGAGAAGACCCCGGACGGGTGGGTCCGGCGGTTGGAGGCCTGCCAGTCCCCGGTGTGGGACACCTGCCTGGCGGTCACCGCGCTGCTCGACGCGGGAGTCCCCGCCGACGATCCCGCGGTGGCCCAGGCCGGTGACTGGCTGCTCGGCGAGGAGATCCGGGTACCCGGTGACTGGTCGGTCCGCCGGCCGGGTCTCGCGCCGGGGGGGTGGGCCTTCGAGTTCCACAACGACACCTATCCGGACACCGACGACACCGCCGAGGTGATCCTGGCGCTGCGGCGGATCGGCCGATGTCAGGCGGGGCAGCCGGATCGCAGTGCCCTGGATCGCGGGGTGGCCTGGCTGATCGGGATGCAGTCCAAGGACGGCGGCTGGGGCGCCTTCGACGCCGACAACACCCGGACGCTGTGCACCAAGCTGCCATTCTGCGATTTCGGCGAGGTGATCGATCCACCGTCGGCTGATGTCACCGCCCACGTCGTCGAGGTGTTGGCCGCTGAGGGTCTGGCGCAGCATCCCGCCTGCCGGCGGGGGGTGACGTGGCTGCTCGCCGCGCAGGAACTGGACGGATCGTGGTTCGGCCGGTGGGGCGCGAACTACGTCTACGGCACCGGCGGCGTGGTGCCCGCGCTGATCGCCGCCGGGATACCCGCCGATTCGCTGTGCATCCGCCGGGCGGTCCGCTGGCTGGTACGCCACCAGAACGACGACGGTGGGTGGGGCGAGGACCTGCGCTCCTATGCGGACCGTTCCTGGGCGGGCCGGGGTGAGTCGACTGCCTCGCAGACCGCTTGGGCGTTGCTGGCCCTGCTGGCAGCCGACGAGCGCTCCGAGGCAGTCGAGCGCGGTGTCCGGTGGCTGTGTGACACCCAGCGCCCGGACGGGTCGTGGGACGAGCCGCAGTTCACCGGCACCGGGTTCCCGGGTGACTTCTACATCAACTACCACCTCTACCGGATGGTGTTCCCGATCACCGCGCTGGGCCGGTATCTCGGCGACGGTGCGCCGTGAGCCGAGCCGTGTTGTGCACCCCGCTGCGCGTCGAGCAGGCCGCGCTGCGCGGCGCCCGGCGCAGCATGCGGCTGGTGCACACCGGCATGGGCCGCCGCAGGGCCGCCGCCGCAGCGGCGGCCCTGCCGGGCACCGATCCGGTCCTGGTCGCCGGAGTTGGTGGAGCCCTGGCGCCCCAGGTACACCCGGGCGACGTAGTGGTAGCCACCGAGATCCTTCCGGGCACCTCGACTGCTCTGCCCCTCCCGAACTCAACAGCAGAGCTGATTTCCCGGCTGCGAAGTGCACTGCTGTTGAGTTCGGGAGCAGGAGAGCTGCCCGCGCGCAGCGCGGAGGTGGCGTCGGCGCCGTTGCTGGCGGGGGCGTTGCGGCGGTTGGGATTGACCGTGCACGTTGGATCGATCCAGTCCGTTGCGCACATCTCGGGGCTGCCCGGCGCCCGGGGGTGGGTCGATGGTGACCCGCTCGCGGTGGACATGGAGTCCGCTCAGTTGGCGGCCGCGGGTTCGCCGTTCGCGGTGGTCCGCACCATCGTGGATACCGTTGATCACCCGCTGTGGCAGCTCGGCACGCTGCACCGGGGGGTGACCGCATTGCGGAGCCTGCGGGCGTGCGCGCCGGCGCTGGAGTTGTGGGCGGCGGCGACCGGCCCGCGCGACGTGCTGCTCGCCGCGCCGCGCTCGTTCTGCGCGGGCGTGGCCAGGGCGATCGACACAGTGGACCGCGCCCTGGCCCGGTACGGCGCGCCGGTGTACGTGCGCCGCCAGATCGTGCACAACGCGCATGTGGTGGGCGAGCTCCAGGACCGCGGCGCGGTGTTCGTCGACGAGGTCGAGCAGGTGCCGGCGGCCAGCGTGCTGGTGTTCTCCGCGCACGGGGTCGCACCCGCGGTGCGGCAGGAGGCAGCCGCGCACGAGCTACGTGTGATCGACGCCACCTGCCCGCTGGTCACCAAGGTGCACAGCGAGATCCGCCGCTACGCCCGCCTGGGCAACACGGTGTTCCTCATCGGCCATGCCGACCATGAGGAGGTCCAAGGCAGCCTCGGCGAGGCACCGGACGACGTGATCGTGGTGCCCGACGTCGACACCGCGCAGCGCGTGGCGCCGCGGGATCCGTCGCGGGTGGCCTACACCATGCAGACCACGCTGGCGGTCGACGAGGCGGAGAAGATCGCCGGAATCCTGCGTGATCGGTTCCCGGCGCTGAGCGCTCCGCGCACCGATGACATCTGCTACGCGACCACCAACCGGCAGCGCGCGGTGCGCGCGATCGCCCGTGAGGTGGACCTGGTGCTGGTGGTCGGCTCGCCCAACTCGTCGAACTCGGTGCGGCTGGTGGAGGTCGCGCGGCGGGAAGGCGTGCCGGCCTACCTGGTCGACGACGTCACTGAGATCGACCTTCGCTGGTTGGTGGGTGCGACGCGGGTGGGGATCACCGCCGGCGCCTCAGCGCCACCGCATCTGGTGGACCAGA
>JALYTS010000182.1 GCA_030854185.1 Actinomycetota bacterium | reverse complement strand
GCGCCGACCCACAGCAGCGGGGAGTCCAGCGGCAGGCCGAACGGCCGCACCGGGCCAGCGGCCCATGGCACGTCGTAGATCGCCGGCTGCCACCAGGCGTTCGGCCCCGCGAAGGCCAGCCCCGCCGCCGCGGCCACCAGCACGGCCCCGACCACGCAGATGATCTGGGCCACCCGTTCGGTGCCCGCCGCCCGGGCGCGTTGTGCCATCAGGACCACGGCTACTACCAGGAAGGGCGCGAACAGCCCAGCCACTGCGCCGAAGTGGTGCGACCACTTCGACGGCGTCAGCCACAGCAGGGCCAGCGCGGTGGCCACCACCCCAGCCAACCGCGCGGCGGCACCATCGACGTCGGCCGGCTCGGTGCGTCGGGTCAGCTCGCTGCGGCGGGCCGCCAGCAGCACCCCGACCACTGGCAGCAGCGCGAGTGTGAGTAGAACCGGGACTCGCTTGGTGGCGTTGCCATCCTGGTCGTTTCCGAGCAGGAACCGGTACCGGTCCGGTTCGTGATACCACGGGAGCGACGGTCCGAAATAGTTGTGCCATTGAGTCGCAGTGACCAGGCCGTACCAGGTCTGATCAGCGAAGATCACGGTGAGGCCCACCGCGCCGATGCAGCACAGCAACAACACCCGCGCCGCCACCTCGGACCACCCGCGCGTCGACTCGCAGAGAATCGAGCCGATGCGGCCAGCGAACACCACGATCGGCGCGGCGACCAGCAGGGCGCTCGGGCTGGTCGGGATGACCAGCGCGGCGACCAGCGCAGCCCAACCCAACGAGGCGAGCCCACGAGCCCGCCACAGCAACGCCAGCACAGTGGTGACACCGAACGCCACATATGGTTCTGGGCGCACCCCGAGGTTGTAGGGCAGCCAGGCGGCGAGCAGGCACACCGCCGCCAGCAGCCGGATCCGGACGGTGCCCGCCACCACGGGCAGCGCCGCGCCGAGCACCCCCCGGCTCACGATGAACCAGGTCGCCACGCCCAGCACGGTGCTGGGCGCCCGCAGCCACAGCGGCGCCAAACTGACCTGGGTCAGCGGTGCGAGTAGCTGCTCGGTCAGCGCGAACGGTGCCTCTGAGGCGTTCCACCACCGGTAGTAGTTGCCGACGTTGCCGGTATGCGCGGCGTTGCGGGCGATCGTGGTGGCGAAGCCGTCGTCATCGGTCAGCGGACCGATGATCGCCCATCCGGCCAGCACTGCGATCACCCCGAGATCAACCCAAACGGTGCGCCACCGACGTTGGTAGCCCTTCAAGGCCGGCCAACCGGGGGGTTTGCCGGCCTTGAAGAGCAGCCAACCGCGGGCCGGCAGCCCACCGCGGGCCAGCAGGCCGAGCGCGATCAGCGCCGCGAGTAGCTGCACGGCGATGAGCAGGATCTTGATTCTGCTCGGGCTGGTGGCGAATGGGCTGGCGGTGCGGGCGGTCACGGCGATCCCTGCGGCCTGCCCGGCGTCGAGGTCGGTGCGGAACGCGAACACCTTAGGCACCGGTTCACCGGCCAGTGTGATGGTCCGGGTGTTCCCGATGGTGATCACCGTTCCGGTCGGGCCGGCGTGCACCCGCGTCCGGCAGTCGCTGAGGATCCCGGCCACCGGCGTGGTACTCAACACCCGGGAACCCGACAGCAGCCGGGCTACGCCGGCCTCGGTGCGCAGCACCAACCCGTCGCCGTACGGGCCGGTGGCCAGGACTGTGACGGCACCGCCCCGGTCAGTCGCGGCGCGAATCGCCGAGCACGGCACCGTTGCGTTCAGCTCCGCCGGCCGGTACGGGGCGAACAACGCGGTACTGGACACCACGGGGTGCCCGGGTGCGGGCCAGCTCACCGTGGTCTGATCGGCGATCACCGGCACGAACGGCAGCACCACCCCCACCGCCACGCCGACCATCCCGACGAGCAAGGCGAGTGCGGTGTCCGCCGACCGATGCGCAACGCCGAACAGTGCCCTAAGCCCCTTTCGTCCTTACCGCGTTCTGGATGCAGACCGCGGTTATTTCGGGGTCTTTTACCGCAGTCTGCATCCAGAACGCGGCTAACGAGACCGCAACAGCAGCAGTCTGCATCCAGAACGCGGGGAGGCGGAAATCAGGGCACGAGATCGGCGGCGAGTACGGAGGGGAGGGTGCCGGGGTGCACGATGCACAGGCGGTGGGTGGTGCGGGTGATGGCGACGTAGAGGTCGTTGAGACCGCGGGGTGACTCGGCCACGATCGCCGCCGGATCGACCAGGACCACCGCGTCGAACTCCAGGCCCTTGGCCTGGGTGACGGTCAGCACCGTCACCGGTGCGTCGAGGTCACCGGCGCCCGGCGCGCGCTGCTCTGATGACCCCAAGATCGTGCGCAGCTCGTCCACTGCGGCGACCGGCGCGAGCACGGCAAGCCGGCCATCGCCCACCGCGGCGGCCTCCTCGGCGACCACCGCGGGCAGCTCGTCGGCCAGCGACACCACCCGAACCGCGCGGGGGGCCACGCCGGCGCGGCGCACCGACTGCGGTGGGGTGATGTCGACGTCGATGGCGGTCAGCACGTGGTCGGCGATCTCGGCGATCTCGGCCGGGTTCCGGTAGTTGATCGTCAGCTCTTCCAGGTGCCACCGCTGCGCCACGTACGGACCGAGCACGTCGCGCCACGAGGCCGCGCCGGCCCGGCTGCCGGTCTGAGCGAGGTCCCCGACCACCGTCATCGAACGGCTCGGGCAGCGCCGCATGAGCACCCGCCACGCCATCGGGGACAGCTCCTGCGCCTCGTCGATGATGATGTGACCGTAGGTCCAGGTGCGGTCCGCCGCGGCGCGCTCAGCGGTGCTCTCGTAGCCGCGTGCCCGCTGCCGGTCGGCCAGCCGGTCGGCGTCGATCAGGTCGGTGGCGCGCAGCAGCTCAGGGTCGAGGTCCTCGTCGAGGTCCAGGATGTCCAGCACGCCCTGGGCGTACTGCAACTCCGCGCGCAGCGCGGCGGCCTCCCGGGCGGCCTCGGCGCTGCCGTCGGAGCCGAGCAGCTCGGCGGCCTCATCCAGCAGGGCGACGTCGGCGGGGGTCCACACCAGCTCCGGGTCGACGTCCGGGCCGGGAGCGGGCCGCGCGAGCAGGTCGCGTTCGGGGCCGTCCAGCACCCGGTGGGTGGCGCTGGCCAGGCGCTGCGGGTCGGCGTATAGGTCGGTGAGTAGCCGCTCCGGGGACAGCGTCGGCCACAGCGTCTCCAGCGCGGCGGTCAGCTCGGGACTGCCCCGCAGCTCGGTGCGGATGTCTGCCACGTCGCCGCGGCTCAGGACGCCGCGGCTCAGGACGTCGCGGCTCAGGACGTCGCAGCCCAGGACGTCGCAGCCCAGGCCGTTCGCGAGCTGGTCGGCCAGCGCCGCGACGACCTCCTGGTGGAAGATCCGCTTGGCCTCGTTGTGCGGCCGATGCGAGCGCCGGGCCCGGGTACGGGCCGGCTGGCACAGCGCGCTGTCGAGCTTGATGTGCTGGGCCTCGACGATGAGCTCGATCGGTTCGGTGGGTACCTGCTGGCGGTCCCGGATAGCCACAGCCAGCACCTTCGCAATCTCCAGGCGACCCTTGACCGCGGCTGTCTCGTCGGGCTCGACACCGCGGGCGTTCAGCCCCGGATGCAGCTGCGCCACCGTGCACAGCAGCACGCTGGTCTCGCCGAGCGAGGGCAGTACGTGTCCGATGTAACGCAGGAACGTCGAGTTCGGCCCGACGACCAGCACGCCGCGCTTGGCGAGCTGCCGGCGGTGGGTGTAGAGCAGGTAAGCCGCTCGATGCAGCGCGACCGCGGTCTTGCCGGTGCCCGGCCCACCCTGGACGACGAGCACCCCCTGCGGCTTGGCTCGGATGATCCGGTCCTGCTCAGCCTGGATGGTCGCGACGATGTCGGACATCTGGCCGGTCCGGTTCGCCGTCAGCACGGCCATCAGCGCCGCCTCGCTGGTGAGGCTGATCCGGGTCGAACTGTGCTCGAGAACGTCGTCCAGCCCGGCGGGGTCGGGTAGCAGGTCGAGTACTTCGTCCTCAACGGCGAGCACCGTCCGGCTCCGGGTCCGGATGTGCCGGCGGCGGCGAACGCCCTCGGGACGCGCGGCGGTCGCGGTGTAGAACGGGCGGGCCGCGGGTGCCCGCCAATCGATGAGCAGCGGCCGGTATTCGTGCTGCTCGTCGAGCAGCCCGAGCCGCCCGATGTAGCGCCGACCGTCCTCGTCGCCGTCGTCGGGGTCGCTGTGCAGGTCCAGGCGACCGAAGCACAGGCCTTGCTCGACGCCGTCGAGGGTGGCGAGCTGGTCTGCGTACATCGCCGCGGCCGCGTCGCGCTCGCTGCGCGCTTGTGGGGTACCGGCGTTGGGGGCTCGCAGGACTTGGGTCAGGCGCTGCACCGTGTAGCGGCGGCGCTCGTCGAGATGCTGGTAGAGCAGGGTGAGGTAGTCCTGCTCGGCCGCCAGCACGTCAGGCTTCGTTGTGGGAACCGACACTCGATGCAATCCACCTTCTGCGCTTCGACGGGGACGGTTGGACTAGCAGCACTAGAACCAGTGGTGCTAAAACCTGGGGGCGGCTACGGACATTCCAAGGTAGCAAGTTTCCCACCGTCAGGTTTGATCAGCCGGTGTAGGCGCGGCCGGTGTATCGCTGCCCGATCAGCGTGGGTAACCGGGTCCATCCGGCGCGCCGTCGCTGCTCGACGCGCAGGTCGACCAGACCAGGGGGGTGGATGTAGACCACCTCGTCGACGTGGCCCCAGCCCAACGTGGGGGCCCCCGGCGGTGCGAGCCGGGAGGGCAACTCGACGAACTTGGCGGTCCGGTCGACCTGCAGCAGCGTGCCGCCGTTATCGGCGAAGGTCGAGTTCCGCAGGATCGAGTCCTCCATCCCGTCAGCGGCCCGCAGCCGTAACGCAGGAGGCTGGACCAAGCCGTCTCGCACGGCGATCTGCTGCGCGCAGGACCACAGCCCGGCGGATACCTGGTCGGCGAACACCGGCCGACCGGCGATGATGTCGGTGACCGGTCGTGGCGCGGTCAGCCGCGGTTGCGCCACGGCCAGCCAACTGCCTGGACCGGCGACGCGGTCCTGGGCCACCACCCGCACTGCGGTCGGCGCAGCCAGGGCGGCGTCCGCCAGCGCGACGGAAACCTGCGTCCAGTCAGGTTTGTCCCCGACGGCGGGCAGCGCCAGCGTGCGAACCTGGGTCACCGTGCGAACCTGGGTCACCGTGCGAACCTGGTCTGGGGCGGCCGGGTCGCCGGACGCCACCTGCACCGCCAGCCACTGACCCTGGGTGAGCTTGCCCCGCACGGGCACCGTGACCCAGGCGCCGCGAAGGTCACCGCGTAGCGGGTACCAGGGGGTCTGGAGGGTTCCGGTCCCGGTACCGCTGGGCACGTCGTCGTGCCACACGGTGGCGCCCGATCGGCCCCCAGTGGCACCGATCGGGGCCGGCGTCGATTCCGGCAGCGGTGCTGCCCGCATGTCCCCGGTGAGCGCGGCAGTTCCGACCGCCGGCCCCAACCCGGGTTCGACGCCGGTGAGCACCTGCACCGCCGGGGCCAGGCCGCAGGGCCGGCCGGTGAGAGCCCGCAGATTCATCAGCACCACCGAGGTGCCCGGATACTGGCGCAGTGGCGCGACGGTGAACACCACCAGCATCAGCGCCACCCCCAGCCCGGTGGCGGTGACCAGCACGGTCCGGGCCGGGCCGCACCGGCGCAGCCACCACCAGCCCAACCCGGCGACGGCCAGCCACAGCAGCGGGTTGCGCAACGCCAGCGGTCCCAGCGACGGCGCGAGCAGGCTCTGCACGTACGGCGTGTCGATGAGCTGGTGGTTGCCGAACGGCTGACCCCAGTCCGACAACGGGCGCCACAGGTTGGGCCCGGCGAAGGCGACCGACGCGGCGGCCACCAGGGCGGCGCTGCCGATCGCCATCGTCGCGGCGCCGGCCCGCCGGGGCAGCGGGGATCGGACCATCGCGACGGCCAGCGC
>JALYTS010000023.1 GCA_030854185.1 Actinomycetota bacterium | reverse complement strand
ACCCCAACCTGATCAAGGCGAACCAACGGGAAATCCGACGGCGTACAACCACCCACACCAGGCAACGCACAATGAACAACAATCTCCCGCAACGCGTCGACCATCTCCGACGCCAACTGCGCGATGGTGGTCTCGTCGTGCACATTTTTCGAGTACGTCCAGCTCAACTCCAGCTGGCCGTTCGTGACCATTCCGGTGACATCCAGCAAATATGTTCGAACGTTGTCGTGCGCATGATCAGGTGCGAGTGGGCCGTGCCAGCTGCGGTAAAGTCCGTCGGAGCCCGGTGCGACGTCCCACTGGCCGTGGTAGTTCAGGCAGATCTGCGGTTGGGTGACGTCGCGCAATATTCTAGCCGCGGAGTTCTCCGGGCTCAGATAGCGCAGTGCTCCGTAGCTGAGCCCCCGGTGCGGTATGGCCCGCACCTGTTCCTTGACGGACTTCAGAACCTCCCCCCAGCCCGACGAAGGGACAACCAAGGCGACCGGGAACTTGGTGGTGAACCAGCCGACCGTGCGCGACAGGTCAACCCCGTCGAGGAGCTCCTCACGGCCGTGGCCCTCCAGCGCAATGAGCACGCGCTCGCGCCCGGTCCACACCGACAACACCCGACCCAGAGCACTCAACAACACATCATTGACCTGCGTCCGATACACCCCCGGCACCCGATGCAACAACGCGTCGGTGTCGTCCCGATCCAACCGCACCGACACCGTGCGGCTGGAACCGGCGGTGTTGGCACCGTCATGGGTGATCGGCAAGTCAGGCAGTGCTTCATGCGAAACCTTCGACCAGTACGCCAGGTCGGCATCGAGTCCGCCGGCCTGGAGGTGATCGCTCAACCGGTGTGTCCACTGAATGAACGGGGTACCGGTCGGCTCCAACTCCACCGGCGGTGTCGATGCGCGCTCCGCCGGCGCTGTGCGCGGCGCGAAGCGAGCCTGCTGGGCAGAGCTAGCCTGGTGGTAGGCGGCTTCCAGATCGCCCAGCAGGATCCGCCACGACACCCCGTCGACGACGAGGTGGTGCACGGCGATGAACAGTCGAGGCCGCCGTTCGGGTCCGGAACAGAACAGCAGGGCTCGCAGCAGCGGGCCGCTGGCGATGTCCAGACTGGACTGGGCGCAGGCCGCTGCCTCCGCCATGGCTAACCGCCGGCCCTCATCGTCCAGATCAGAGAGGTCATAGCGACCGAACACTCCGGCCGACTCGGTGGGCGCGACGTCCTGGCACCATTGGCCCTCGACGATGGAGAAACGCATGCGCAATGCCGGGTGGTGCACCACCAGCGCATCCACTGCCACGGACAGGGCGTCCTCGTTGAGGTCCTCGGCCAACTCGACGACGACGGACTGGTTGAAGTGGGACAACGCACCGTAGGTCGTGAAAAACCAGCGCTGGATCGGCGTCAGCGGTGCCGGGCCGAGGACCAGGTCGCGGTCCGCTGATTCCGGTGCCGGCTCCGCCGTGACGGCCGCCGCGAGCTCGGCGATCGTCTGGTGCAGGAAGATGTCCTTGGATGTGACCCGTACGCCGGCCTGGCGGGCGCGGGAGACGACTTGGATGCTCAGGATGGAGTCTCCGCCGAGTTCGAAGAAGTTGTCTTCGACGCTGACCCCCTCCGTGCCCAGCACCTCGGCCCAGACGCGAGCCAGTTCCCGCTCGATCGGGGTACTCGGGGCCCGGTACGGGGTGCCGAGCTCTGGTTGGGCATCGGGGGTGGGAAGCGCCCGCCGATCCAGCTTCCCGTTGGCATTCAGGGGCAGCGCGTCGAGCATGACGAACGCCGAGGGCACCATGTAGTCCGGCACACTCCGCTTCAACCAGGACCGCAGGTCGGCCGACGTGGGTACGGTCGGGCCGACCGGCACGAAGTAGGCCACCAGACGCTGGTGGCCACCCTCGTTGGCCCGCGCGACCACGACGGCCTCGGCGACGTCAGCGCGGCGCAGTAGGACGGTTTCGATCTCGCCCAACTCGATGCGGAATCCGCGGATCTTCACCTGGTGGTCCGACCGACCCAGATACTCCAGCTCGCGGCGGGTGCTCCAGCGCACGACATCCCCACTGCGATACATCCGCGCACCCGGTGCCCCGAACGGGTTGGCCACGAACCGCGCCGCGGTCAACCCCGGCCGACGCAGATACCCCCGCGCCAACCCCACCCCAGCGATATACAACTCCCCAACCACCCCGACCGGCACCGGCTGCAACGCTGCGTCCAGCACATACACCTGCGTGTTCCAGATCGGCCCGCCGATGCACGGATCGCGACCCGGGATCAACGGCTCGCTCCAGGTCGCGACGACCGTGGCCTCGGTGGGTCCGTAAGAGTTGATCATTCGTCGGTTCGGGGCCCACCGCGTCACCAACTCCGCACTACACGCATCCCCACCGACGATCAGTGTCTGTAATCGTGTCAGTTCCGCTGGTGTCTGCGCGGGCACGGTGGCCAGCGCGGCGGGTGGGATCAACGCGTGGCTGATCCGTTGCTGGGCCAGTACTCCGGCGAGTTGTTCGCCCAGCAGTGGTCCCGGTGGTGGGACCACTAACGCCGCCCCGGCTGGCAATGACATACACAGCTCCAACACCGAGGCGTCGAAACTCGGTGAGGAGAACTGCAATACCCGATCCCCCGGGGCCACCACATACCGTGCCACCTCGGCCGCGGAGAAACTCGCCAGCCCGGCATGGGTCACCACCACACCCTTAGGGCGCCCGGTCGATCCCGAGGTGTAAATCACATAAGCCGGATGGGTCGGTAGCAGCGGTGTGGAGCGATCGGGGTCGGTGAGGTCGCCCTCGTTCATCGCGGCTATTGCTGAGACCACCGCGGGATCATCGAGGGCCAGTACTGGGATCTCGTCGACCCTGGCCACGCTGGCCGCTAGGCCGCCTCCGGGCGCTAGGTCACCCCGGGTGAGCACGACCACCGGGGCCGCGTCGGCGACCATGAACCCGATCCGCTCAGCTGGATAGGCGGGATCCAACGGCACGAAGGCCGCGCCGGCTTTCACCACGGCCAGTTGGGCTACCACGATGTCCACCGATCGCGGCAGCGCCAACCCGATCAGTCGCTCCGGGCCGGCACCCCGCTCCACCAGCAACCGGGCCAATCGATTCGCCCGCGTATTTAACTCCGCGAAGCTCACGGCCCCGCCCTGGACAATCACCGCCGGCGCGTTCGGGCTGCGCACGACCTGCGCCTCGAACAGTTCCGCTAGCGTGGCTGCCGGCACTTCCCGGTCGGTGTCGTTGAACTCCACCAACACCCGGTCCCGCTCACCACCGGTCAACACCGGCAGGGTCGACACCAACTGATCCGGATCAGCTGCGATCCCCGCCAACAACACCAACAGGTTGCCGGCCATCCGCTGGATGGTTTCGCGGTCGAACAGGTCGGTGTTGTAGGTCAGGGCGGTGTGTAGGCAGTTGTCGGTTTCTTGGAATTCCAGGGTGATGTCGAAGCTGGTGTGGGTTGTGGGGAGGTCGATGGTGGTGGTGTGTAGGCCGGGTAGGTCCTGGGTGTGGGGTGGGGTGTTTTGTAGCACGATCATGGGTTGGAACAGGGGTGTGCGGCTGGTGTCTCGGGTTGGTTGGAGGTGGTCTACGACGCGTTCGAAGGGGACGTCTTGGTGGGCGAAGGCGTCTAGGGTGGTGTCTCGGACGGTGTCAAGGAATTGGGTGAAGGTGTGGGTGTCTTTTACTTGTGAGCGGAGCACGATCGTGTTGACGAAGAACCCGATCAGTCCTTCCATCTCGGTCCGTTCCCGACCCGATACCACGGTTCCTACCGCGATGTCGTGTTGACCTGACCAGCGGGCGAACAACAGTTGGCTGGCGGCGATGAGGGTCATGAACAGGGTGCCGTCTTGCTGCTGGCCCAGGTCTTTAAGGCGGGTGGTCACGTCGGCGGGGACCTGGAACTCGAGCATCGCACCGTTGGTGGTCTGTATTGGTGGGCGGGGTCGGTCGGTGGGCAGTTCCAGGGGCGCCAGACCGTCGAGTTGGTGTCCCCAGTAGCCCAGCCCCGCCTCGAGGACCGGACCTGACAGTGCCGTTCGTTGCCACGCGGCGAAATCCGCGTATTGCACCGGCAGCGGTGCCAGATCAGCTATCTCGTGGTGCACAGCAGCCCGGTAGAACGCGCTGAGCTCGGTAAGCAGCACACCCATCGACCACCCGTCGGTGATGATGTGATGCATCGCCACGGTCAACGCGTGCTCGTTGTCATCGAGGCGGACCACACCGACCCGCAACAATGGTCCCTGGACCAGGTCAAACGGCCGGTCACGGTCGGCCGCCACAACCCGCTGTAATTCCACTACCTGCGCGAGCGCATCCAGACTCGACAGATCCGCCACCGGCAACGACACCACCGACGGTGGGTGCACCACCTGCGTCCCGCGGCCGTCGACCGCCTCAAACGTCGTCCGCAACGACTCATGCCGGGCCACCAAACCGGTCAACGCGACACCGAGTGCATCAACGTTCAGCTGCCCGGACAACCTCAACGCGAACGCGGAAACATACCCCGTTCCCCCGGGCGCGAACTCCTCTAAAAACCACAACCGCTGCTGAGCGAACGACAACGGCAACTCACCACCACGATCCGCCACGGGGATGGCTACGACCTCGGTGGCGGAACTGGCTGGTATCGCGGCGGCGAGTTGCGCGACCGTGGAATGGGTGAACATGGCCCGCGGAGACAAATCCACGCTGAACGCGGCCCGCAGCCTTGAGGCCACCCGGATACTGAGGATGGAGTCCCCACCGAGTTCAAAGAAATTGTCCTCGATCCCGACCCGTGCCACTCCCAGCACCTCGGCCCAGATCCCCGCCAAGACACCCTCAACATCAGTACGAGGGGCCACATAGCCGCTGACCATCGCCGCGCTGACATCCGGCGCCGGCAACGCGCGGCGATCCAGCTTGCCATTGGAATTCAGCGGCAACTCATCCAGCATCACAAACGCTGCAGGCACCATGTAGTCGGGCAACACCGCCGCCGCGTGGACCCGCAACTGCGAGACCTCCACCGACCCGGCCGCCACCACATAGGCCACCAACCGCTTGACCCCCGACCCCGCCCCGCCACCAGCCTGCCCGGCGACAGCGTCTTGATGGTCTTGGTGGGTTTCAACGACGATGACCGCGACCCGGGCCACGTCGGGGTGGCCAGCCAGCACCGACTCGATCTCACCCAACTCAATCCGGAACCCCCGGATCTTGACCTGCTCATCGACCCGACCGACGAACACCAACTCCCCACCCGGAGTCCACCGAGCCAGGTCCCCGCTGCGATACATCCGCTCACCCGGCGCGCCGAACGGATTGGCCACAAACCGGGCCGCGGTCAACCCGGGGCGGTGTAGGTAGCCCCGGGCCAGTCCGGCCCCGGCGAGGTAGAGCTCACCGGGGACGCCCACCGGGACCGGTCGCAGGTCAGCGTCGAGGACATAGGTACGCATATTGGGGATCGGGGACCCGATCGGCGGGACCCCGCCCGGAGTCAGCGCCTGGCTCCAGGTCGCCACCACCGTCGACTCGGTCGGCCCGTAAGCGTTGATCATCCGCCGGCCAGGTGCCCACCGCGACACCAACTCCGCGCTGCAGGCATCCCCACCCACAATCACCGTGGTGAACTCCACCAACCCCGCCGCGGCCTGCTGATCCACAGTGGCCAACGCGACCGGGGGAATCAGGGCATGGGTCACCCGCTGTTGCGCCAACACTCGCGCGAGCTGCTCACCCAGCAACGGGCCCGCCGGCGGCACCACCAACGCCGCCCCCGCGGGCAGCGACATACACAACTCCAACACCGAAGCATCAAAACTCGGCGAGGAAAACGCCAACACCCGATCGCCGGGACCCACCCGGAAGTGCTCGGCCTCGGCGGCGGCGAAGCTCGCCAGCCCGGCATGGGAGACCACCACACCCTTGGGTTGCCCGGTCGAGCCCGAGGTGTAGATCACATAAGCCGGATGCGCCACCACCAACGCAGCCCCCCGGTCAGCGTCGGTCGGCGCCCGATCGGGCATCGCCGCCACCGCGGCGGCCACCGCCGGGTCATCCAGCACCACCACGGCGGCATCACCGACCGCAGGCAACCCACCCGCCGCCTCGGCCACGGTCAACACCAC
This sequence comes from Actinomycetota bacterium, assembly GCA_030854185.1. Classification (GTDB taxonomy): domain Bacteria; phylum Actinomycetota; class Actinomycetes; order Mycobacteriales; family Pseudonocardiaceae. Next base: position 45,155 of record JALYTS010000023.1, on the reverse strand, counting down.
CACCGGGCGGGCATCAGCGAGCATGAACGCGACCCGCCCAGCGGGGTAGGCCGGGTCGATCGGCAAAAACGCCGCCCCCGCCTTGGCCACCGCCAACTGCGCCACCACCAACGCCACCGAACGGGGCAACACCAACGCCACGATCCGCTCCGGACCCGCCCCCCGAGCCAGCAACAACCCAGCCAACCGGTTCGCCCGCGCATCCAACTCCGCGAAACTGACAACCTCCTCGTCGGGACCGCCCGAGGAAATCACCGCCGGCGCATCCGGTGTCCGCGCCACCGCCGCCGCGACCAACTCCGCCAACACCACCGCCGGGGTGTCCCGATCGGTGTCGTTGAACTCCACCAGCACCTGCGACCGCTGCGCCGGGGTCAAGATGTCGATATCACCGAAGCGAGCGCCGGGATCGCCAACCAGCACCGTCAACACCCGAAGAACATGCCCCGCCATCCGCTCGATCGTCGCGGCGTCAAACAACCGCGGGTCATACCCCAGATCGAAGTGCAGATCCCCGGCCAGATAAGCGCGCAAACTGAGCGGGAAGTTCGTGGTATCCCGAGCATCAACCTCACGGATCCGCAGGCCCGGCTCACCCTCCGGAGGCTCTTCGAACGGATAGTTCTGGAACACCGCCACACTGTCGAACAAATTGACCCCAGCGGGCAGGTCACTCCATGCCTGCAACTGCCCCAACGAAACGAAATCGAATTGCCGCGACGCAGACTGCTGAGCCTGCAACTCCCGCAACCACGACACCACATCCTGCCCACCATCAACGCGCACCCGAGTCGGCACCGTATTGATGAACATACCGACCATCGACTCCACACCAGCCAACTCGGCCGGCCGCCCAGAAACAATGGTCCCGAAAACCACATCACGCTCACCGCTATAACGCGACAACAAAAGAGCCCAAACACCCTGCACGATCGTGTTCAACGTCAAACCAGCACGCTTGGCCACCAACCCAAGCCGCTCAGACTCCTGGACCGAAAGCCCCACCCGCACCGACTCAGCCGACTCCGCCCGATGCGCCTCAACAGGCTGTCGATCATAAGGCAACCCAGTAGGCGCGACAAAACCCGACAACACCCCCCGCCAATGCTGCTCAGCATCGGATCCGTCCCGCTCCCCCAACCACTGAAGATAATCCCTAAACGGACGCCGAACAACCAACTCCGGAACCCGCCCAAAAACAATCGCCGCGTACTGCTCACGCACCTCAGTGAACACCTGGCCCAGACTCCAACCATCCAACACCACGTGATGCGAAGTCCACACCAACAAAACCTCATCATCAGTCAACGTGGCAATAACCAGCCGCAACAACGGCGCAACCGCCAAATCCACCCCCGCAACACGACCCTGCGCCACTACCCCCGCCAACTCCCGATCCCGCTCCACCACAGACAAACCACGCCAGTCGACAAACCTCACCGGAACGCCAACCTGGCGATACACCACCTGCAACGGCACATCCACCCCATCCCACACCACCGCACTACGCAACGCAGCCGTACGATCAGCCACCCGCTGACAAGCCACACCCAACGCCCCAGCATCAGACACACCCGACAACCGCAACCGAAACTCATCAACATAAGCACCCGAACCAGAATCAACCAACGAATGAAACACCATTCCCACCTGCAACGGCGTCAACGGATAAACATCCTCCACCAACCGCCCATCACCCACCACACGATCCACCCCAACCTGATCAAGGCGAACCAACGGGAAATCCGACGGCGTACAACCACCCACACCAGGCAACGCACAATGAACAACAATCTCGCCGAGGGCCTGGATCATCTCCTCGGCCAGCTGCCGCACGGTGCCCTCGTCATGGACCTGGCTGGAATAGAACCAGGTCAGCTCCAGTTCCCCGTCCTCCACCAGGCCCGATACGTCCATCAGATTAAGAGCCGGCTGATCGGGCGCCAGGTCCGCGCCGACGCCGTCGCGGCGAGCCCGGAATAACCCACCCATGGCAGCAGGTGTGTCCCACTGCCCGTGATAGTTGAAGCAGATCTGCGGTGGCTCGTCGGAGCGCAACACGGCGGCTGGGGAGTCGTCCCCACTCAGCTCCCGCAGTGCCCCGTAGCTGAGCCCCCGGCGCGGGATGGCCCGCAGCTGTTCCTTGACCGACCTCAGTACCACGCGCCAGTCCGAGCCGGCTGACACCGTGAGCGCGACCGGGAACTTGGTGGTGAACCAGCCGACCGTGCGCGACAGGTCAACCCCGTCGAGGAGCTCCTCACGGCCGTGGCCCTCCAGCGCAATGAGCACGCGCTCGCGCCCGGTCCACACCGACAACACCCGACCCAGAGCACTCAACAACACATCATTGACCTGCGTCCGATACACCCCCGGCACCCGATGCAACAACGCGTCGGTCTGCGTCCTGCCGAGCCGGACGGTGACCCGGCGGGTGGAGCCAGCGGTGTGTACGCCGAGATGGTCCACGGGCAACTCGACCTGCGCACCGCGGGAAACCTGCGTCCAGAACTCCAGGTCCTCGTCGAACCCTCCCGACCGAACGTGCTCAGCCAACCGGGAGGTCCAGGTGGCAACCGTGGTACCGGGCGGTTCCAGCGCCACCGATCGGCCGGCGGCGGCGTGCCGGTAGGCCGTATTGAGGTCGTCGACCAGGATGCGCCAGGAGACGCCGTCGACCGCGAGGTGGTGGACGCTGAGGAAAAGGAGGGGCCGCTGTTCGGGTCCGCGCCCGAACAGCACCGTCTTGACCATCCGACCGGCACCCAGGTCGAGGTCGGATCGCGCCGCGGCCGCCGCCTCCTCCATCGTGGTCCGCTGCTCCGACTCCGTTAGCCCAGAGAGGTCCTGCCGGGTAAGCACCCCGCTCGGAACGGCGGGTACTGGCTGCTGCCACCACTGGCCGTCGGCCTGCTCGAATCGAAGCCGGAGCGCGTCGTGGTGGGCCACGACCGCCTCGACCGCGGTCTGTAGCGCGTTCTCGTCGAGGTCCGGGGCCAGCTCCAGCACCATCGACATGGTGAAGTGCCCCAGTGCCCCGTAGGTGCTGAAGAACCAGCGTTGGAAGGGGGTCAGCGGGGCGGGGCCCTCGACGGGCGGGGGCTGATCGCTGCGGGCGTCAAGGGTGCCGATCAGTGGGGCCAGGGCGGCGATGGTCTGGCGCAGGAAGATTTCCTTGGAGCTGAGATCGAGCCCGGCCCGGCGAGCGCGGGACACGACTTGGATGCTCAGGATTGAGTCCCCGCCCAGCTCGAAGAAGTTATCGTGCACCCCAACGCGCGGCACACCCAGCACTCCAGCCCAGATGTCGGTGAGCTGGTGTTCGAGGGGGGTGCCCGGCGCGACGTAGCCGGTGCTGGGGGATGGTCGGTGTGCAGGGCTCGGCAGGGCCCGTCGGTCGATCTTGCCGGTGGGCGTTAGGGGCAGTGCGGGCAGAACTTCCACCGCCGAGGGCAGCATGTAGTCGGGCAGCCGGCCACCGGCGAACTCCCGCAGCGCCGCGAGAGTGGGGGCATTGGCCGAAGCGGCCGCAACCACGTAGGCCAGCAGGTAGCGATGCCCGTCGTGGCTGGCCAGGCTTACCACCGCCTGGGCGATGTCGGGGTGGCTGAGCAGGGCGGACTCCACCTCGCCCAGCTCGATCCGGAACCCACGGAGCTTCACCTGATGATCCGACCGACCCAGGTATTCCAGCTCACCGCTGGCCTTCCAGCGCACCACGTCCCCGGTCCGGTACATCCGCGAGCCCGACGCACCGAACGGGTTCGCAACAAACCGCACCGCGGTCAGCCCTGGGCGACCCAGATAACCCCGGGCCAGACCACGACCAGCGAGGTACAGCTCTCCTAGCACACCGATCGGCACCGGCTGCAGCCCGGCATCCAGCACGTACACCTGGGTGTTGCTGATCGGCCGGCCGATCGGGGGTGCCTCGTCGCTGTCAGATGTGGCGGAGGTGTCCACGTCGCCGTACCACGCGGTCGCATAGACGGTGGCCTCGGTTGGACCGTAGATATTGGCGACTCGTCGGCACGAGGTTGCCGCCCCGATCTGGCGCACGGCGCTGGCCGACAGCGCCTCCCCGGCCAGCACCACGGTGTCTGCGCTCACCGCCACGCTGCCCTGTGCCGACGTTCCTGGGGCCAGCACCTGCGCGAACGCCGAGGGCACCGCGCTGATCAGCGTCGCTTTCCAGCCACCGGTCCGGGGCTCACCCAACGCGAGCACGTCACGCACGACCTCGATGCTGCCGCCGACGGTCAGCGGGCAGAAGATCTCGAAGACCGAGACGTCGAAGTTCAGCGAAGTCGAGGCCACCACCCGGGATAGGACTGACGCACCGAAGTCTGCGGCTGCCCACGCTGCGAGATCGACCACGCTCCGGTGTGCGACCACGACCCCCTTGGGGCGGCCCGTCGAGCCCGAGGTGTAGATGACATAGGCGGAGTGGGCGTCCGACAACGGTCGTATGCGGTCGGCATCGGTTACATTGCTGCCCGAGAAGGCGGCGATGTCCTTGACTATCTCGGCATCGTCGACGACCAGCCGAATTGCGTCTGTCGCCGCAGGCAGCCGATCAGCCAGGTCACCAGTGGTCAGCACCATCATTGGCGCGGCGTCAGAGAACATGAAGCCGATACGCTCGACCGGATAGCCCGGGTCGACGGGCAGATATCCGGCACCTGCCTTCCATATCGCCACCAATGCCACGATCAACTCCGTCGAACGCGGCAGCGCCACCCCGACGAATCGCTCCGGACCTACGCCCCGGCCGATCAGTAGACGTGCCAGGCGGTTCGCCCGCTCGTTCAACTCCCCATACGACAGCTCAGCACCGCCACTCACAACTGCCACGGAATCGGCGGTGCACGCGACTTGGGCCTCGAACAACGCCGGCCACAGGACCGGTGGAACCGACCGTTCGGTGTCGTTCCACTCCGTGAGCAGTTGGTGCCGTTCGGACTCGGTCAACAGCGGAAGTTCGGCCAACGGACGATGCGGATCGGCCGCAATGCCGTTCAGCAACACCAGCAGATGTCCCACCATCCGCTCGATCGTCACCGCGTCGAACAGGTCGGTATTGTAGATCAACACTCCACGCAGCTCGCCGGCCACCACCTGGAACTCGCAGGTGATGTCGAAGATGGCGGTGTGGCCTGAGATGTCCACGATCTCGACGCGCAGATCGGAGAACGTCCGCGAGGCCCGCTGCTCGTCCTGCATCAGCACCATGACGTCGAACAGCGGGTTGCGGCTGGCGTCGCGCTCGACCTGCACCGCGTCGACCAGTCGCTCCAAGGGCATCTCCTGGTGAGCGAGGGCGTCGAGTACGGTCTGGCTGACGGTGCCGAGGAACTCGGTGAAGGTCTGCGTCCGCTCGACAGGTGCGCGCAGCACCAAGGTGTTCACGAAGAATCCGACCAGCCGCTCCAGCTCCGCCCGGTTGCGGCCGGAGACGACCGTGCCGACGGCGATGTCGTTCTGACCGGACCAGCGGGCGAACAGCACCTGGCAGGCGGCCACCAGCGCAGTGAAAAGGGTCGTCTCCTGGGAGCGGGCGAGCTCGCCCAGCCGAGCGGCGACCTCGACCGGCACCACGAAATTCTGCATCGCGCCCGCGGTGGTGCGTACCTGCGGCCGCGGCCGATCGGTCGGCAACTCGAGGGGGGAGATCCCCGACAGTTGTCGGGTCCAGTAGTCGAGCTCGCCATCAAGCGCAGGCCCGGACAGCCGGTTGCGCTGCCAGCTGGCAAAGTCGGCGTACTGCACGGGCAGCGCGGGCAGATCCGCCTCCCGTCCCTGCCTGGCGGCGGCGTACAGCATGCCCAATTCCTCGACCAGCACCGCCATCGAGGCGCCGTCGGTGACGATGTGGTGGGCGCTGAGCAGCAGCACATGCTCGTCGTCGGCGAGGCGGACCAGCAGCGCCCGGAACAGCGGCCCTCGCCGCAGATCGAAGGGGCGACCGTGCTCCCCGGAGAGCACCGCGCCCAGCGCAGCGTCCGTCTGATCGATCGCCCCGGGCAGCTCGATCACAGGCACCACCAGGTCGACCGCCGAGTGCACGACCTGCGTGGCCTTGCCATCCACCTCGTCGAAGGTGGTCCGCAACGACTCGTGCCGAGCCACCAGTTCCCGCATTGCCGCGGTCAACGCCGACACCTGCAGGGGACCCCGCAGGCGCAGCGCGATTGCGCTGTTGTACTCACCGCCGCCCTGGAACTCGTTCAAGAACCACAGCCGCTGCTGGGAGAACGACAGCGGTAACGGCTCGGTCCGATCAGCCGGCGGAATCGGGTCGGACCGTTGCGCCTGGCCAGCCAGGCGACGGCGCAGAACCTCCTGTAAATGAGCGGGTAGAGCGGCAATCCGGCTCTCTTGCGATGACGCCATTAGTTTCTCTCTTTTACAATCGGTCGTCGTTGCCGTCACCGAAGGCAACACGTTCGAGTTCGCAAAGGATTGCGTCTTCAACCATCTCCGCCAGCGCGGAGACGGTGCGAGCGGTCAGGACGTCCCGCGGCGTCAGGGTGACGTCGAATACCGTCTTGATCCTGGTGGTGATGAGCAGACTGCGGATGGAGTCGCCACCGAGTTCGAAGAAGTTGTCCTCGACGCCGACCTTGTCCACGGCGAGCAAGTCGGCCCAGATCTCGGCCAGGGCTCGTTCGGAATCGGTGCTGGGCGCCACGTAGTCGGTCCGTGGGCCTGCCTCCCATTCAGGGGCAGGCAGTGCTGTGCGGTCCAGTTTTCCCGTGCGGCCCAGCGGCAACGCATCGAGGAACACGAACGCTGCGGGCACCATGTAGTCCGGTAGCGCCTGACTCAAGAAAGATCGCAGCGCCGAGGAACGAGGAACCTGGGGACCAGCCGGCACGACATAAGCCACCAGCCGATGCAGCCCTGACCCATTCTCTTCGGACGGTGCAGCCACGCGACCCAGCACCACGGCCGCGCTCACATCCGGATTTCTCGTGAGCACGGCTTCGATTTCACCCAGTTCGATCCGGAAACCACGAATCTTCACCTGGTGATCGACCCGGCCAAGGTAATCCAACTCGCCCGCAGCGTTCCACCGCACCACATCCCCGGTCCGGTACATCCGCGAACCCGGCGCGCCGAACGGATTCGGCATGAACCGCGCCGCGGTCAACCCTGGGCGCTGCAGATAACCACGGGCCAGACCACGACCGGCGAGATACATCTCCCCCGGCACTCCCACCGGCACCGGCCGCAAGAAGCCGTCCAGCACATAAACCTGGGTATTAGCGACCGGCCGTCCGATCGGCGGCGCTGTATCGCTCTCAAATCCATCGTCGCTGTCGAATCCACCCGAATTGCTGTACCACGCCGTAGCGTACACCGTCGCTTCGGTCGGACCGTAGATATTGGCTATCCGGGTGCACGAAGTCGCGGCTCTGATCTGCTTCACCGCTCGCGCCGACAACGCCTCACCAGCCAGCACGACAATATCCGCGGTCACCGCAGCACTACCTTGGGACAGCACCTGAGAAAATACCGATGGAACCCCACTGATCAGGCTCGCCACGCGGCCGCCGCCCTGAGATTCGGCGAGCACGAGCGCGTCTTCCACTACATCGATGCTGCCGCCCATCACCAACGGGGAGAATATCTCGAATACTGACACATCGAAGTTCAATGACGTCGACGCCACCACGTGCGACAACCCCGACACCCCGAACTCCGCCCCGGCCCACGTCGCCAGATCGACAACGCTGTCGTGAGCGACCACAACCCCCTTCGGCTGCCCCGTCGATCCCGACGTATAAATCGCATACGCCGCATGCGCTCCCGACAACGGCGACAATCGATCAACATCGGTCAGATCGCTGCTCCCACTGCCTGCCAGCGCCGCACTGATCTCCTGATCACCCAACCGGAGTCGAGGAACCCCGAGATTCAGTTCAGACAAGCGACCGTCTAGCTCACACGTGGTCACCACCAACACCGGACCGGCGTCGGAGAACATGAACTTAATCCGCTCCACCGGATAATCCGGGTCGATCGGCAGATACGCCGCGCCCGTCTTCCACACCGCCAGCAACGTCACAACCATGTCCACCGAACGTGGCACCATCAACGCCACGAACCGCTCAGCGCCCACGCCGAACCCGAGCAGCACCCGCGCCAACCGGTTAGCTCGCTGATTCAACTCCCCATACGACACGCTCACGTCACCACAGCAAACCGCAGTCGCCCCAGGAGTACGGCTCACCTGCGCCTCGAACAACTCCGCCAATGTATCCGCAGGGACCTCACGGGCGGTGTCGTTCCAGCCGACCAAGAGCTTGTCACGCTCCGCCTCGGCGAGAATATCGATCTGATCCAACGGAATCGTGGGATCCTCGACGAGCACTTCCAGAACATGCATCAGGTGATCCGCCAACCGCTCGATCGTCGGCAACTCGAACAATGCCGGGTCATAACCCAGTCCGACCGACATCCGTTCACCTGGAACCACCACAACGGCCAATGGGTAGTTGGTGGTCTCGATGGCCCTCAGCTCGCGCAGCCGCAGACCGTGCGTGGCGGCCGCCTCGCCATCGATCGGGTAGTTCTCGAACACCACGATGCTGTCGAACAGGCCCACCTCGGCGGGTAGCTCACTCCAGGCATGCAGTTGGGTAAGCGGGAAGACGTCACACCGCCGGGCCTCGGCCTGCTCCACCTGCAGTTCCCGAAGCCAGGACAGGGCATCTTTCCCATTGTCGAAGTGCACCCGGGTGGGAACGGTGTTGATGAACATACCGACCATCGACTCCACTCCGGCCAACTCGGTTGGCCGCCCCGACACCGTCGTACCGAACACCACATCGCGCTGGCGGCTGTAGCGCGACAACAACAGTGCCCACGCCCCCTGCACCACCGTGTTCACCGTCAACCCGTGGTGCCGGGCGGCTCCGCGGATCTCGTTGGACTGCTCGCTCGACAGCGCGATCCGGACCGTCGCGCTGGACTCGGCGTGGTGGGCCTGCACGGGTGGATGGTCATACGGCAGGGCGGTGGGCTCGGACAGGCCCGCCAATACCCTGCGCCAGTACTTCTCGGGCTCGCGTCGGTCGACTGAGCGCAGCCATTGAAGGTAGTCGCGGAACGGACGCCGGGTGGCCGCCGGGAGACTGACCAGGGGGTGAGCGGCCTCAGCCGCCTCCAGGCCACGACGCTGGAGCTCGGCATGGCAGGCGAACACGTCGGAGAGCACCTGGAAAACGCTCCACCCGTCCAGCAGCACGTGGTGGAAGGTCCAGACCACCTGGACCTGGATGTCGGAGATCTGCGCCACCATCACCCGCAGCAGCGGGGCCGCGGTCAGGTCCAGGCCCGCCGCTCGGTCGCGGTCGAGCCAGGTCTGCAGTTCTTCCCGTTGCCTGGCCTCAGACAGCGGCCTCCAGTCCAGGTAGCTGACCGGCAGGATCAGCTCACGATGCACCACCTGCACCGGCTCGGCCACCCCGCCCCAGACGACACTGCTGCGCAACACCGGTGTCTGGTCAACGACGTGCTGCCAGGCCGCACCGAGCTGCCGAGGGTCGGCGACGCCCTCCACCACGAAGGCCGCCTGCTGGAAGTACACGCCCTGATCGCGCTGGGACAACCCGTGGAAGACCATGCCGGCCTGGGTGGGTGTCAGCACGTAGATGTCCTCGACGCCACGGCCATCGCCGGCCAGGCGGTCCACTCCTGCCTGATCGAGGCGGGCCAGCGGGAAGTCCGAGGGGCTGCGTCCGCCGGCGCCGGGGGTCGCGCAGTGCACGATGATCTCACGAAGGGCGTTGAGCAGGTTGTCGGCGAGGGAGCTGACGGTCGCGCGCCGGTGCAGGTCTTCGGAATAGAACCAGGTGAATACCAGGCGGTTTCCCTCGACCTTGCCGACCACCTCTAGCGCGTGGGCCCGCTGCGCATCCGGGCTCTCGTCCAGCCGCAGTTCCCCGTGGATCGTGTGATAGAGATCGTCGCTGCCCGCAGGCAGGTCGAAGTGCCCCAGGTAGTTGAAACTGATCTGGGGAGTGGGTGAGGTCAGGCCGGAGGCTACGTTGTTGTCGAGGGCCGCAGTGAGGTAACGCAAGGCGCCGTAGCCCAGGCCCCGGCCGGGGATGGCACGAAGGTGTTCCTTGACCGAGGTCAGTCGCGTCCTCCAGTCCGAGCTCGACTCGGCGAGCAGGTCCACCGGGAACAGGGTGGTGAACCAGCCCACCGTCCGGGACAGATCCACCTCCTCGAACAGCTCCTCCCGACCGTGGCCCTCCAGGTCCACGAGGACTCGCTCGCGCCCGGTCCAGCCACCCAGAACCCGGCCCAGCGCGGCCAGCAACACGTCGTTGACTTGGGTCCGATAGACCTCGGGCACCTGCTGCAACAGCGCCCGGGTCTCCGGCTCGTCCAGTCCCACGCTCACCGAGCGCACCGAGGCCACCGTGTTAGGTCCAGCACTGTCGGTGGGCAGCACCGGATCAGCGCTCTGGGCGAGCGCGCCCCAATAGTCCAGCTCATCGTCGAAGCCGCCTGTGGCGGCGTGCTCCTCCAGCCGCAATGCCCACGTCCGGAACGACGTGGTCTTGGCTTCCAACCGGGCCGCGGAGTCACCACACGCCACCCGGTAGGCGACGGCCAGATCCTCTAGCAGGATCCGCCAGGACACCCCGTCGACCACCAGGTGATGCACCGTCAGCACGAGCACCGGCCGCTGCCCGCCACCCAGTTCGAACAACACCGCCACCAGTGGCGGACCGCTGCCCAGGTCAAGGTCGGCCTGGATACCGCCGATGACCTCGGCCATCACGGTCAGTCGGTCGCCGTCCACCGGGGCGCCGTCCATCGGGGACAGATCGACCCGGCGCAGCACGTCGACGGACCCCACCGGCGCGTTGCACTGATACCACCGGCCGTGGAGCTGCTGGAACCACATCCGCAAAGCGTCGTGATGCTCGAGGAGCGTCATCAGTGCCCTGCGCAGCGCGGCCTCGTCGACGCCCTCGACGAGCTCCAGACTCAGCGACTGGTGAAAATGCCCTGGCGCCACCGTCCGGGTGTCGAAGAACCAGCTCTGGATCGGGGTCAGCGGCACCGCTCCGGTCACCGGTCCCTGCTCGACCGGTTCACGCTCCGCTGCCGTGACGTTCGGGGCCAGCGATGCGACCGTCTGGTGCAGGAAGATGTCTCGGGATCGCATGCGCAGGCCGGCCCGCGCGGCGCGGGTCACCACCTGGATGCTCAGGATCGAGTCACCGCCGAGCGCGAAGAAGTTGTCCTCGACGCCGACCCGTGCCACCCCGAGTACCTCGGCCCAGATCTCGGTGACGACCTGCTCGACCGGGTTGCGGGGCGCCAGATAGGCCGCGCCCTCAGCCGAGCCCCAGTCCGGCGCCGGCAGGGCTCGTCGGTCGAGCTTCCCGTTGGGGTTGAGCGGAAGCGTCGCAAGCGACACGAACGCTGCGGGCACCATGTGGTTGGGCAGCACCCGGCTCACGAATCGACGCAGCGCGGCAGGGTCCACGGCCGCGCCTGGTGCCGGCACCAGGTAGGCCACCAGGCGTTGGTGCCCGGACTCCTCGGCTCGGACGACTACCACCGCCTCGGCCACGTCGTCGTGGCGCACCACGGCGGCCTCCACCTCGCCCAGCTCGATCCGGAACCCACGGACCTTCACCTGGTGGTCCACCCGGCCGAGGTAATCCAGCTCGCCCGTCGGGGTCCACCGCACGACGTCCCCGGTGCGGTACATGCGAGTCCCCGCACCCGTGAAGGGATCGGCCACGAACCGGTCCGCGGTGAGTCCCGGACGGTTCAGGTACCCCCTGGCCAGCCCCCGACCGCCAAGGTAGAGCTCACCCGGCACGCCCGGCGCCACCGGACGCAGCATGGGGTCGAGCACGTAGGCGCGGGTGTTGGTGATCGGTCGGCCGATGGGCGGCGCCTGGTCCGGGATCGCTTGGTCCGGGTCGCGGTACCACGCGATCACATACACGGTGGCCTCGGTGGGGCCGTAGATGTTGGCGATCCGGCTGTCCGGCAGCGCCGCCCGGAGATCCCGCGCCGCCCGCGCCGAGAGTGCCTCGCCGGCCAGCACCACGTGCTCCGGGGCGACCGCCAGCGTGCCCTGGGCCAGGAGCTGGGAGAATGCCGAGGGCACCGCACTGACCAAACTGGCCGGCCAATGCTCGCCCAGACGCGAGGCCTGGCGTTCGGCGAGCGCGAGCACGTCGCGCACCACCTCGATGGTGCCGCCGACGGTCAGAGGGCAGAAGATCTCGAAGACCGACACATCGAAGTTCAAGGAGGTCGAGGCCACTACCCGGGACAGTCCCGACACACCGAAGTCCGCAGCGGCCCACAACGCGAGATCGACCACGCTGTGCTGGGCGACCACCACCCCCTTCGGTCGACCCGTCGAACCCGACGTGTAGATCACATAGGCGGGGTTGGCGCCGCGCAGGGGCGCCGATCGCTCGGTGTCGGTGACGTTGTCGCCGGGCTGGCCGGTCAGTGCGTCGGCGGTCTCGGTCGAGTCCAGCACCAACTGATCCACCCCCGCGACCGTAGGCAGGCGGTCCGCCACGTCGCTCGCGGTCAGCACCAGCGGCGGTTGCGCATCGGCGAACATCAGCGCGATGCGCTCGGCTGGGTAGCTCGGATCGATCGGCAGGTAGGCCGAACCTGTCTTCAGCACCGCCAGCAGCGCCACGATCAGCTCCGCCGAACGTGGTAGTGCCACGGCCACGAACCGCTCCGGGCCGGCGCCCCGCGCGATCAGTAGCCGGGCCAGCCGGTTCGCCTGCACGTTGCATTCGGCGTAGGACAGCTGCGTGCCCGCGCACCGCACCGCCGGTGCCTCCGGCGTTCGCGCGGCTTGAGCCTCGAACAGCTCCGGCAGCACCGCCGGTGGCACTGACTGGTCGGTGTCATTGCGGCCGGTGTCGTTCCACTCCACGAGCACCCGGTGCCGCTCGGCGTCAGTCAGTTGCGGGAGTTCGGCCAGCGACTGGCCGGGGTCGGTGGCGATGGCGGTCAGCAGCAGCTGCAGGTGCCCGGCCATCCGCTCGACGGTGCCGGGGTCGAACAGGTCGGTGTTGTACTCGATCGTCAGGCTCAACGACTCGCCCCGCGGCAAGAACTCCAGCACCAGGTCGAACCGGGCCGAGGGTCTGGGCAGATCGTGCTCGGTGATCCACAAGCCGCCAGCCTCACGGGGGCGCACCATCTCGCTCTGCAGCACGACCAGCGCCTGTACCAACGGGGTGCGGCTCGTATCCCGCTGCGGTTGAACCTCTTCGACCACCCGGTCGAAGGGCACCTCGTCGTGGGCGAACGCATCCAGCACCGTCTCCCGGACGTCGACCAGGAACTCCTCGAACGTCTGCGCACCCTCCACTGTGGAACGCAGTACGACGGTGTTGACGAAGAATCCGACGAGGTCCTCCAACTCCGCCAGGTGACGACCGGAGGTGACGGTGCCGACGGCCACGTCGCATTGGTTGGCGTACCGCGACAGCAGCACCTGCACCGCGGCGGTCACGGTCATGAACAGCGTGGCGCCACGGGTCTGCCCCACGCTGGTCAGGCCTCGAACCAGGTCGGCCGGCAGGTCCTGGCGATGTACCGCGCCGGCAGTCGTGCGGAGGCGGGGCCGGGGCCGATCGGTGGGCAGCTCGAGCACCTCCAGCCCAGCCAGCTGGCGCCGCCAGTAATCCAGGTGGGACTGGACAACCGGGCCGGACAGCTGCTCGCGCTGCCACCCGGCGATGTCGGCGTACTGGATCGCCAGCTCCGGAAATTGGACAGCGGTCGCGTAGACGGCGGCGCTGTAGCGCTGGGCCAGCTCGTCGACCAGCAGCCTGACCGACCAGCCGTCAGTGATGATGTGGTGTTGGCTGAGCACCAGGGCATGGTCTCCTGGGGCGAGGCAGACCAGCAGTGCTCGGATCAGCGGACCGTGTCGCAGGTCGAACGGGCGGCTCAGGAACTGCACCAGCTCCTGCTCCACCGCGGCGTCGGGGTCCGCGGCGGCCGTGCTGGACAGGTCCACCATTTCCAGCGGGATCTCCCCGCGCAGAGCAATGAGCGCTACCCCATGTCCGTTCACTGTGTCGAACGTCGTCCGCAGCGACTCGTGGCGGCCCACCAACCCCACCAACGCCGTTCGCAGCGCGGCGTGGTCCAGCACGCCGGACAACCGCAGCCCGATCCCAGTGTTGTACTCCGAACCCCCGGCGGACACGTCGTCGAGCAACCACAGCCGCTGCTGGGCAGGCGACAGCGGCAACGCCCGCTCGCGCGACACTCGGGGAATCGGCATGGCGGGGTGGGCTCGCGCAACGCCCGGCAGGCGCTCCACGAGCCGGGCGACGGTCCTCGTCTCGAACAGTGCGCGGACCGGCAGCTCCGCCCCGAGGGCCGTGCGGATCCGGGAGAGTATCCGGACACCCAGGATCGAGTCACCGCCGAGTGCGAAGAAGTCGTCCTCAAGGCCGACGGTGCGCACGCCGAGCACCTCGGCCCAGATCCGGGCAAGGACACGCTCGGTCTCGGTGCGGGGAGCCACCGAGTCGGCGGATGCGCGGCGGTCTGCGGGGGGCGCGGGCAGGGCGCTGCGGTCGAGCTTCCCATGCGCGCTCAGGGGCAATTCGCCGAGGAGCACGAACGCCGCGGGCACCATGTAGGCGGGCAGCGTCTGAGCCAGCAGAGCGCGAAGCTGCTCCATCACCGGGGTGCGACCCGGGGCGCCGACCAGGTAAGCCACCAGCCGGGGCAGACCGGGCAGGTCATGGCGGGCCACGACCACCGCCCGATCCACATCGGGGTGGGTCTGCAGCACCGTCTCGATCTCACCGGGCTCGATCCGGAATCCACGGACCTTGACCTGCTCGTCCGCCCGGCCCACGAACCTCAGCTGGCCGTCCGCCCCCCAGCGCACCAGATCCCCGGTGCGGTACATCCGGGTGCCCCGGCCGGCGAAGGGATTCGCCACGAACCGCGCTGCGGTCAGCCCCGACCGCCCCAGATACCCTCGGGCCAGTCCGACTCCGGCGATGTAAAGCTCGCCGGCCACACCGACCGGCACCGGCTGCAGCGCCGCGTCCAGCACGTACACCCGGGTGTTGGCGATGGGTGTCCCGATCGGCGCGCCGTCCGCGGCGGACAGCGGCTCGCTCCACGTCGTTACCACCGTCGACTCGGTGGGTCCGTAAGAATTGATCATCCGTCGACCCGGCGCCCATAACACCACCAGCTCAGGGGGACACACGTCGCCGCCCACGATCAGCGTCTGGAACTGTGTCAGCTCCGCCGCAGCCGCCGCCGGCACGGTGGCCAGCGCGGCCGGCGGGATCAACGCATGAGTCACCCGCTGCTGCGCCAACACCCGCACCAGCTGCTCCCCCAGCAACGGCCCCGGCGGCGGCACCACCAACGCCGCCCCCACCGGCAACGACATACACAGCTCCAACACCGAGGCATCGAAACTCGGCGAGGAAAACTGCAACACCCGATCCCCCGCCGTCACTACATACCGCTGCACCTCAGCCGCTGAAAAACTCGCCAAACCGGCATGGGTCACCACCACACCCTTCGGGCGCCCAGTCGACCCCGAGGTGTAAATCACATAAGCCGGATGGGCCAACAGCAGCGGCGTGGGCCGATCGGCATCACTGGGGGCACGATCGGACATCGCGGCCAGTTCCGCGAGCACCGCGGGTTCGTCCACCACCACTATCGGTACGGCCTCGTCGACAAGACTCGATACACCGGTTCCGACCATGGGGACCCCACAGGTCAGCACCACGACCGCGCCGGCATCGGCCACCATGAACCGGATCCGCTCGATCGGATAGGCCGGATCGACCGGCAGGAATGCTCCGCCGGCCTTGGTGACCGCCAGCTGCGCCACCACCATCTCAACCGACCGGGGCAACATCACTGCCACTACTGCTTCGGGCCCCACCCCGCGGGTCAACAACAGCCGAGCCAGCCGGTTCGCCCGCTCGTCCAGCTCGCGGTAGCTGACCGACCCGTCCTCGGTCACGATCGCGGGCAGGCCCGGAGCCCGCGCTACCGCAGCCTCGAACAACACCGGCAGCGCCGCAGCGGCGACCTCCTGATCGGTGTCGTTCCACTGCTCCAGCAGCCGAGCACGCTCCGCCTCGGTGACGAGGTCGACCGTGCCCAGCGGTGCGTCCGGAGTGGTGGCGAGGGCGGCGAGTACCCGGGTCAGCTGCCCGGCCAGCCGCCTGATCGTGGCGGCCTCGAACAGGTCGCTGCGGTACTCGACAACGCCCGACAACTCCGTACCCCGCTCGACCAGCCGGACCGTGAGGTTCGTGCTGAACCGCAGAGCGCGTCGGGTAGAAGCCACTGCCACGCGCGTCAGGTCCGATCCCAGGTCCAGCTCCTCGACCAAGGACTCGAACGGGATCTCGGAGTGCGCGAGGGCGGCTCGCACAATGGCGCGCACCGCTGACAGGACCTCCCCCAGCGGCGTCGCGTCGCTCATCCGGGATCGCAACAACAAGGGGTGCCCCGATTCCGGCGCCGGAATGGTCACTGCGATGTCCTCCTGGCCCGAGTAGCGGCACAGGAGGACCTGGCAGGCGGCCACCGTGAGGTCGAGCAGGGTGATGTCGAGCTGGGCGGTCAACCCCAGTAGTTCCGCGGTCACGTCCGCCGGTACGGCGAAGGCATGTGCATCGGTGCCTGAGGGCGCGCTGGTCGGCCACTGCTGATCGGTGGGTAACTCCGGGGCGGACATGCCGTCCAGTTGCCCTGCCCAGTATCGGAGTTGTTCGACGAACGGCACCTTCAGCAAACCGTGAGAGGCGATAGACTTCCCGCTCGGCACGGACGTCGGCTCGTAAGCCACCATATTTTTATCGAATCCTTTGGGCACTATGTGTTATCGAACCCTGTGTTATCGAATCCTTTGGGCACTGTGCCGAGATGAAGGGATCCCGGGGCAGGTACTCATGCGGAGGCTCGATTCAGGGAGTCGGCTGACGATCGAGGTTCCGGCACGGCGGGAGGCCGGCATCGCTGGGAGATCCGGCCGCCGATCAGCAACTGCTCGACCTGCCTGGTGATGGGGTCGCGCAGGAAACGCCCGACATGCAGTCCCCGGCCCGAGGTCGGGTCCTCGAGCACGAAATCCAAGCCGTCATAGAAGGCCAACCGCCCGATGAACTCGCCGCCGCTCGCGAGGTACGGGACCCCCTCATCCCCGGCAGCGACCAGGTACTCCGTTGGGCCGTTGGAGTAGCTACCCACACACTCCTCCGGGGCTGCGACCGGCGCTCGCAGCGACATGTCCCGACGATGTGCTCCCAGCGGCAGGTTCGCCCGGCGTAGTTCGGTACGCAGCTCCTCCCACAGGTACGACCCGGTGTTGGCGTTCGTGGTGAGTGCCACCACCCATCCGCCTGCCGGATCGATGCGCAGGTAGCAGGACGTGCCGTTGGCGTTGCCGTCGTGACCGACCCAGTCGGTGGTCCCGTCACGGAATACGGCCAGCCCGGCGCCCCAGCCGTCAGCGAGTCCGAACGGATTAGCGCCGGGGACGGCCCGCCGCATCCGTTCGGCGTAGGTGGCCGGGAGCAGCTGGGGGACTCCCGGTCCGACGTGCATCAGTCCCAGGGCCACCAGATCGACGGCACTCATCGCCAGGGCCCCGGCCGGGGCCTCCGCGGGTGCCAGTGACTGCTGTACGGGCCGGGTTCGGGCTAGGATTGTGTTGACCGAGTGCCCGCTGGCGATGAGCCGCCCGGAGGGTGCTCGCAGCGTTCCGACGACCGTGGCGGGATCGATGCCCAGCGGCCGCAGCAGGATCGACTCGGTGGCCTCCCACCAGCTCATTCCCGTGATCGTCTCGATCAGGTGGCCGACCAGGACGTAGTTCCTACTCGAGTAGGAGAAACCGGTGCCGGGCGGAAATATCAGGTCCTGCCGGCGGCAGTGCTCGCGCACGTAGCGACCCATCGACAAGGTGGCCAGCTCCGGTGCGTCGGGACTGGACGCGAAACCGCTGGTGTGGCTGAGTAGTTGCCCCAGGGTGAGCTGGCCGCCCAGGTCGTCCAACTCGGGCAGGTGTTCGTTCAGCGTGGCGTCGAGCTCGAGGTCACCGTCGGCGACCAGGATCATCGCCAGGGTTGCGGTCCAGGCCTTGCTGATCGACCCGGTGGGAAAGGCGGTCTCCCGGGTGACCGGAATCCCGGCGCCGTGCTCCAACTCACCGACCTCGACCGAGACGGTCACCCCACCACGGTGGATGGCGAGTTGCGCACCGGGGACCTGGTGCGCGTCGGCCAGCACAGCCAGTGTGGCGGCCAACCAGGCCTCATCGACCGGCGGCGCCGCATCCATCTCAGTATCACCCGTCCGTGCGGCTACGTTCCCTCGTCCTAGGGGGCGAAGCTCGTCCTTGTTCTCAACAGTTGGTAACTCGAGAGCAGCAATCTTCCCCATGGGTCACACGTTAGAGTGACATCCTTCAGCGGGCCTTAGAGTTCGCTTAAGGGAACCGGGTGGTACGGCATCCGACTGGCGACGCGGGACCCTTCCCTACCAGCAGTTCCGCCCAGCGCTGGTGGGGCGCTGTTGGTCTAGGTCGGGGTGGATCCGACCAGGCCGGTCTCGTATCCCACGATCACCAGCTGCGCCCGGTCCCTGGCGTCGAGCTTGGCGAGCAACCGGCCGATATGTGTCTTGACGGTCCCCCGGCTCAGGTGCAGATGGTGTTCGATCTCACTGTTCCGTAGGCCCCGCGCGATCAGGACGAGCACCTCTCGTTCCCGGTCGGTGACGCCGGCCAGCGTGCCCGCCGGCCGCCGGGCCGATTCCGGGTGTCGGACGAACTCGGCGATCAGCCGCCGGGTGACGGTGGGTGCGAGCAACGCCTCGCCGGAGGCGACAACTCGGACGGCGTCTAGCAGCTGAGCAGGGGGTGTGTCCTTGAGTAGAAAGCCGCTGGCGCCGGCCCGCAGCGCTGAGTACACGTATTCGTCGAGATCAAACGTGGTGAGCACCAGGATTCTCGGTGCGTTTTCGTGTGCGGTGATCCTGCGAGTGGCCTCGATACCGTCCATGTCCGGCATGCGCACGTCCATCAGCACCACGTCGGGATTCTCTGCCCGGACCAGGTCCACAGCCTCCGCCCCGGTACCGGCTTCACCGACGACGACGAGGTCCGGCTCGGTCTCGATGAGTACCCGCAGGCTGCCCCGCAACAGCGCTTGATCGTCGGCGATCAGTACCCGGATATGTGCGTCGGTCATGCGGACCCCGGAGCCTGGTAGGGCAAGCAAGCGTGCACGGCGAACCCGCCGCTGGCCTGTGGACCCGCCATCAGGGTTCCGTGATGTAGGGCGGCTCGCTCGCGCATGCCGATCAAGCCATGCCCGGGTTCGCCGGCCGGGCGACGCGGTATGCCGTCGTCGATCACCGCCAGGTGCAGCTCGCCCGGTTCGGCAGTGATGCGGACGGTGCATCGGGCTGGTGCGGCTGCATGTTTGATGACGTTCGTCAACGCCTCCTGCACGATCCGGTACGCAGCGAGCTGGACCGCCGCCGGCAGTGCCGGGATGGTCCCGCGGTCGAGCTCCACCTGCACGTCGGCGTTCCGGGCGTTCTCAACCAGTTCCGGTAGCTCGTCGAGGCCGGGGCTGGGCGCCAGGTGGGCCTCGCCGGCCGACCGCAAGGAGCCGAGCACGCGCTGGACATCGGTGAGCGCGGCTCGGCTGACGGACTCGATGACGCCGAGCGCTTCCCGACTCTCCTCCGGACGCGTGTCGTACACGTGATTGGCCACGGCGGCCTTCATCACGATCACGCTCATGCTGTGCGCCACCACGTCGTGCATTTCCCTGGCTATCCGCAACCGCTCCTCGGAGACGGCCTTCTGCTCGCGGTGCTCGGCGATCTGGCCGGCGTACTCCCGGCGCGCTCGGACGCTGCAGCCGAACGTCCAGCCTGCGCCGATGGTGAACCACGAAGAACTCAGCGAGGAAAGCAGATCGGTATTGAACGACTTTGTGTTCGGCGCGACGAGAAGGAAGTGGGGATCCAGCACGGTCGCCGCGAGCACTGCCGCCAACGTGACACCCAGCATCGCCGCGCCGAGCGCGACGGCCGAGCGCCGCGGCCCCCGGGACAGCGCGACCGAATAGAGCGCAACCGCGACGGCCAGCACAGTCGCCCCGACCGACATGCCCAGCAACACGGCGACGACCGTCGAGGCGAGAACGACGCCGAACACCGGGAGGGGCCTGCGCCTGCGGACCGCAAGCGGAACGCTGACTGCAAGTGCCAGCAACCACACCACCAGAATCGTCCCGCGGGGAAGGCCGACCGCGGTGAAGAGAGTCGCGTTGGCAATGAGTAGCGTGATCCACGCCGCCAGCAGCAGGTCGATCACAACGAGGTGCCACGGACGCTGTCGAAACCGCCGCGGCAACACGCCGGAATCAACCCCAGCGGGTTCGGTCACATAGGCCACCGTAGCCGCATTCTCCGAATCAGCGTATCGGAGCACGGTCCGATCTCGAAGCCCGGACTCTGCTCCGATGTGCCCGCGCCCCGCACGCGTCAGCATTGTCTGCATGATCGAGGTTCGGGAACTCACCAAGGATTACGGCGATGAGCGTGCGGTGAACCGGCTGTCATTCACCGCACGCCCTGGCGTGGTGACCGGTGTCCTCGGCCCGAACGGCGCGGGAAAGTCGACCACGATGCGCATCATCCTCGGCCTGGACACCCCAACATCCGGCACAGCGCTGGTGAACGGTCAGCGCTGTGCCACCATCGACCGGCCGATGCATACCGTGGGCGCCCTGCTCGACACGGAGACGATGCACGGCGGCCACCGCGCCGCGGACCACCTCCGGTGCCTGGCGCGCAGTAATGGCATCGGTCAGCTCCGAGTGGCCGAGGTACTCGACGAGGTGGGGCTTTCGGCGGTAACCGAAAAGCGGATCGACGATCTCTCCGCCGGCATGCGGCTGCGGCTCGGGGTCGCCGGCGCGCTGCTCGGCGACCCCGGTGTCCTGCTGTTCGACGAGCCGATGACCGGTCTGGACCAGGAGGGCGTCCGGTGGATTCGCGGTCTGATGCGGTCGCTGGCCGCTCAGGGTCGGACGGTCCTGGTATCGAGCAAGCACATGAGTGAGATGGCCATGACAGCCGACAAGATGCTCGTCCTCCGGCGCGGCGAATTGATCACGGAGACCTCCACCCGCGAGCTGACCGAGCGTCTTGCGCGAGACGTGTTCGTGCGCTCACCCCGCATCGGCGGGCTGACCAAGGTGCTGACCGGCATGGGCGCGACGGTGCGCGCCGAACCGGGCGGGGGGCTGCTGGTCACCGGCATGGACGCATGGAGAATTGCGTCGGCCGCCGCGGCGCATTACATCCCGATCCAGCAGTTGACCCCACGCTACGGGTCGCTCGAGGACACCTGGACATGATCAACGCCATTGAATGACGACGTCAGCCCAGCCGTTCCTCGGCGCGGTCCAGCCGACGCATCAGCAGGCTGGCTACCGCCAGGCACTCTAAGGTCTCGTCCACGCCGGCAAGAGCAGCTCTGCCGGTACCGTGCGGATTTCGCAGCCCAAGCATGACCCCTGCGAACAGCAGCCGGAAACCCTCGCGCTCGTCCTGCGCCGCCTGCCCCGTTGTCGTGGTGATGTCAAGTTGTGGCACTCGATCGCCGAACGCCGACTCCATCAGCGCGCACCCTGAGTCGTCGCTTGCGGTGAGTGACCGGACCCGTTCTTCGACCAGCTGTAGCGCCTCGACGACCGCCTCGGACAGCCGCCCATCCGCTACCAGCGCAAGGACAACGGAAATCCTGGGATGCATGGCCGGCGCCAGGACCTCGGGGACCTCCTTGCGTCTACCCGACACGCAGGTAACTTCAATGTGATCGTCAGTAGCATTTGCACCGGGCATGTGCGGCCGGACAACGTCGATCACGCCCATCATTCGTAACTCATCGCTTAGCAGACGATACTCTAAGTGGTCGCCTACCTGCACTTCCGTCCCGATGGGCAGGAGGACCGTGTTGCCCTGCACCCGAGCCGGGGAGCCCAAGCGTATTTCCGCCTCTTCTTGCTGCCGCCGGATCAGCGTGACGAAGTTGGTGAAAAAGATCATCTCACACCGAAGTCTCGGCTCGTCGCAAGAAATATCCGGTGCAACCGGGTGTCCTTCCAGGCCAGCCCCCGATGACCCATCGCAAGCAGATCCAGCATTGTTACATGAACATGTTGCGCGCTGATCGACATCAGCTGCGCCGATTGTGACCGGTGCGAGGCGGCCCCGTCTGCACCTGGCGCTCACTGGTTGAGCACCGCGAACTCAGAGCCGGAGCGGACCAACGCGGCGGGTCGTCAGTTCGTCTCCTCAACCGGCGCATCCATGGCGCGGATCACGTCGAAGAGCCGATCCGGGTCCCAATCCGGCTCGACATCGTCGAGCAACCCTTCTGCTTGACCCAGGGTGAGGGTTCCTACCCGAGTGCCGTCATCGATCAGGATGAAGTAGTTGATGAAGGTTGGCCGCCCCGCGCCGGCAGGAACCGTCTTGGGAGCCATCTGCTCGGACTTGACCGTGGCCTTGGTTCCCTGGCAGGCGCTGGCGCTGAGGCGTTCCTCGATCGCGGTGGCGATCCTCTGGGCGTCGTCCACAAGCATTGGGCTATCTCCTTCGCGGGTCGCGACAAACACGCCGTAGATAACTATCACTGGTTCGTAGCTTAGGATACTTCTGACTACTCTCCGTCGCCGGGCTTCGGTCAGTGTGAGAGCCAGCCGGCGTCCATGGTGAGCGCCCGACCGGTCATCGACCACATGTCGTCCCGGCAGAGGAACGCAACCATATTGGCCACTTCCGCGGGCTCGATCAGCCGCTTCACGGCGTTGCGATCGAGCAGCACCTTCTCCACCACCTCGGTGCGCGCGATGCCGTGCAGCGCGGCCTGGTCGGCGATCTGTTTTTCGACTAGAGGCGTCCGAACGTAGGACGGGCAGATCGCGTTGACGCTGATGTTTGCCTCGCCATGGGCGCTGGCCTCCAGCGCGACGGTCTTGGTGAGCCCGACCAGCCCATGTTTGGCGGCCACGTAGGCCGACTTGTGACTGGAAGCAACCAATCCGTGCACTGAGGAGATGTTGATAACCCGGCCCCATCCCCGCTCGTACATCCCCCCAATAAGGAGCTTCGTGAGCAGGAACGGTGCTGTCAGCATGACCGCCAGAATCAAGTCCCACTTGGCCTCGTCAAAGGACTCTATCGGGCTCACATGCTGGACACCGGCATTGTTGACGAGGATGTCGACCTCGGACGCTTCGGAAGCGATGCGGTGGACGTTGCTGGGAACTGAGAGGTCCGCTGGAAGAGCCGACGCCCCGTGCAGCGCCGCCGTCTCATCCAGCCGCTCCCCAGGCAGATCCACCATCAGCACTTCAGCACCCGATCGGGCGAGACAGCCGGCGACGGCGAACCCGATTCCTGAGGCAGCACCGGTGACCAGTGCCCGCCAGCCGGACAGGTCGACTATTTGGGGCTCCATACTCTATTGATCTCCTCCCGGAAGCCCGCTTTCCAGAAATACCTGGATCGCTTGGGCCGTCCTGGGATGAGTGACCACCCCGTAGTGATTGGCGTCAACTTCCACCACCTTCACCTCCGGCACCGACTGCACGAAGGCGGCCCGGTCGTCCTCGCCGACGATGAAAGGGCCGCCGGGCACAAGCGGCTGGGCGGCACGTACGAGCAGCACGGGCATCGTGAGGGCAGGCCACAGTCGGCGCGGGTCGTGGGAGGCGCCGTACTCGAAGTCCTCAGTGACGGCCCGCTGGCTGGTGCGGGCCCGCACGCCGCCCTCTACCGGCTCGAGCTCGTAGGCGAAGTAGCGCTCCCAAAGGGAACCCCAGGGCACGATGGTGCCCACCTGCTTGATCAGCTGCAAGTACTGGTGAAATGAGGGGTAGGTCACGCCGAGCCGCTCGATCACGGTCCGGATCAGTGCGTTCGCCGACTCTCCGGGCGCCCCGCAACCATCGATCAACACCACCCTGTCAAGTAGGTGCGGCTTCATGCTCGCCAGCTGCATGGCGACGTACGCCCCCATGGACCAGCCGACCAGGTGAAAGGAATCCGCGCCCAGTCTGTCTGCCACCTCGGCGGCGTCGGCGGCGTGCGCGGGCCACCCGTAGGAACCAGGAGGCGTCGACTCGCTCCTGCCTCGGCCACGCGGGTCGACCATGACGACTGGGAAGCCCACTTCCGCCAGGACGTCTCCGATGAAGTCGAAACTGCGCAGATTGCCGGAAAGCCCAGGCAAGCAGACGACCAGCGGTCCATCCCCACCGCAGCGAGCGACATGCACCCGCCCGGACGACACATGCAGGTCGAACTCTTCGAATCGCGAACGCGCATCCATGGCTAAGGCCTGCGCCTGACCTCCTTCCGCTCTCGGCGCCAACGATGACCCGTCGATCGGGGGGTGGATCGATAGTGTGGCGCAGTGGCTGACACCGTGCATTACGAGCTGGACGGGCACGTCGCGACGATCACCTATCACCGACCGGACAAGCTCAACGTCATCGACCAGCAGATGCGCGCCGAGCTCAACACCGCGTTCGCCGCGTTCCGGGACGACGAGGACGCCTGGGTGGCGATCGTCACCGGGGCGGGTCGGGCGTTCTGCGCGGGGGCGGACATCCGGTCCCCGGGCAATCCCGCCGGCGAGTTCCCCGGCACGTTCTGGGAGAAGCCGACCGTCAACTCCTTCGAGAGCGGCTGGGAGATCTACAAACCGGTGATCGCCGCGGTGAACGGGTACTGCCTGGGCTACGGGTTGACCCTGGTCACCTGGTGTGACTTCGTCATCGCGAGCGAGCGGGCGATTTTCGGCTACCCGGAGGTGCAGATCGGCGTCCCCACGATCGTCGGCGCCATCCGGCTGCCGCAGCGGATCGGTTGGCAATACGCCATGGAGCTGCTGCTCACCGGCGAGCAGATCAGCGCCGAGCGGGCCAAGGAGATCGGCCTCGCCGGCTGGGTTGTGCCGCACTCGTCGCTACTGTCGGCGGCCGGGGAGTTGGCCAACCGGCTGCTCGCCGCCGCCCCACTGGCCGCTCGGGCCACCAAGGAGGTGGCTCGCCGCGCCCCCGACATGTCCGGGGTGGACGCGATCCGCTTCGGTGAAACGATGCGACTGGTGGCTGGTGCCACCGAGGACGCCACGGAGGGCCGGGCCGCCGCCCTGGAGCGCCGGGCACCGGTGTGGCGTGGCCGGTGACAGTTTGACGAGACGTTCGATGAGCGTTCGACTCCAACAGTGTAGTTTGGCAACAGTGCCCTTGACGGTCACGGCTTTCTGCCTAGTCGGGCGCCACCTCAGATAGGCCACGGCGTCGCCGCCGGCCACATCTCGTGTACGTGTACAGCCCGATGGACCGCCAGCTGGATCGACGTCGCCCGACGCTGCCTGAGCAGCCGACGTCGTTGCTGGGCGGTCGGTCGCCTCTGAAGAAGGTCACCGCATGCGCATTGGACTTCTGGCCCCGCCGTGGATTCCCGTCCCGCCGCCCGACTATGGCGGCATCGAGCGGGTCGTCGCCCTGCAGGCTGCTGGGCTGGCCGCCGCCGGCCACGACGTGACGCTTGTCGCCGCGCCGGGCTCGGCCATTCGCGGGGTCCGGGTGGTCTCACCGCTCGACGCCCTACCGGCCCAGATCGGGATGGCGACCGAAGAGTGGCGCCACGTGCTCGGCGGGCTGGACGCACTGGCCGACGTCGACGTCGACACGGTGATCGACCACTCCGGGCCGCTCGGCGCGCTGCTCTCGGCGCAGGGTCCGGTGCCTGCGCTGCACGTCGTGCACGGGTCGATGGACGGCGAGCTGCTCGGCCTCTACAACGGCCTGGTGGCGCGCGCGCCCCAGTTGCGGCTCGTCGCGATCAGCCGTTCGCAGCGCCAGGCTGCGCCGCAC
Source organism: Actinomycetota bacterium (assembly GCA_030854185.1). GTDB lineage: Bacteria > Actinomycetota > Actinomycetes > Mycobacteriales > Pseudonocardiaceae. The sequence continues at coordinate 19,155 of JALYTS010000023.1, read as the reverse complement.
CTACCCTTCGCGGGTGTTTGCTACAACGCCGTCGACGTCAAGGAGGTCCCCTTTCGCGCCAGCTCGGAGGGCTACCTGGCCTTCCTGGGCCGGATGGCGCCCGAGGACGGGGCTGCCGATGCTATCGCGCTGGCCCGCCAGGCCGGTCTGCCGCTTCTGATCGCCGCCGAGTGTTGTGAACCGGTCGAGAAGGCGTACTTTGAGCGGGCAGTCGCGCCGCATCTCGGTCCCGACGTCGTGTTCCTCGGCGAGCTCGGCCGCGAGGCGACCCACGACTTCCTCTCCCGCGCCGCCGCCGTACTCTCCCCGATCTCATGGCGCGAGTCGTTCGGCATGGTGCTCGTCGCGGCTATGGCCTGCGGCACGCCGGTGCTGGCCACCAACAGGGGCGCGGTCTCTGAGATCGTCCGCGACGGGGTCACCGGGTTCGTCCGGGAAACCACCGCTGAGCTTGCCGTGGTGATCGGGCGGATCGGCGAGATCGATCGAGCGACCTGCCGCAGCCACGTCGCCGAGCATTTCTCCTCCGCGGCACTGGTACGCAGTTATGCCAAGTTGCTCGCCCCGATGCATGACCTGCGGGCGCCCACACCCGCAGCGCCCATAGTCTTCAGTGCACCCAACCCCTCGGTCCGGCCGCTGCTGGCTCGGCAGGACTTACCGCGGATACCGGCGGCGTTCACGGCGGGCCGAGCGGCCGGATGACGGCCGATGAAGCGCCGGACTTCGACGGCGTTGCGCCGCAGGGGGTGCTCGCCGGACCAGGCACCATCACGGTCATCGCCGGTCTGACCTTCGCGATCTCCGACGAGCGCGGCGACATGGGTCCGGGCCCATTCGGCTTGATCACCGATGACACCCGGAATCTGTCCCGGCTACAGGTGCGGCTGGACTGCGCCAGCTGTCGCCCGCGGGCATGGTGGAGTCGCTGACGCTGCGCTGCTGGACGCCCGACACCGTCCAGGTCCGCCTGTCGCTGCAGCTGGATTCCGATTTCGCTGATATTTTCCAGGTTCGCCGTCTCGCGGGTGATCCCAGCGCGCAGGCGACCGGCACTGCGGTGCATCACTCGCCCGGGCAACTGCGCTTCGAGGCCACCGGGAGTCCGCGCACGACCTCGGTTCAGCTGGATCCGCCCCCCGACGTCGTCGAGCAGAACACCGCACACTGGGTCGTGGGCTTGAGCCGGGATCAACCGTGGATCCTACGGATCGAGGTGGGCGCGCTGCGTGGTTGCGGCAGCGAGGAACGGATCGCCGTGCAACCGCGGAACCAGACCACCGGCCGTCCGGACTCTCAGCGGAGATGGCGGGCTACAACCCGATCTCCTATCACGTGGGTTCGGTCTGGCCGCACGACACCGTCATCGCTTGCGAGGGCCTGCGGCGCTACGGGCTCGACGACGTGGCGATGCGCCTGGTCGGTGACCTGCTCGATGCGCTGGCGATCTTCGACGATCGACTGCCCGAACTCTTCGGTGGGCACCACCGCGAGCCGAGCGACTTCCCCGTGCCCTACCCCACTGCGTGCCGCCCGCAGGCGTGGGCGGCCGGGGTGCCGCTGGCGATCGTGGCGCTATGTCTGGGTCTGCAACCCGACGTGCCAGCCGGGACCGTGTCGCTGAATCCCGTCCTCCCCAGGGGGCTGCACCGCATCGAGGTCCACGGAATCCCGTTCCCCGGCGGCCAACTGTCCCTCGCACATGACGCCGATGGCACCAAGGTGATCGAGACACCGCACGGTCTGCGGGTCGCCGAGCGGGACTAGCCCGGTGATCAGCCTTGACATCGACCGACGCCCTCTGTCAACATCAACTCCGGTTACCGATTCGCAAACGTTTTCGTCAGAGCCACCAGAATGTTGCCGGTCGCGCCGACGGCAGCGTGGGCGGAGGTCGAGATGGTCACTGTTCACAATCATCGCGTTGTCAGCGGGAAGCCCGGGAATCCGACCCAGAGCACGCTGCGCACCCGCCGGCAATGGGTGACACCGACCTGGGAACGACTGGATACTCCCATGGAAGTCACGATGTACGCAGGTCGACGTTAGAATTAATCAGCTCGGCTGAGATGCTTCTTCGCATCCTGGGTTCTGCGGCCGGCGGCGGAGTGCCACAGTGGAACTGTGGCTGTCCCGTGTGTGCCGCCGCACGGTCAGGCTCGCGCCCGGTGACGCCACGACGCTCGTCCACCATCGCCATTGGCGATGGTGACGGAGAGTGGTTTCTGGGCAATGCTGGACCTGAGCTCGACGCCGCTCTGCGCGATTGCAGCCCCTTATGGCCCCGGCCCGATGACTCTGCGGCGCCGATACACGGCGTTTTTCTCACTGACGCCGAGCTCGACCACACCTTAGGTTTGCTGTCCCTTCGCCAGGCGAACGAGCTGCACGTATACGGCACTGCGGCGGTCCAAACCCTGCTTTCCCAGTGCGGGCTGCTGCCGACGTTGGAAAGCTATACGGTGGTGCACTGGCACGAAGTCCGGCCAGGTGAGCGATTCGCGCTGCAATACCGCGACGGCGCCGCCTCGCCATTATGGTGTGAGCCGATTGAGGCCTCCAGCGGCCGGTTGCCCCGGTACGCCCGCGGCTGCGGTCCGACCTCCGGCGTAGTCATCGGTTACCGGATCACCGACGAACACACCGCTCACGCCGCGGCGTTCTTACCGTCGGTAGCGGCACTCGACGCCGGCATTGTCGACCAGCTGCGCGCAACGCAGCTGGTCCTGGTGGACGGCTCCTTCTGGACCGATGACGAGATGCACCGGCAGCGACGTGGCACGGCCGCCGCTCGATCCATGGGTCACCTACCGGTCAACGGTGCTGATGGGAGCCTGCGGCTGCTTCGCCAGCTGACCGACGCACACATCGTGTACACCCACATCAACAACACCAATCCGATGCTGTTCGAAGACGGTCCCGAACGAGCTTGCCTGACCAGCGCCGGCGCAAGTGTTGCCCACGACGGCGCCGAATACGAGCTGTAGAACAGGGGAAAGATGGACGAAAATCATCCGGCGCTGGATCGTGGCGAGTTCGAGAGCATGCTGCGCGGTGCAGGACGCGGCTATTGGGACAAACATCGTTTTCATCAGCGGATGGACGCCGGTGAGCTCCGTCCAGTCGAGCTGCGGGCGTGGGTGGCCAACCGTTGGTATTATCAGCGGAACCTGCCGCAAAAGGACGCCGCCATCGTCGCGAACTGTCCGCTCCCAGAGGTCCGCCGGCGGTGGCTGCCACGAATCACGTACCACGACGGCGCCGCGGACGGTGACGGCGGCTGCGCCCGGTGGTTGGTCTTGGCGGATGCGGTCGGATTGAGCCGCGAGGAAGTGATCGACGAGCGGCACGTGTTGCCGGGTGTGCGCTTTGCGGTCGATTCCTATGTCACTTTTGCTCGTACGCGGCCTTGGATCGAGGGCGTCGCGTCGTCGCTGACGGAGTTGTTCGCACCAGCGGCGATGGCCGCGCGGACGGTCGCGCTGAGGCAGCACTATCCCTGGCTCAACCATGATGCACTGGGATACTTTGACGCTCGTATCAACCACGCCCGGGAAGAATGCGTCGACGCGCTGGATATCGTGTTGTCGCATTGCACGTCAAGGCTCGGCCAGGACGCCGCCGTCCGCGCCCTGGAGTTCAAGACCGACGTGCTGTGGAGCATGCTGGACGCAATCGAGCACTCGTTACAGGTGGATAGATGACGCCAGCGTTGTCGCTCACCGATCGGCCACAGCTGCGCCGAGGGGTCCGCACCGCCACCGACCCGCTCAGCGACGAGACGGTCCTGCTGTTCCCCGAAGGTGTGCTCATCCTCAATGAGACGGCGGCCGTCGTGGTCCGGCAGTGCGACGGATGCCTCAGCGTGGCCGAAGTGGTGCAGGCGGTCGGTGAGGTGTACGACGGCGTCGCGGTCGAGGACGTCGTGTCGCTGCTGCGGGACCTGATAGCGCAGAATTTGCTGGTGACCAGCAGTGGATAGGCCGCTAGGACTGCTCGCGGAGCTGACCTACAAGTGCCCGCTGCACTGCCCTTACTGTTCCAATCCCGTGGCTGTCCCGCAGGCAGCGGAGCTGACGCTCGACGAGTGGTACCGCGTGCTGATCGAAGCTCGACAGCTCGGCGTGCTGCAACTTCACCTCACCGGAGGTGAGCCGCTGGCCAGACCCGACCTCACCCCGCTCGTCGCGCGGGCCCGCGACCTTGGTTTCTACGTCAGCCTGGTCACCAGCGGGGTAGGTCTCGACCAACGGCGGGCGGGTGAGCTGGCCGACGCCGGGCTCGACCACGTCCAGCTGAGCATCCAAGATGCCGACCGCATCTCGGCTGACGAGGTGGCGGGCGCCCGCGTGTTCAACCGCAAGCTGGCTGCCGCCCGAGCCGTGACAGCGTTGGAGCTGCCGCTGACGGTCAACGTCGTCCTGCATCGCGGCAACATCGCCCGGATCGGGCCGATCGCCGACCTCGCCGCTGATTTGGGGGCGGACCGGCTCGAACTCGCCCATACCCAGTACTACGGTTGGGGCCTGCTCAACCGCTCCGCGTTGCTGCCGACCCGTGATCAGGTCGCCGCTGCGGACCAGGCCGTCGCCCGCGCGCGAGCGACCCACTGCGACATCCTCGAGATCCTTTATGTCGTCGCGGATTACTACGAGTCGTACCCGAAGCCGTGCATGCACGGCTGGGGACGCAGACACATCGTCATCGCACCCGACGGGCGGGTGCTGCCCTGCCCGGCAGCAGCGCAAATCGTCGGGCTCAGCATCGACAATGTGCGCGAGCGTTCGCTGAGCGCGATCTGGCACCACTCCCCCACGTTCACCCGGTTTCGTGGGTACGACTGGATGCCCGAGCCATGCCGCAGCTGCCCGCTCAAGGAGACCGACTTCGGCGGTTGCCGCTGCCAGGCCTTCCAGCTCACCGGTGACGCTGCCCGAGCGGATCCGACGTGCCAGCTGTCGCCCGATCATCATCTCGTCGAAGCTGCCCTCCAGGTCGCTGGGCCACCGCATCAACCGTTGCACCCCCGCTCCAATCCGTCGGTCACCTGACGGCCGGGGTCAGGGCCGGGCGTAGTAGGCGTACCAGTCCCGGCTGGACGGGCTGAAGTAGTGCTCGGCGGCCACTTTCTCGCCGGGGAAGAGCCGGAAGGCCTCCGGCGGGCCACTGACCGTTGGGTGGAAGTAGGCGCCGCTGACCCAGTTCGGGTTGATGTCCAACTCCATACCGCGCACCACGCCGCTGGCCCGCAGGATCTGCCCGAGGGTGCACACCGAAAGGGCGGGTCCGCCGACGTAGACCTCCCCACCGGCGGCGGTGACGCCGAAGCCCGAGCGGTGAATGAACGCAACCTGGCCCACTGTGCTGCCCCACTGGGCGGTGCCGCCGCTGCTGCAGCTCGGATTGACCTGCCCGTCGTCGACCAGTGGGACGAGGTTCTGCCGGACGCTGGCCACGTCCGGGGCCATCCGGACCTCGCGGTTCCAGGCGCCGACGGTGGCCGTGCCATCGCTATGCAGCACCAGGCTGGCGGCGCCGTCCACCAGTGGCCGCGCGGTGCGACCGTCGCTGAAATAGCCGCCGTGGCTTGCGCCGTTGAGGCGGAACCCGCCGTTGAACGCGGCGACCACGGTGCGCCCCTCCGCGGGAGTCAGCGCCGTTGCGGCCGGCCAGCTTCCACCGGGATCCAGGAAGCCCGGATGTAGTTGACCACGTACCAGGGTGGGATCCAGCCACATCACCCCTACCAGGAAGGACGTGTGCTCGCGGTCCGGACGCAGGTGGGCGACCCGGACAGCGGGCCAGCCGTGCACCGTCGTCACGGTCTCCCACTGACCTTCACCAGGCAACGGCGCGATACCCGCCGGTGGGCGCAGCGGTGGCGGGGCGGGTGAATGAGCCACTCCGGCCCGGGCGTGCGGATCAGTTGGGGCTGGCGGCACCGCTGCGGCCCGCGGGATCCCCCCCACCGGCACGCCGCCGGTCGGTGGCCGGTTGCGCTCGTACCGCTGCTTCTCCAACCAGGTGATCAGCCCGTCGAAGCCGTGATCACGGCCCCACTCAGCCAGCCGGGCCGCCACGCTGTCGGTACCGGGCGCTCGCAACGCGCCCGCCACCGAAACGCCCACCACGGATCCGAAGAGCGCCACCGCCACAAGCATGACCAGCAGCAACCGCCGCCACCGACGACATGGACCGTTCGACTGATCCGTTGAGGTCCGCGTGGACGTGGCGACCATTGCCCTCCAGTCAAGCAGCGCGACGGGTGGAGCGGCGGCGGGTGGGCCGCCGTGGTCCGTGCCGGGAGGCATCCACAACGCCACCCTGACGCCGCCGCGAATGCGCCGGCGTGAGAGCCGCCGGGGCGGCAGCGGGAGCGCTCGCGGGCGGCAGGACAAGAGGGGCCGGCGGGCCGGTGAGCGCGGCGATCTGTTCAGCGCCCGGACGCACCCGCACCATCACCGGCTTGATGCCGGCCAACCGGGTCAGCGTCCGCACCTCCCCGACCTGATCCGGGGTGGACAGGGTGACGACGACCCCCTCGGCGCCGGCTCTGGCGGTACGCCCGGAGCGGTGCAGGTATGCCTTGCACTCAGCAGGCGGATCCACATGCACTACCAGGCCGATCTCGTCGACGTGGATGCCGCGCGCTGCGATGTCGGTGGCCACCAGCACCCGCGCGCTGCCCTCGCTGAACGCTGCGAGATTCCGCGCCCGAGCATGCTGAGACAGGTTCCCGTGCAGCTCCACCGCGGGAAGCCCGGCGACCGTCAGCTGCTTGGCAAGCTTCTTCGCGGCATGTTTGGTGCGGGTGAACAGCAGGCTGCGGCGCTGGCCGGAGGCGAGCTCGCGGATCACCGACGGCTTGTCGGCGTGATCCACTGTGAACACATGGTGCGCCATTTCGGCCACCTGCGCCAGCGGGGCGTCGACCGAATGCACCACCGGATTGGTCAGGTAACGGCGCACCAATACATCCACTGCGCTGTCCAGAGTCGCCGAGAACAACAGCCGCTGGGTGCCGGCCGGGGTGCGGTCGAGCAACCTGCGGACGGCAGGGAGGAAACCCAGATCGGCCATGTGATCGGCCTCGTCCAGCACGGTGACCTCAACCTCGTCGAGCTGCACGTGACCCTGGCCGAGCAGGTCCTCCAAGCGGCCGGGGCACGCGATGAGGACGTCGATCCCGCCGCGCAGTGCGGACACCTGCCGGCCCTGGCCGACACCGCCGTAGACGGTGGTGATCCGCTGCCCGAGCGCAGCAGCCAGCGGAGCGAAGGTGTCGGCGACCTGGTTGGCCAGTTCCCGGGTGGGGACCAGCACCAGAGCGCGCGGGCGCCCAGCGGTGCGGCGTAGCCCTGAGCGGGCCAGCGCGGTGATCGTCGGAATCGCGAAGGCAAGCGTCTTGCCACTGCCGGTCCGGCCACGGCCGAGCACGTCACGGCCGGCAAGTGCGTCCGGCAGCGTCGCCGACTGGATCGGAAATGCTGTGGTGAGGCCTTGGCGGGTAAGCACGGTGAGCAGTTCCGCTCGCACTCCTAGCTCGCGGAAAGTGCATGGTTGCCCGGGGGCAGGATGGTTCGAAGGCACGCGGGGGTGATCCTCTCCTGGAGAGCTGGTGGCCGCTGATGCGTGGCCACCCCGTAATCCCACGGAGAAGCTCCTGCGCCGCGAAGGCGCTCACAGTCGACCTCGGCTGCACCGACGTCGGTGGCAGCATCGCAAGGTCCATTATGCCCGATGATCGGCGCTGGAGTGCATCAGGGTCGACATACCGTGCAGAAGACCCGAGAAACCGGGTGGGAAGACAAGCCAGGTTTGCCGTCGCCGCACCGGGGGTATCAATCGAGCAACCCAGGACCGATCGACCAGCAAGGACGGTGTTGGAGATGACGGACACCCGACGACTTCCGAAGCCGGTCGCTAATGAATGGGACTGGCAGCTCCAGGGCTCCTGCCAGGGCCTGAACAGCAGCGTCTTTTTCCATCCCGACGGCGAGCGAGGTTCAGCGCGATCTCGCCGCGCCGATCGGGCCAAGGCGATCTGTCTGCGCTGCCCGGTTCTCGAGCAGTGCCGCCGCCACGCGTTATCCGCCCGAGAGCCGTACGGCGTCTGGGGAGGCTTGACCGAAGAGGAACGCCGAGAACTCTGGACCAGCCAGCGCGCGCTACTGGTGAGCTGACGGCTGCCGGGCACCAGCCGTGCGACCATGAGCCCCGACAACGGAGGAGCCCATGGTGCATGTGGTGGTCGTCGGCGCGGGGCTCGGCGGCCTGCGTACCGTCGAGTTCCTCCGCACAGCGGGATTCTCCGGCCGGATCAGCCTCGTCGGCGACGAGGCGCATGAACCCTACGACCGGCCCCCGCTGTCCAAACAGATTCTTGCCGGCACCTGGCCCGAGGAACGGGCCGTCCTGCACCGCGGTGAGCTGGCCGATCTCGGTGTCACAGTGCACCTGGGTCGATCAGCGATCGGCCTCGACGGCGATGCGGTAGAGCTCGACGACGGCGCCCGGCTTTGCTACGACACGCTCGTGGTGGCAACCGGGGTGCGGCCTCGACGACTACCCGGCCAACCCGATCACCCGGAGCTACACGTACTGCGCACGCTGGAGGACTGCCGGGCGCTGCGGGGTTCAATCTCCCGAGCGCGGTCGCTGTTGGTGGTCGGGGCTGGCTTCATCGGTGCTGAGGTCGCCTCTACCGCCCGGACGGCAGGCCTCGAGGTGACCATGCTGGAGGCGCTTCCGGTGCCGTTCGCCCGAGTTCTCGGCGAGCAGATGGGCCGGCTGTGCGCCCGACTGCAGACCGATAATGGAGTCACGGTGCGCTGCGGGGTGCGGCTGGTCGACTTTGTCGACGACGGCGGCGGGATAGTCGCCCGGCTGGCCGATGGGAGCGTCGTGGCGGCCGACTGCGGCGTCGTCGGAGTGGGCACAGTGATCGACCGCGGGTGGCTCGCCGGGCTTGGCGTACCGACCGAAGACGGGCTGTTCTGCGACACCACCGGTCTGGTGGAGGGCACCGGCAACGTCTACGGGGTCGGTGACATCGCCGCCTGGCGACACCCCACCTACGGGGACCGGCCACGTATCGAGCACTGGACCTCCGCCACCGAGCAGGCCGCCGTCGTCGCGCAGCACATAGCCGGTGCGGAGGTCACCCGGCTAGCTGACGCCGTGCCGTACTTCTGGTCCGACCAGTACGGCCTGACGCTGCAGCTGATCGGGCGCTGCGATCTAGCCACGTCTGTCGAGGTACTGCACGACCCGGGCGTGATCAAGGGCACGGTCGCCGGCTACTTCGCCGATGGCGCTCTCGTGGCAGTACTGGCCTTTCACGCTCCCCGGCTGCTCAACCGCTACCGCCGGTTGGTCGCCGCCGGTACCAGTGAGCAGGAAGTACGGTCCGCTGCGGCCGAACTCGCTTCCCGATAGCCGCCGAGGCGATGAAGAGTTACCGGTAAGCGCTACGCCGATGCCGGATCGTCTCGACGATGATGGCGTGGTTGGCGTCGTCGATTCGGTACAACACGCGGTAAGTCGCCCGCCGAGCCGACCCAATACCATCCATCGGCGCGCGCAGCGGCTTGCCCACTCTGTGCGGATCCTCCCGCAGTGCTCCGAGGATCAATTCTAGAGCAGCGGCTGCGACCGCTTCTGGCAACTCCTTCCCGATAGCGCGCTTCGCCGGTCCGGACCACAGCACCGTATACGGCTGCGTCACGCGCTCTGCGACCGTCGAGCCTCAAAATCGGCCAGCACATCATCGGTGCTGTACACCTCGCCGGTTGCCCGTGACGTCTCGGCCTCGCGCAGGTCAGAAACGGCTTGCGGATCGCTGAGCACTGCCAACGTCTCCTGCAGCGACTCCCATTCGGCCACCGACACCACCATCGCCGCTGGCGTGCCGTTGCGGGTGACGGTGATCTGGCCATGCTGCGACTCGACCTCGGACACCAGCGCCGACAGGTGCGCCTTCACCTCGGCCAGCGGAAGGACCTTCATGGTCCGAATTATAGTCACGGGGTCTTGGGAAAGTCCACTGCTCCGGTTCAGGTCATGCCAGGGAACTCAAGATCGCTGGTAAGTGGATTCGACGTCGATGCTGATGCGCAGGGTGCGACCCACGACGAAGACCCCGGCGAGCCACGGTCAGGGTGCCGGGCTGGCGTGCCGCCGAGGCGCAGATGACCAGGTAGCTTCCCCCGCCACGACGAGTCTTGCAGCACCCCACCGGCGTTGCCGGAACCACTGACTCCGCCGGCCCGGACCGCCTGCAGAACGGCGGCATTGGCGGGATTGTGACGGACGGCCGGGTCGGCGAGCACTGACTGGAACTGTGGCGTGGGGACAACGTCGCCGACGCGGTGGCCACCCCCATGCCCCGGGCCGGCACCGCATTCTGCGCCGCCATGATCAGGGTCTGCAGGCAGCCGCCCAGTCCGAGGCCGAACAGCGCCATGTAGATCTCCACCTCCAGCAGCGAGGTGTCGACAATTGTAGAGGGCATGCATGCGCTGCCTGCAACCGAAAATCCGCTGCTCCAGGTTCGCTACCTCACGCGCTGCTGGGCGGGTAGTGACCTGGCATGGGGTGGGATCGATGGGCCAGGGTGGCTCAGGGAGCCGGTCAACTCGTGGGCTTGCAGCGGGTCCCGTCCGTCGGCAGCTGAAGGTCGACCAGGTAGCTGATCCCGGCGCGATCAACGCAGCTATTGCCCTGCAGGAAGGCGGTGTGTTGGGTGCCCTCGTAGGTCAGCAGGCGTGCGTTGAGGTCGTGGGCAAGGTTCACTCCGGCCTGGTAAGGCGTGGCCGGATCCTGGGTCGTGGAGATCACCATGACCGTCGGCAACCCGGGGGTGTTCGGGTCGTGAGGTCCCCCGGTGGGCGGCACGGGCCAGAATGCGCAGTTGTCGAGCGCTGGCGACGGTGGCTTACCGGTGTCGAGGAACGGAGCAAGCTTCCGGTATTGGGCGTCGACATCGCGGGCTACGTTCGGGTCTTTGATGGGCGGGTTGTCGACGCATTGGACGGCCTGGAAGACATCCATCTCGGTCGAGTAGGAGCCGTCCTGGCCGCGCCCGTAGTAGATGTCGGCGAGCCGCATGAGGATGTTCCCCTGGCCCTGGGTGAGTTCGACCAGACCGCGGTTCAGTGTTGGCCACAGGTCAGACAGGTACAGCGCCTGGACAGTGCCGATCGTGGCGTCGCTGTACGAAAGCTTGCGCCCGTCAGGCACGCCGATCGGTTTGTCGATCAGGGGCAGGACCAGGGCCTGGAATTTGCTCACAGCCTGGTTCTTGTCCTGGCCCAAAGCGCAGTCGGCACGACCAGCGCACCACGCCGCGAATGCATCGAAGGCTTTCTGGAATCCCCGAGCCTGGTCAAGAAGCTCGGAGATCTGATCCTGCTTCGGGTCAAGAGCACCATCGAGGATCATCGCGCGAACGTTCTTGGGGAACGCTTCAGCGTAGCTGGTCCCGATCCGGGTGCCATAGGAGTAACCGAGGTAGGTCAGCTTCTCATCCCCGAGAGCCGACCGCATGACGTCCATGTCACGGACCACGTCGCGGGTACCGACATTCTCGAGGACCTGTTTTCCGGTGTCGCTGACCGTCTCGGGCGTGCCGCCGCTGGCCAGTAACTCCTGTCCGGTGCGGGTGACGCAGCCGGCGTCGTCGACCTTTTCCTGATTCTCCGTCTGCGCTACCCCGGCCGGCGAGGTATCGACGTTGAGGTTCATCAGGCGTTCGGCATCCCGCTCCGCCGGAGTCCGGCAGACGACCTGCGGTTTGCTGGAGCCGACACCGCGTGGGTCGAAGCCCACGAAGTCAAAACGCTGTCCCACGTCATTGGTCGTGATCTGGTCGGCCAGGCTGGCCGCGGTGCTCATACCAGATCCGCCAGGCCCACCAGGGTTGATCACCAATGAACCGATTCGGTGCGCTGGGTCCGACGCGGGTCGGCGCAGGAGGCCGACCTTGATCACGCGTCCCTTCGGGTTGGCGTAGTCCAGCGGCACATTGAGGTAGGCGCACTGCAGGCCCGGGTCAGCGTAGGCCTTCTTGTCGCTGGGGGTGGTGGCGAACGCGGAACACCCGCCCCAGGACAGGTTCTGCCCGTAGAACTGCTCCAACCCCGTAGGGACCGCGCCGACAGGACCGTGCTGCGCAGTAGTGCCCGTCGCAGCTGTGCATCCCAGTGCTAACGCGGCTACCGCTGCGAGCACCGGCCCGACGGACAGCGCTGGCGCACGTTTCATCCCAGCTCCTCTTATCCCGGTACTTGTCACCAGTAATGATCACCCAGTAATGATCACTGGCTGCAACTGGACCCCTGCACGGCGTGAGCTTACCCATGGCCTCGACCGAAGGCGTTCAGCAGGTTGTCCTTGATCTCCGGTCGGCCGGCGGCGACGAGGGTGAACGTCGCCTCCCGGACCAACCGCTGGGCATGCTGGCGCGCGAGGATTCCCGAACTGCCCACTGCTACCACGAGCGCACCGGCGCACCGGTAGGCGAGCTCAGACGCGGCGGCCCGAGCCGCCGGCAACATCGCCGGGTCACCGAGTCCTGCATCGAGCCGGTCGCGGATCTCGTCCTGCTCAGCCAGCAGAAGCTCCGCGACCTGGTGTTGCCCCACCTCGCCGATCATCCGGATGCATCGCCCGGCGACGCCCATCGCGAGGCAACCGCTACGCCGCATACTCAGGTGTTGGTTGGCGAGGAAGTCGCGGTGCGAGATCTCGGCGGTGACCCTCTCAGCCGGCAGGACATAGTCCGCAAACCGGAGCCGGACGGTGTTGCTGCCTTGGGCCGCGATCATGTGTAGCTGCTCGACGGTGATGCCCGCACCGGCCTGCGCCTCGACCAACCCGGTGACGATGGTGCCAGTGGGCTCCCCCGCCCGCAGCGCCGTGTCGCGGGCCGAGATCTGCAGCACGTCGACCATGCCCCATCCGGTGACGAATGGAGCCTCGCCGCTCAGCAGCCAACCACCGTCGGTGGCCGTCGCCCACAGCCGGGGAGGCTGCGGGATCGCGCCGGCAAAGGCCACTGACCCACGCAGCTCACCGCGCAGCGCCGCGTCGAGGTACTTCTCCCGCAGGTTTAGGTTCGCCGTGGCGGTGAGGCCTCGCACGACACTGGAGTGCTGGAACCAGGTGAAAGTGGTGGTGAGACACCCGCCCGCCAGCGTCTCAAGGATCGTGACGAGCGACGGGAAGTCCACCTCGATGCCGCCGTGCTCGGGGTCGCCGGCCAAGCCGTAGAAACCCTGCGTAGCTAGCAGGTCGAAATGGCTACTGGGGATGATTCCTTGAGCGTCGACGTCAAGGGCCGCCGGAAACAGCACTTCCTCCGCGATCGTGTGGGCCCGCTCCACCATGCTCGGCACCCGAACAACGCTACCCCCGCCTGCGGCTTAGCATCGGTGCGTGGCAATTGACGCAGCGCGGCTGCTAGCTCATGCACACCGCCCACCTGCTGCGCTCACCCGGCGCGACGTAGCCCACCTGATGCTCAACGTACCGTCGAAGGATGCACTGGCTGCGATGCCGGCATTGCGCCGTGAGCTACTCGCGGCGGGCAATCCGTTCTCGGCCGGCTTCTGGGAATCCGCCGAGTCCCTGCTGCGACGGATCGCCGAAGGCGCAGCCACGGTCGGCGAGGTACACGGCTGGCTTGAGGCGACCGGGACCGAACCGACCGCGATCATGCGACTGTATGTCTGGGATGTGGAGCCGGCACGCACCCCGCTCGGACGCGAGTTGCACGATCTGCTCGTCACGCACCTCGAGGGGTGCCTCAGCGCCGGCGACATCGATCCCGAACGACTACTAGCCGACGATCCAGCAGCCCGGCAGGAGTACCTGGACCTGCAGGAACGCTGGATGACTTCGCCGTTGCCCGACGGCCGGGTGCCCGTGCACGAGTTGCTCGACGAGCTCGACGACGAGGATGAGGACGACGACTTCCTCGCCGAGTGGGACGCTGCCGAGCAGGCCGCTGCCGACGAGCTCCGCGACGTCCTGGCCGGGGTCGGCGAACGCCCCCGGCCGGACCCGGAGCTACGGGCCGCGTGCCGTGACCTGCGCGCCGCGTTGCGCAGTGGGGCGCGGTCGGTCGCGATCCTCCGCACCGGCAGTGGGGTGGATCCGGGCAACCTGGACTCCGACGACGCACGGCTGTGGCTACGGTTGGCTGAGGGCGTGGTCAACCCGGTGTACGAACCACCTGACGGCACGGCGCCTGATGGCATTGGGACCGACGAGATCCCCGGCATCGCTCTCGATCACGAAGACTGGCTGGCAGCGGTGGCGGCGCTGGCGCGCGGCGGACCCGCGACGCGGGCATCCGCCACGAAGCTCGCGCGGTTCATCGAGGACGCCGACGACGATGACGACATCCGCGTGTTGGCCGAGTGGTTCGTCCCCGTCGTGGAGCAGTGGCGGGTCCTCGGTGCTCTCGACGAGCATGATCGGCTCACCCCGCTGGGTTGGTGGGGCTTGCCCGAGGCGCTGCTGCAGGCATGGCCGGGCAACACCCAGGGGTGAGGCGGCTCAGGTGAGGCGGCTCAATACCGCCAGCGGTGCGCGGCCACGACGTCATCCAGCGATCGGTCGGCGGCCCAGGCGGCGTCGGATCGACGAACCGCGAGGAACGCGCCGAGCAGCTGCTCTCCGAGCATCGCGGTGAGCCGCTTGGAGCCGCTGAGCGCCTCCTCCTGCTCGGCAGGTGTCGTCGGCAACCGGCGCAGGCCATGGGCCGCGCGGTCCTGCTCAGTCCACCCACCCGGATCGGCCTGAATCGGCTCGCCGGGGTCGGCGCCGTCACGCAGTCCCGCCACACCGGCCGCGATCACCGCGCCCAGCGCGAGGTACGGGTTGGCTGAGGCGTCGGAGACCTTGAGCTCGACGTTGGCGTGACCGGCGCCGAGCAGCTCCGAACCGAGGACATAGCGCAGCGGCGCTTCGCGGTTCTCCACCCCCCAGAACTGGTAGGCGCTGGCGAAGTACCCAGGTCGCAGCCGGGCCAGTGAGGGCACACTCGGCGCCGTGATCGCGGCCAGGGCCCGTAGGTCCCTGAGCAACCCACCCAGCCAGCCGGCGCCGTCGGGGCTGGGGCGGTCGGGCGCGGCGGGACTGCTGGCCAGCAGGTTGCGTTCGCCGCGCCACACCGAGGTGTGCAGGTGCCAACCGTTGCCCACTCCCGCGGCGGTGAACAGCGGGGCGAAACACGCGCGTAGACCATGTGACCTGGCCGCGGCGTGGATCGTCTGGCGGGTCAGCAGCTGCCGATCCGCGGCAGTGATCGGGTCGGATGCGACGATGCTGAGCTCCACCTGACCCGGCCCGTACTCGGCGTGCAGCTGATTCACCGGCACACCGTTGTCCGCCAGGTCGGCCAGCAGGTCAGCCACGAACTCGTCCACCGCCAGCAGGGCGTGCGGGCTGTAGGCGGGGGCCTGGTATGCCAGCCGTGGCTCCCCGCCGGTTTCCCCGAGGTCACCAGCCTGCGTCAGGACGAACTCCAGCTCGTAGCCAGCTTTGATCTCCAGCCCCTCCGCGGCGGCCGCCTCGACCTGGGCTTCGAGCACCCCACGCTGGTCGTATGGCCACGGCGAGCCGTCCACCGCGATCTGCCGGCCCGGAGCCCACGCCAACGCCGGCTGCCCGGCCAGCCGGGTCAGCCCACGCAGGTCCGGTACCAATCGGACGTCACCGGAAGGGGTGGCCAGACCCTGATGAGCGAAGGTGATCGCGTCGTGGGTGTCGAACACCGCGAACAGTGGGCTCACCCCGACGCCGCGCGTGGCTACCTGAGGCAATGACGCAATCGGCACTGTCCTGGAGCGCGGTATCCCGTTGTTGTCCGCCCACGCGATCGTCATCCCGACGACGCCGTTAGCCGCCAGATCCGCGGCCAACGCCCGCGCATCGATCATGTTCGTCCTCCTGCCGCGTTGCGCACCGGATCCGGCTCGTGATCAGGCTAGCGTGCGACACTCGATCCTGACTCACCCTTGCGCGCGACGGCCCGGGGTGCGCTACTAGCTCCAGACACACAATGGTCACCTCGGGAACACAGGGAGGACCGCGTTCGTCTGCAACAGTGGGACCGTGGAATCCGATGTCAGGGTTGACGGGTGGCGCCCGTGAGTACCGCAGCCGGTTTGACCGGGCCTGGTCGCACAGATCAGGCCCCGACGGAGGGAGAAGCCATGACCAGCACGCTGACCCGCCCTGAGTTGACTGCCTCCGACCGTTGCGACCGGTGCAGCGCCGCTGCCCGCGTCCGAGCAGTGCTGCCATCAGGTGGCGAGCTGCTCTTCTGCAATCACCACGCCCGCGAACACTCGTCGAAGTTGAAAGAGATCGCGGCGGACATCCAGGCCACCGAGTCCTAGCCAACCGGGATAGCTTGGTTGCATGAGCGCCCGAGACCTCGCTACGCGGAGCTGCAAAGACTGTGGGAGCGCGAGGCTGATCAAGAGCCCTTCGCCCTGGCTACCCAGATCGCCCTGCTGGCCGAGTCTCAGGGCCACCACCCCGACTTGGAGGTGAGCTGGGGCAAGCTGACCGTGACCTTCACTACGCACCACGCTGGCGGGCTGACTGAAAGCGACTTCGTCATGGCCGCCAAGATCGACGCTTTCGCGCCGACATAGCTGCTGACGAGAATCCGCTCGTCTGTGCCGTCGCTCCGGCCTACATTGTCGGCCGTGATGTCGATCAACGGCAGGCTGCAGGCGACGCTCTTGAGCAGCTGCCGCCTGCTGCTCCAACCCGTGCGCATCGATCACGCCGAGGACATGGTGGCGGTACTCAGGGACCCCGATCTTTACAGCTTCATTGGCGGCGGACCGCCCAGCGTCATCGAGCTGCGCAGCCGGTACACCCGGCAGGTCGTCGGTCAATCCGAGGATGGTTCCGAATGGTGGCTGAACTGGGTGGTGCGGCGTCGCGATGACCTAGGTGCGGTTGGCTACGTTCAAGCCACAGTCACCCGCGAGCCCGGCGGATGTCAAGCCGAGGTCGCGTGGGTGATCGGCACACGGCACCAGTATCAGGGTTTTGCACAGGAAGCCGCGGCACTCATGGCCGGGTGGTTGCGACAGCACGGTGTCTCCACGATCGTTGCGCACGTTCATCCTGACCACTACGCGTCGGCAGTCGTTGCTCGAAGCATTGGATTGGCTCCCACCAAACGCATCGAGGACGGCGAGGTGCGCTGGCAGGGCTGAACGGGTCGCGCCGGGTGTCCTTGTTTTTCGGGACGCGAGTGATCCGCTCGGTGCGGCAGGTTGTGACCCTCCGCGGCCGGCAAAGCGGCTCCTCCTACCGTGACCCGCCCGTATCCGGTTACCGGGAGCGCAGGTAGGCGATTCGTTTTTCGAGATCGTCGGCGGTGGCCATCGCGGTGGGAGGGCCACCGCACGCGGTGCGTACCTCTTGGTGGATCGCCCCGTGTGGTCGGTCGGTTCGGTGGTGGGCCATCGCGACGAGGGTGTTGAGTTCGCGGCGCAGCTCGATGAGTCGTTGACGCACAGTCGGCGGCTGGGCCTGCGCCGACGGCCCCCCAGCTGAGCGCTCGGTTGCCCGGCCCAGTTGCTGTTGCTGGCGCTGCCGCAGCAGCGCTCGCATCTGGTCGGGTTCCAACAGCCCGGGCAGGCCGAGGTAGTCCTGCTCGTCCTCAGTGGTGGCGAAGGCGGCCGTGCCGAAGGACGCCCCGTCGTAGATCACCTGATCCAGCTCGGCGTCGGCGCCCAGCGCGGTGAACGCCCGCTCCTGCTCGCCGGGTTCGTCGCGCAGGGCGTTGGCCTGCGCGAGTGCGGCGTCGTCCCAGCCCTCGTCGGCCCGGTGCGGCGCACCGAGCACGTGGTCGCGCTGTTTCTCGAGTTCGCTGGCCAGCCCCAACAGGACCGGCACGCTGGGCAGGAACACCGTAGCGGTCTCGCCGGGTCGCCTGCATCTGACGAACCGGCCCACCGCCTGGGCGAAATACAATGGGGTGGCCGCCGATGTCGCGTACACGCCGACGGCGAGTCGGGGCACATCGACACCCTCGGACACCATCCGGACCGCGACCAGCCAGCGCTCGTCGGAGTCGCCGAACGCCGCGATCCGGCCGGTGGCCGAGGGGTCGTCGGACAGCACCAGCACCGGCTCCCGACCGGTGATCGTTGCCAGGATCCCGGCGTAGGCCCGGGCCGTGGTGTGGTCGGTGGCTATCACCAGCCCGGCCGCGTCGGGCAACGCGCCGGCGCGTAGCTGGGTCAGCCGGGTGTCCGCGGCGCTGAGTACCGCCGGCATCCACTCTCCCGCTGGATCCAACGCGGTGCGCCAGGCACGGGCGGTGTGCTCGGCGGTGAGCGGTTCGCCCAAACGCGCCGAGTACTCCTCCCCCGCGCTGGTCCGCCAGCGGGCCTCGCCAGAGTAGGCGAGGAACATCACCGGGCGCACCACCCCGTCGGCCAGCGCCTCGGAGTACCCGTAGAAATGATCGGCAGCGGAGCGCAGCGCGCCGGCGGCATCGGGTTCGTAGTTGATGAACGGGATCGGAGTGTCGTCGCTGCGGAATGGGGTTCCAGTCAGGGCAAGCCGGCGTGCCGCCGGGGTGAACGCCTCCCGCACCCCCTCACCCCAGCTCTTGGCATCTCCGCCGTGGTGGATCTCGTCGAGCACCACCAGGGTGCGGCGTCCCTCGGTGCGCACCCGATGAAGGCTCGGGTGCGCCGCCACCTGGGCGTAGGTGACCGCGACACCCTGATAGTCGCGCGAGGTGCCACCCACCGAGTTGCGGAACTCGGGGTCCAGGGCGAGTCCCACCTCGGCTGCCGCTGCCGCCCATTGATGCTTCAGATGCTCGGTGGGGGTGACCACGGTCACCGCCTGCACAGTCCGGTCGGCCAGCAGCTCAGCTGCCACCCGCAGGGCGAAGGTCGTCTTACCGGCGCCCGGCGTGGCCACCGCGAGGAAATCCTGTGGCGCGGTAGCCAGGTACCGGGCCAGCGCTCGGCGCTGCCAGGCGCGCAGCGGCCGGCGCGAAGCTTCGGTAACGACGGCGGTCTCAGCGGGACGGGGCACGGCGGGTGACGCACTCCTCTCGGCGCGCTGACGCGCGCTTGTGAGTGGCGATGAGAGCTATAGCTC
>JALYTS010000181.1 GCA_030854185.1 Actinomycetota bacterium | reverse complement strand
CGCCGGACCCGGGAGGCGTCGGCCCGACCGCCGGCGAGCAGCTGCAGGCCGGTCACCACCATGGTCTTGCCTGCTCCGGTCTCTCCGGTCACCACAGTCAGGCCGGGGTGCAGGTCCAGGGTGGCCTCGTCGATCACACCGAGGCCCTCGATGCGCATCTCGGTGAGCACGGCCGCACCCTAGCGTGCCGCACCCCGTCCGGGGCCGGCCCGCTGCTCAGCTACCTCCTCGGGGACCGATCGGTGCGCCAACAAAACTTCCCCGAAATAGAGTACTACTAGTGGTCTAATATAGAGTACGGTTGGTATTCCATAGGAGGAGTGCAGATGAAGATCACAGAAATCTTCAGCCTCGGTCACGACAATGACTGGGGCGGAGGTCACCGCTGGCGCCAGGACGACTGGGACAACAGCCGGCACCGGGACGACCGGGACCGCGGCCGCTGGAGCGACTGGGACCACCGGGATTGCTGAGATGAGAATCCAGTAGTGCGCCGCTGAACTGTGGGCGGTGGCTTTCACCCCCGCTGGTCGGGGTGTGAAAGCCACCGCCCACTTCGCTACTCCTGCGGCTGGCTGACCGCCCGCTGCAGGGCTTCAATGTCAATCTTGCCCATGCCGAGCATGGCTTTGATGGCTTCTTGCGACTTCACCGTGTCGGGATCACTTATCAGCTCACCCAGCGCTGTGGGAATGATCTGCCAGGATACCCCGTACTTGTCCTTCAACCAGCCACACGGGCCTTCTTCGCCATCCTCCGAGAGATTACTCCAGAGATAGTCGACCTCGTCCTGCGTGTTGCAGCTCACCTGGATCGAGATGGCCTCGTTGAACGTGAACCGCGGTCCACCATTCAAGGCCACGAATTTCTGCCCGGCCAGCTCGAAGGCGACAGTCATCACCGTACCTTCAGGTCCGGGGCCGGCTGCACCGTAACGAGCGATGTCCAGGATCCTGGAGTTGTCGAAGACGGTGGTGTAGAAGTTTGCCGCCTCCTCGCCCTGAGTGTCGAACCACAAGCATGGCGTGAACTTCTGCATATGCCGCATCCTCTCTACCGCTTGCTTACCAAGCTCTCTACCGCTTGCTCACCAAGGTTGCGGGCTTGTCACCTCAGGGCGACTAAACGCTCCCCGGCGTGGCCTCGTTCGCAGCGACGAGTTTGAATCGCGCACCGGTTGGGTCTGCGGCTGCGGCGAGGCGGCCGTAGGGCGTGTCCTCGGCAGCCATCAGGATCGAGCCGCCGAGGTCGACGATCTTCGCCAGCGCGGCGTCAGTGTCGTCAACCCCGAAGTACACCGACCAGTGGGCGGAGACACCATCGGGAAGGAAAGCCGATGCGTCCATGATCCCGGCCAGCCAGTCCTCGCCTTGCCGCACGGTTGTGTAGCGGAACTCCGGAGTGTCGCTGACAACATGAGTCTCGCAACCGAACACCTCGCGGTAGAAGGTGACAGCGCCCTGGTAGTCGCGGGTGTGCAGCTCGAACCAGCTCGGTGTGCCAGGCTCGCCGAGGAGCCCGAAGCCTTGGTGGAGACCGGCCTGCCACACACCTATTCCGGCGCCGCCTGGGTCGCTGACGACGGCCATGGTGCCGAGGTCACCGACGTCCATGGCTGCTACGAGGATCTGACCTCCGTGGGTTGCGGCGGCCTCGACGGTCTTCCTGGCGTCATCGGTGGCCAGATAGACCGACCAGAGATCCGGCAGCTCCGAGTCAGGTCGATTGGCCATGCATCCAGCGACCCGGACCCCGTCCTTGGTGAAGTTGAAGTAGCCGCCGAACTCCGCGGCGGGTTGCTCAGCGGTCCAGCCGAACAGCTGGCAGTAGAACGCCCGGCTGCGCTCGGTGTCGGAGGTCATCAGATCGACCCAGCAGGGCGCTCCGACGGGGGCGGCGTCTCGGGTGGGCATGGTGGCTCCCTTCGCGATGTTCGAACCATGTCACTACCTTCGACGCCGCAGCAGCGCTGAACTCATCGGTCCTGATGAACCAGAACCAGCTGTCAGCCCGTTCGGGGGCCTCGCCAGCCCTGTACCGGCAGCTCGAACTTGCGCACCAGCCGATCGGTGAACGGGCAATCGTTCAGGCGCACCAGCCGTATCGGGATGGCGCCACGGACCACCTCGATACGGGTGCCGGCCGGCAGCGCGAAGGTCCGGCGCCCATCGCAGCACAGCACCGCTGCGTGCCCCTGCGGATCGGTCTCCACCGCGACAACCGAGTCCGGCGACACCACCAGCGGACGAGCGAAGAGCGCATGTGCGTTGTTGGGGACCACAACGAGCGCGTCGACGTCCGGCCACACCACGGGTCCAGCGGCCGAGAAGGCATAGGCGGTGGACCCGGTGGGGGTGGCGCAGAGCACACCGTCGCACCCGAATCCGGAAACCGGCCTACGGTCCACCTCGAGTACCACCTCGAGGATCCGTTCCCGCCTGCTCTTCTCGACGCTGGCCTCATTGAGCGCCCAGGTGTGGGCGAGAGTAGAGCCGTTGAGGCTGGCGGTGACGTCGACGGTCATCCGTTCGTCGACGAGGTAGTCGCCGTCGACGATGGCGCCCACCGTCTGGTCGAGGGAGTCGAGATCGGCTTCAGCGAGAAAGCCGACCCGGCCGAGGTTCACCCCAAGCAGCGGAACACCGCATGGCCGGGCCAGTTCGGCGGCCCGCAGCAAGGTGCCGTCACCGCCGAGAACCACCACGAGATCCGCGCCTGCCGCAGCCTCCGGCCCGGTAGGCACCTGGTGCTCGCGCAGCGTGGGTTCGAGGTGCTTGGTCTCCTCGGTGAGCACCCGCAGCCCGATCCCCGCGTTGGCCAACCGGTGCGCGACCTTCTCTGCGGTGCGCAGGTTCTCCGGGTGCCCGGTGTGCAACACCAGGAGGACCTCACGTCCGAACCTCACTGCGGCCCCCTCCGCACGGCGTCGCGCACCAGCTCCTCAGCCGGGCGCAGCGGATCGGCGGCTCCACGACGCAACCACAGGAAGTATTCGACGTTTCCGGACGGTCCGGGCAAGGGGCTCGCGGTGGCGTCGACAAGACAGAGCCCGAGGTCGGCCGCGACCGCCAGGACATCGAACATGGCCTGTGCACGCAGCAGTGGATCCCGGACCACGCCGCCGGCGCCCAGGCGGTCGCGGCCGACCTCGAACTGAGGTTTGACCATCGGTAGCAGGTCGCCTTCCGGTTTGGTGCAGCCCACCAACGCCGGTAGCGCCAGACGCAGCGAGATGAACGCCAGATCGGCCACAGCTAGATCCACGGCACCCCCGATGCCTTCGGGTTGCAGCGTGCGCACGTTCGTCCGGTCATGCACCCGGACCCGGTCGTCGGTGCGTAGGGACCAGGCTAGCTGCCCGTAGCCCACGTCGACCGCAACCACCTCCCGTGCCCCGCGATGCAGCAGCACCTCGGTGAAACCCCCGGTAGAGGCTCCGGCGTCGAGGCAGCGCCGACCCGCCACGGGCGGACCTCCGGTGATGAGGCCGTCCAGTGCGCCAAGGAGCTTCCGCGCGCCCCGCGACACCCAGTGGGGTTCATCGTCCGTCGGCGCAACCAGCAGCGGGGTGTTCGCGTCGACTCCGGTGGCAGGCTTGGTGGCCGTCAATCCACCGACCTTGACCCGGTGCTGTGCGACCAGCTCGGCGGCATGAACGCGAGACCGGGCCAGACCGCGCCGCACCAGCTCCGCGTCCAGCCGGGCCCTGCGTACCATCTAACCCTCCGCCCCCTTCTAAACCTCCGCCCCCAGCTAACCTCCGAGCCGCCTAAACGTCGTCGATGCTGGACAGCGCCGCGGTCAGCGAGTTATGGATGGCGGTGAATCGCGCCACGTGTTCCGTGGTCGGAAGGTCATCGAGATCCTGCAAGCCGGTGAGAGATTCGACGATGCCAGCAGGTGTCTGGACTGCGGCTGACGGCGGTTGTGACGTCATCTAGCTGGCCTCCTGGCCTCACCAAGGCCGACGCGATCCAACGCAGCAGCGGCAGTGTCGTCGCAGGCGCAGACGAGTACCGTCCCGCGGTGCTCGATCCACCAGACTGCGCACAGCGTCCGCAATGCGTCAAGAGGATCGCCGGCCGTCCCCTCGCTGCGTAGGAGCAGACGGCCGTCGGCCACATCGACGCGCCAGCCGGGCCGTGTCTGGATCCGCACGTCAGCCACGGACCCGCGCAACACTCGAAGGTCGGCGCCGAGGTGACTGGGTCGCTGCTCAGGCGGCGCAGCGAGCAGTGCGGCCGGGTCGGCGACCCCGGAGAGCACCAGTAGCGAATCCAGCTCGGCGGCCCGAGCCCCAGCGATGTCGGTGTCGAGGCGGTCGCCGACCACCAGAGGTCGCCGCGCGCCTACGCGCTCCATGGCGGTATTGAGCAGCGCCCGCTCGGGCTTGCCGGCGACGGTGGGCTCCCGGTCGGTCGCGACCTGCAAGGCCGCCACCATCGCGCCGTTCCCGGGCAGCAGGCCCCGCTCGGTGGGCAACGTTCGGTCGACGTTGCACGCGACCCACATCGCGCCACCGCGGATCACCAGGCAGGCTTCAGCCAGCCGGGCCCACCCGGTGTCCGGCGAGTGGCCCTGTACGACCGCGACCGGATCGTCCGAAGCGGCGGTCACCGGCCTGAGCCCGGCTGACCGCACCTCGGCGACCAGCGCGTCGGCGCCGACGACAAGAACCGCAGCGTCCGCTGCAAGCTGTGATGCCAGTAAGGCCACCGCTGCCTGAGCGCTGGTGACGACCTGCGCCCCAGCGGTGGGCAGGCCGAGCGCGGTCAGGTGTTCGGCGATTTCAGCGGGCGACCGCGATGCGTTGTTGGTGACGAACTGCACGGCGCATCCTGCCTGGCGCAACTCGTTGACTACGTCCGGCGCCTCCGGCACCGTCTCGGATCCCCGGAGCACGGTGCCGTCGAGGTCGAGCAACACCGCGTCGTAGCCGTCCAGCAGACCGCTCACTCCGGCGCCGGCCGCTCACTGAGCTCGACAGCCCGCTCCGCAGCGTCTGTAGCCTCGTCGATGTCAACCTCTGCAGCAGCCAAGAACCACCTGATCGCGTCCTGCTCTCGGCCGGCGGCGAGCAGATTGTCCGCGTATGCGTAGCGCAGCCTGGCCCGCCAGGGCTCGTCTCCCTCCGCCTCCAGGTCCGGCCCTTGCAGGGCGACCACCGCAGCATCGAACTGTCCGAGGTCTCTCCGTGCCCCGGCAGCAACTATCCGCAGCTCGACAGACTCCTCCGTGTCGAGCTGTCGAGCCTCCGGACTCCGCGCGATCTCCAGGGCGCGCTCCGGCCGTCCCAACGCCCGTTCGCAGTCAGCCAGTACCGCCAGTCGCCCGGTATCACCACCCAGCCGTCGTGCCGCGCGCAGCTCCGCCAACGCCTCGGACCATTCTCCTGCGTGGTACGCGGATAGACCCGCGACTTCCCGAACTGCGGCGACCCGACCTGCCTTAGAGCGTGCGAAACGGGCATGCGCAAGTGCCAGCTGCGGGTCCTCGTCCAAGAGCCGCGCTGCCATCACCAGATGACTCCCGACAAGCTCCGCAAGCCCCTTCGGCAGGGTCAGCAGCTCCTGGCGGACATCACGGTCCAACTCGCTGCCATCCACATCCGCAGGAATCTCCGGGCGCGCGGAATCTCTGTCCGGCGAGGTTTCGCCAGTGCGTCGTATCGGCGGGCGGCCACCGCTCTGAGCTCGGCTGTCTTCGCGCCGGCTGCTCTGCGGTCGTCCGCCCCGACCCGCCGACCGCTCGCCATCCTCGCCGCGCTTCGCAACCCATTGCCCCGCAGGGCGACCGCGCGCCACCTCGCTCCGGCGATGGTTACCGTTGCGGTCCGCATCTCCGGTCGGGTTCGGTCCGGCTGACACGGTCGCGATCCTCTCGTTGCTCTGACAGAGCTGAAGGGGCCCCTGGGTGGGGGCCCCTTCTGTGTTGGGTGGTGTTCGGCGGTGTCCTACTCTCCCACACCCTGGCGGGTGCAGTACCATCGGCGCTGGAGGGCTTAGCTTCCGGGTTCGGGATGGGTC
>JALYTS010000080.1 GCA_030854185.1 Actinomycetota bacterium | reverse complement strand
ATCACAATCGCGTGGCGGCCCCTTGCCAATTCGCCGTGAGGCGCCCAGTCAGCGTCGCCCGAGAACCCAACTCCGCAGCAGCGCGGCGGTGACGCTGGCCAGCATCAGCACCGCCACCAGGATCGGCAGCGCGATGCGCTCCACACCACTGGCGGGCAACGCAGTCGCACGACCCGCAGCGGCGACGTCGTTGGCTGCGGCACTTGGCTTGCCGAATGTTCCCGAGCCATTGCTGACCTGTGGCGTGCCGAACAGGTCCGCCGTCAACATGCCAGACGAGAGCCGACCGAGCGCACCGGCACCCGGGCGACCGATCTGCAACAGCTCAGCGTAGTTGTAGCGGGGTAGCCCACTGTTGTACTGCCCCAGCGCGAACGGGAAGTCGCTTGGAATCATCGGACCGAAGAACGGACCGACGGCCGGACGAGCCAGTGCTGGTGCTGGTGCGGTCGCCGCGCTGGGTTGCGGCTGTTCCGCCGGCGCTGCCGGTGGCCGAGCAGTGGATGCCCCTGGCGCCGCAGGCGTGCCCACCAAGGGAAGCGTTCCGATCACGCCGGTCACCGGTGCGGCGGGCCCGATCACCTTCGTGATGGGGTCGGTGATCCCGGCAAGCGGCTCAGCGCTGATCTTGCATACCGGCGCCAACGGTCCCATCTCCTGGCGCAGGGCAGGTGTGGCGTCGAACGTCTTGGCTCCGGTAGTAGGTACCGAACCAACGTCGATTACCGAAAGGCCGGCTAACCGGATGCCCACCGGCTGGCCGGGAGCGCCCTTCACCGTGTCGCCGCAGCCACCCACCAACATGGGTGCCGGAGCTGCAGCAACCGCTCCGGGGGGGGAAACATTGGAGGGTGCTGCAAGGGCGGATAGCGCCCCTCCAAAGGTGCTGGCTGCGCACAGTAACGTGGCTGCGCCGGCAACCGTGGTCACCCTCGCTCGTGCTCCCATAGGTGCCTCCGTGTCGCTCACGTGTCTCTCTGTACCCGGTTGTGACGTTAGAGTAACGACCATAGGGCCTCTCCGTAACTGTAACCAGCACTTTCAGCAGATCGTGGTTACGCTGTGCACTCACGGTGCACCGTGCTGACGTGCCAGGAGGCCCCGGACACCCCTTCTAGGTTACGAAGACGGGTATCGTGACCCCTGTCAGCGACCAAGATCCGGTGATGGCGATTACGCAGCGCAACGACAATTCATCGCCGGAGGGTCCTATCTGAAGACGCGATAGGGGCTATCGGGTTGCAGTAACCCCGATTTTTCTCCGAATCAGGGTAGCCAGCAGTTTGTCCGACGCGCCGTCGAGGACGCCACCGTGGGGGTCGTCGTCGCCAGCCATCCGGACTGGGTCGTGCTCTGGACGCCAGATGCTTCGCAGCACCAGGGCCACCAGCAGCAGGACCGCTGCATCACGGATCAACACGGCGCCCAGGAACGGCTCGATGGGCAAGCCCCGGTGATCCGTACCGAGGTAGTAGGCCATCCGGGGGGCCCAGAGCGCAGCGTCGACGGTCATCCAGGCCAACACCGGTTGCCACCGGGGGATCGCCAGTACCGCCAAGGGCACCAGCCACAACGAGTACTGCGGGCTCCACACCTTGTTGACCAGGAGAAACGCACACACCACCAGAAAGCACAGTTGAGCCAGCCGGGGACGCCGCGGCGCCGCCAACGCGACCCAGCCGATCGCGGCGCAGGCCAGCAGGAACAGCGTCGCGCTTACCAGGTTGAGCGTGGCGGGGATCTGGCCGGGGCGCAGTACCCCGTCGAAGCCGGACCAGCCGGTGAAGGTGGAGACCACCGTGTACAGCGTGTCCGGATCGGCACCGCGCTGCCTGTTGAGCCGGAAGAACTCCGCCCATCCGGCCGGGAACAGGATCGCCACTGGCAGGTTGACCAGCGCCCAGGCCGCCGCCGCTGCGGCGGTGGCCTGCAATCCCGCCCGCAGCCGCCCGGCCCGCAGGCACAGCAGCAGGATCGGGCCCAGGAAGAGCAGCGGGTAGAACTTGGTGGCGGCACCGAGACCGATCAGTACGCCGGCGAGCACCGGTCGGCGCCGGGCCCAGGCCAGCAGCCCGACGGTGGCCAGCGCGGTGGCAAGGGCGTCGAAGTTGGTGAACGCATGAACCACCAGCAGCGGCGACAGCGCGGCCAGCGCGGCATCCCACGGTCTTCGCCGGGATAGCTTCACCAGCGCCCAGACGGTCAGCAACCAGGCCGCGGTCAGCCCCACTACGCTGATATCGAAATAGACTATGGCCGGAGCCGAGGTGGGCAGCCGACCGGAATGCCCGATGGCTACCCAGGTCTGGGCGGCCTTGGCTGCGACCCACTGGTAAAGGCCGGTGAGCACCGGATATTCCATATAGCGCCGCTGCTGACCGGGCTCGCCCCGATGCTCGATCCACGAAGTGGCGTAGGGGAATCCGGCCAATCCAGGGTGGTCCAGCCGCTCCTCGGTGTAGAGCGGGACGGTGTCGGAATAGCACATCGCCCGGTACTGGTGGCCGTTGCGCCAGTCCACCTGCAGCGTGCCGGCGCTGTCGCGGTAGGTCTGCAAACAGGGCACCTTGACCAGCCAGCCCAACGCCAGGGTGATCGTCGCGAACAACAGAATCACCCGAAGCGGCGTCCAGAACCACTGCCGACCCAGCACTGCGTGCCGACCCAGCGGACCGCCGATGATCCGGCTGGCCCTCGTCGCCACCGGGTCGGTCCAGCTGGGAACCACACGTTGGGACAACTAGCCCCCCCGGCTGTCCTGTCCCCCGTCGCTCGGCGTCGGCGCATCACAGAACGGGAAACAGTCGTTGTGCTGTGGTCTGGTCGGCTTGTTCGAGGGCTCGATCGGCATGGGAACCAGGTCGCCGAAGTTGGGTTCGGGCGTAGCGGACGGCTCGGTGCTGCGCCGGGTGCGGGTCGGTTGCGGGTTCGGCTTCTGCTCGACTGGTGGTGGCGCGGCCGGACCGATCAGTTTGTACGGGGCGAAGACCTCCATCGGTGCGCCCATCAGGTAGGAGTTCATGAACCGCTGCCAGATCGCGCCCGGCACGCCGCGGCCGAAGACGTCACTACCGTTGGCGTTCTTCAGTGCCGTGTTGGCCGGGTCGCCCACCCAGACGGCGGTGGATATCGAAGGGGTGTACCCGACCGTCCACGCCGCGGAGTTGCGGCCGGTGTCGCCGAGCTGGTGGGTGCCCGTCTTGGCGGCCACTACACGGCCGCCCGTCAGCGGGATCTGTGAGCTGCGCGCGACGTCGGTCATCGTCGCGGTGACGTTGCGGGCCAGTTGCGTATTGCGCTCGGGGTCGACCCGGTCGAAGGCGGGTTGTGGCTTGTCGAGGTGCTGGTATTCGACGGTGCCCCGGGCGTTGGCGTACTGCCGGACGAAGAACGGCTCGCGCCGCATCCCGTCGGCGGCGAAGGTCGCGTAGGCACTGGCCATGTCGATCGTGTGCACCGGGTACTGGCCGAGCGTGATACCCAGCGCCGGCGCCCCGCTGTCCGCTTCGGCCATGGAGGGCTTACCGTTGATCTCGGTCGGGATCCCGGCTTGGATCGCAGCGTCCCGAATCGCCGTGGGTCCCACGTCCTGAGCCAACCGCACGAAGGCGGTGTTGACCGACTTGGTCATCGCCTCGCGCAAGCTCAGCTGGGGATAGTTGAGGCTTTCCGAGTTGGCATAGGAGGTACCGTCGACCACCACTGGAGACTCGCCGGAGTAGACCGAGTACATGCCGATGTCGCGCTGCAGCGCGGCCATCATGGTGAACGGTTTGAACGCCGATCCCGGGCTCCACGCCGGCCCTCCGGCCAGGTCGAAGCCATCCCCAGCAGATCCACCGTAGTAAGCAGTCACCCCTCCACTGCGCGGGTCGATCGCGACCAGCGAGGAGTGCAGGTTGTTCGGCTGCCCGCGCAGCTCGGTGACTACGGCGTCGCGGGCCAGCTGCTGGGCCCGGGGATCGATGGTGGTGGTGATCCGACCACCGTTGGCGGCAAGCTGGTCACGAGTGATGCCCTGCTTGTCCAGCTCGTCCATCACCCGGTCGACGATGTGTGCCCGGTCGTCGGTCGGTTCGCCCGGGGCCTGACTCGGCGGCAAGGTCGTCGGGTACAGCCCGACAGTGCGATCGGTCGGGGACAGCCAACCTTGCTCGACCATGCCGTTGAGCACGAAGTTCCACCGCGCCTGGGCCTGCGCCAGGTTCTTCGCCGGGTCCAGCCGCGACGGTGACCGGATCGCGCCGGCCAGGACCGCGGCCTCGGAAACGGTCAGATTCTGCACATTCTTCCCGAAGTACGCCTGGCTGGCGGCCTGGATGCCGTAGGCGCCCCGACCGAAGTAGATCGTGTTGAGATAGTCCTCCAGGATCGAGTCCTTGGATTCCTGTTTGGTCAGCTTGGCCGCGACGATCATCTCGCGGAATTTCCGGAATAGGCTGTGCTCGTCGTGGCCAGTGGCCACCTTGATGTACTGCTGGGTGATCGTGGAGCCACCGCCGCTGCCGCCGGTGAGCTGGTCCCACACCGCCCGCGCGATGCCGGTGATGTCGAAGCCGGGATTGGATCGGAAGCTGCGGTCCTCAGCAGCCAGTACCGCGTTCTGCACCCGCATCGGCACCTGCGCGAGACTGACCGATATCCGATTTCCTTGATCAGGAACGTAACGGCCGATCTCGGTGGTCCCGTCGCTGGCCATGATCGTGGTGACCTGCTTGCGCTGCGCCGCAAGCACCGCGGGTGATGGCACGGTGAAATAGAGCCAACCGACAAAAATCGCCACCACCGGCGTCAAGACGGCCAGCAGAAGTCCGGCGAGGACGAACTTGCGTGCCCGCAGCCAGCGGGTACGCCAAGCCGGCTGCTGCCTCGCGCGGTTAGCCGGCGGCAAGTCGCCGTTGTCATACCGGTAGCTGTAGCGATCACCACTGTCGGCTGGACGTCGGGCAGCAGATGTCGCTGGGTGGGTGAGCAGCTCGGGCTCGCTCTGGGGGACCGACGGCGTGCGCCTGATTGCCGGCTCGGCCGGCGTCGGTCTGGTTGGTCGACCGCTGTCGTCTCGCTGGTCGGTCACGCGTTGTCCTCCCAGACCGGTACGAGGATCCGAACAGGGACCCGCCCTTTCGGGGATAACCCCAGCCCAGACGGCTTACTCCGCTGCGGTCCGCCGGCGCGACCGCCTACTCACACCGCTGGTTCCCAGGACGTATGACTGCACGAGGTGGTTCCAGCTGCACGTCCGGCATACCTCGACGACGTACACGCTGAACTCCTCGTGAACCGTCGCCATCCGGCTCAGCTCTTCGGCGGTCCTGGCCGAACCGGCCGCGTGTTTGAGGCCGTCACCGTACACCCACGAGACCAGCGTCAGGGACTCCTTGCGGCACAGGGGGCAGGTGACCGAGCTGGGCTCGCCGTGGAACTTCGCCGCCCGCAACAGGTACGGGGTCGCGTCGCAGACATCGGTGAGACCGACCCGGCCCGCGTAGACCTCCGCCAGCAGCGCACGCCGCTGCAGGGCGTAGTCCACCACTTGCCGTTGGGTCCGCACGCCCAACAGCCTACGCAACCGTTGCGTGATCATCGCTGGGGCGTTCGGGCGGTAAGACGGCGCATACGAAGTGCCAGATGTATCGACGCGATATAGTGCAGCTATACATCGGGCGACGGGTAGGAGGTGCCGCGTGCTGGAGCTAGCGGTGCTAGGGGTCCTACACGACGCTCCGATGCACGGCTACGAGCTGCGCAAACGGCTCACCGGCCTACTCGGGGCGTTCCGTGCCTGCTCGTTCGGGTCGTTGTACCCCACGCTACGCCGGTTGCAACGCTCCGGCTTCATCGTGGAGGACACCGATCCCCCCGACGACTCACGGGATCTGCGGGCCGGTCGGGGCACGGGCTGGGCCAGTCGGGCCCGACGGGTGTACCGGCTCACCGCCGACGGCAAGGAGCGCTTCGCCACCTTGCTCGCCGACGCCGGCCCGCAGACCTGGGAGGACAACGGGTTCGGCGTGCATCTGGCGTTCTTCTCGCGGACCCCAGCCGAAGTCAGGATGCGCATCCTGGAGGGTCGGCGGCGCAGGGTGGAGGAACGTCGAGAGGGCCTGCGCGCAGCGCTGGCCCGGACCGGCGACCAGATCGACCGCTACACCCTGGAACTGCACCGGATGGGTCTGGAAACCAGCGAGCGCGAGGTGCGCTGGCTCAACGAACTGATCGCCCATGAAAAAGCTGATCCAGCCGCATCACATAATGATGACACTGAAAGGGCGGACCATGACTGAAGGCCGCGACGCCGGTCCCGGTATCCGGGTCGCCATTGTAGGCGTCGGCAACTGCGCTGCCTCCTTACTACAGGGCGTGCAGTACTATCGCAACGCCGACCCTACAACGCGAGTTCCCGGGCTGATGCATGTGCGGTTCGGCGATTATCACGTCGGTGACCTGGAGTTCGTCGCCGCTTTCGACGTCGACGCCAAAAAAGTCGGGCGCGACCTGTCCGAGGCCATCGTCGCGAGCGAGAACAACACCATCTCGATCTGCGACGTGCCACCGTTGGACGTCACCGTGGCGCGCGGGCACACGATGGATGGCCTGGGCGAGTACTACCGCGACATCATCACCGAGTCCGACGAGCAGCCGGTGGACGTCGTCGCCGCGCTGCGCGAGTCCGGCGCCGAGGTGCTGGTGTCGTACCTGCCGGTGGGCTCCGAGGACGCGGACCGGTTCTACGCCCAGTGCGCGCTGGATGCCGGTATCGCCTTCGTCAACGCCCTGCCGGTGTTCATCGCCTCCGATCCGCAGTGGGCCGCCAAATTCACCTCGGCCGGAGTGCCGATCATCGGAGACGACATCAAGTCCCAGGTCGGTGCGACGATCACACACCGGGTTCTGGCCAAGCTGTTCGAAGATCGTGGCGTGGAGCTGGTGCGCACCTATCAGCTCAACTTCGGCGGCAACATGGACTTCATGAACATGCTGGAACGCAAGCGGCTGCAGTCGAAGAAAATCTCCAAGACGCAGTCGGTGACCTCGCAGGTGCCGCACGAGATGGAGAAGGCGGCGGTGCACATCGGACCGTCGGACCACGTGCCGTGGCTCGACGACCGCAAGTGGGCCTATGTGCGACTGGAAGGCCGGGGCTTCGGCGATGTGCCGCTGAGCATGGAATACAAGCTCGAGGTCTGGGATTCACCCAACTCCGCCGGCGTGATCATCGACGCGATTCGCGCGGCGAAGATCGCCTTGGACCGGGGAATCGGTGGCCCGATAACCTCCGCGTCAGCGTATTTCATGAAGTCCCCACCCGAGCAGTACTCCGACTCCGACGCCTACGCGGCTGTGGAGGCGTTCATCCGCGGCGAGGTAGACCGGTAGTAGGCAGTGATCACGATCTGTGTGCGTCGAGCGACATGATCTGTAGCTCAACGCACCCAAACAGTGATCACCGCTCGTTGACCGGCTCGCACATCGCCTGTTCTGGGTTTCCGGCGACGGTAGGCTGACCGCCGTGCGTGCGTCCATGGTGCTCGGGGTGCTGTTGCTGGTGGCTGGGGCCGGGCTGCTCACGGTCGGCCTTCTCGGTTGGCGTCGACTGTTGCCGCGCAACCGATTCGCTGGTATCCGCACTCCCGCGACGCTGCGCTCGGACGCGGCCTTCATCGCCGCCAATCGAGTAGCCGCCCCGCCAGTCCTCGCTGCGGGCGCCGTCTGCATCGCTGGGGGCGGCCTCGCTCTCGGATCGGGCGGCCCGGCACTCCCGGTGATCGTGGCGGTTGCCGGTGCCGGTTCGGTCGGGTTATCGCTCGCCGGTGGATTGCTGGGTCACCGGGTCGCCGTCGCCATCCCGCCACCGCCGGCGGGTGGTTGCGCCGGTTGCGCCTGCGGCGGCACTGGCTGCACCACAACCTGACACGAAACCTGCATGCGGTTGTACTGACAGGTAGGCCCGCTAGCCTGCGACCGCTGCCAGCTGCTGCTGTGCTTGGGCGTCGAGTTCGATGTCGGCGACCGCGAGGTTCTCCTCCAGGTGCCGCACGGAGGAAGTGCCGGGAATCAGCAAGACGTTGGGCGCGAGCCCCAACGTCCAGGCAAGCGCCACCTGCGCCGGAGTGACGCCAAGCCGCTCGGCGGTGCTGAGCACCTGCTCGTTGCCCAGCACCGGATTGGGTCGGGCGAAGCCGGAGCCCAGCGGGAAGAACGGCACGAAGGCGATCCCTCGCGACGTGCACTCCTCCAGAACCGGTATCGAGGTGCGGTTGACCAGGTTAAGCGGGTTCTGCACGCACGCCACATCTGTGCGTTCCAAGGCGCGCAGCAACCGCTCACGGGTGACGTTGCTCAGGCCGACGCCGCCGATCAGCCCCTCATCACGGGCCTGGATCATGGCGGTGAGCTGGTCGTCGAACCGCTCGTCCGGTGTCGCGTCGTCCATCGACCGCAGGTTGACGGCCGCCAGCTGCTCGACATCGAGGCTGCGCAGGTTGTCCTCGATGGCCCGGCGCAACTGGTCAGGTTCGTCGTAGGGCAACCATCCGCCGGACCCGTCGCGGCGGGCACCGACCTTGCTCACCAACGCAAGGTTCTCCGGGTAGGGGTGCAGCGCCTCCCGGATGAGCTCGTTGGCGACATCGGGCCCGTAGTACTGCGAGGTGTCAATATGGTCGACCCCGAGGTCGACGGCGCGCCGCAGCACCGCCAGCGCCTGGTCGCGGTCCCGCGGCGGACCGAACACGCGTGGACCGGGCAGCTGCATCGCACCGAAGCCGATGCGGGCGACGGAGAAACGGGCGAGAGGGAAGCTCTTCATAACGCTGAGGCTAGATAGACCACACCCGGCGGCCTGCCCTGCGGGGCAATGTCGAGCAGTCCATGCTAACCGTGGCCGCGGCGCTGGAAATCCAGAAGGCCACGGCCTCGCGCCGTTCACCCACGGCCAGATGCATTACTCCCTGCTCGGACGGGACGTCGAACGCGACGTCCCGTCCGATGATGCAGCGCTACGGCCTTGGCATGACCGTCTGGAGTCCGCTGGCTTCCGGCTTCCTCAGCGGCAAGTACACCCGGGAGACGCTGTCCGAACCGGGAAACCGCTACGCGGGGTTCGACATCCTGCCGTTCGACAAGGAGCACGGGTTCGCGGTCGTCGAACGGCTGCGCGCCATCGCGATGCGGCACGACTCGAGTGTCGCGCAGGCCGCTCTCGCGTGGCTGCCGGCCAGGCCGAGCGTGACCAGCGTGCTCGTCGGATCCTCGAAGCTCGCCCAGCTCGACGACAACCTCGGCGCCGCCGATGTGCACCTCACCTCAGATGACATCGCCGAACTGGACGCCGCCACGCCGCTGCCCGCGGTGTATCCGAACTGGTACATCGACAGCCTGACCGATCAACCCGTCAACCATGGCCTCACCGCCGGCGAGCCCACTGGTTGATAACAGCTGTCCAGCGCTCACCAACCCCAGGTGCCGGGGGCGCCTTTGAACGGGCCGACGACGTCCGGAGTGATCCAGCCGCCGTAGAACTCGCCTGGCTGCGGCGTCACCGGCTCCCCGTCCAGGGTTACCTCGTCGAACAGGCCGGCGTAGACGGCCACCCGATCGGTGAGTTGCGGGTACCGCAGATCGGGCTGCGGGTACCACCACCCGACCTCAGTCAGTGGCGCGACACCGGGCACCTCCAAGTCGACGTAGTACGCCTCGCCCTTCCACTCGCACATCGTCAGCCTCGGCGCGGGCAGCAGCGGCACCCGGAACTCCGAGCGGGGCAGGTAGTAGGTCGGCGGGTGCGACGTCTCCAGTACCCGGACTACATCATCGGTGTCGAGCACCAGGGTTGCGCCGTGCACGATCCGAGCGCGGCGGTGCACCCGTTCGGCCCGAGGCGGCCGCGGGTAATCCCACACCGACTCCTGACCCGGGCGCACCGGCAAGCGGAGCACCGGTTCAGGCTTGCTCTGAGCTGCTCTCCTGGCGTTGCGCCAGCTAGGTGACATATCGCAACTTTACGGCCGTTCGCGACAGAAACGACATCTTCGCGTCTCCCTTCGTGTACCCCCCTGTTACGAAAAACCGCGTTCTGCATCCAGAACGCGGTAATCCGTGCCCGATAGCAGCGTTCTGCATCCAGACTGCGGCAGTGCTGGCGTCAGTTGTGGGTTGGGTCGGGGGGGTAGGTGGCTAGTAGGGCCAGTGGCATGCCTTGGCGGCGCAGAATCTGACTCCACAGGTCGGTGTCGGGCGGCGCCAGCACATCGTCGACCAGCGCGGGCACGACCACCCAGTCCCCGCGGCTGACCTCACCAGCCAGCTGCCCTTCACCCCAGCCGGCGTACCCGGCGAATACCCGCAGCCCCCGCAATTGCGGCGCCAACAGTTCCGGATCCGCATCCAGGTCGATCAGCGCGAGCGATCCGCGAACTTTGATCATGCCCGCGGTGCGCTCGGCGTCCACCCCGGCGGGCAGCGCGGCCACGCACAGCGCAGCGCGGCGTTGCACCGGGCCGCCGACGTAGAGCGCCTGCGACAGGGTGGCGTGCGGACCCCACGACGGCAGCACGTCGCGCACCGCCACGTTGCTGGGCCGGTTGAGCACGACGCCGAGCGAGCCCGACGCCCCGTGGTCGATGATCAATACGACGGTGCGGTGGAAGTTCGGATCGTGCAGCCACGGAGCGGCGACCAGCGCCGATCCCCGTTCCAGGGAGCTCACCGCGTCAACGTCGTTAATCTCACCATCGTTGCGCACGCCACAAAGTCACCACAAGGCACCCGGCACCGCTAGCCTGCATGGTCGTGACGTCGTCGCAGACCCTGGTCTGCCCCCCAGTGACCGACCGGCTCGGGATGCGGCGGCTGCTGGGCACCCGCGGGTTCGGCCGGTTGCTGGCGTCCCGCTTCGCCGCGCAGTGGGGCGACGGGCTGTTCCAAGCGGGATTGGGTGGCGCCGTGCTGTTCAACCCGGAGCGCCAAGCCAACCCGATGGCGGTCGCGGCCGGGCTCGCCGTGTTACTTCTGCCCTACTCCCTGGTGGGACCGTTCGCCGGAGCCCTGCTCGATCGCTGGGACCGCCGCCGGATCCTGGTCGTTTCGAACCTGCTGCGGGGCGTCCCGATCGTGCTGGTGGCGCTGGCGGTCGGGTTCGGGGCAGCGGGCGTGCCGCTATTGCTGGGAGCGCTGCTGGTGACCGGACTGAGCCGGTTCGTACTGGCCGGGCTGTCCGCCGGGTTACCGCACGTCGTACCACCGCGGCACCTGGTGCAGGCCAACGCGCTGGCCGCCACCGTCGGCTCGGCGTTCACCATCCTGGGCGGGGTCTGCGCGATCGGGCTGCGCGGCCTGATCGGGCCGGGTAACACCGGATCAGCATGGGTGACCGGCAGCGCCATGCTGGGCTCGCTGGTCGCCGCGGCGTTCGCTACCGGCTTTCACCGCGGCCAGCTCGGTCCAGACCGCGTCGACGAACCAGCGGAGGCCACCCGCGCGGTCGCCAACGGGCTGCGCGACGGCCTGACCGCGGCGGCACGGGTACCCAGCGTCGCCGCCGGTCTGGTGGCACTGGTCGCGCACCGGCTCTCGTTCGGTATCGCGACGCTGGTGGCACTGCTGCTCTACCGCAACTCCTTCACCTCGCACGGGCTGTTCCGGTCCGGGTTGACCGGAGTCTGCGAGCTGCTCGTCGCCGGTGCTGCGGGGTTGCTGCTCGCGGCGGTACTCAGCCCGCTGCTGGTGGCCCGCTTCGGCCGCCGGCGCACCGTCCGCGGGGCCTTGGTGGTGGCCGGAATCGTGATCATCACGCTCGGCCTGCCGATGCTCATGTCGACGATGCTGGCTGCCGCCTTCGCGCTGTCCACCGCCGGTCAGGTGGTGAAGCTGAGCCTGGACGCCACGGTGCAGGCTGACGTCGCGGACGGCGTGCGCGGCCGCGTCTTCGCGCTCTACGACACCGTCTTCAACGTCGGTTACGTCCTAGCCGTAGCCCTCGCCGCGACTCTGGTGCCATCGAATGGCCACGCCCCCGGCCTGCTCCTCCTGGCCGCCGCCGCCTACCTCATCGCCGCCCCCCTGCACGCCATCATCGACCACCGCCCCGCTCCTGCGCATTCAGCGGACTCAGCGGGGTTATCGGACCCCGTTTTGCCTCGCTGAGCCCGCCGAATGCCGATGGGTTCAAGGGGCGAGGAGGGACCACGGGTGGGGGGTCAGGGCGGCGAGTTGGGGGATCTGGAGGGCTGACCAGGGGCTGATCGCCCAGGGTGCGACTGCCGCGAGGGTCACTACGTCGGGCCAGGGTGTCCAGCGGTATTCGAGCACCTCGGACGGATCGGGCCGCAGTTCGCCGTCGACGCCGCCTACCAGCACCGGGCAGAACTCGTTCTCCACCATGCCGTCGGGCGCCACCGCCCGGTAGCTGAAGTCGGGCAGTGCCACCGCCGAGCGCACCAGCCGCAAACCCAGCTCGTCGGCCAGCCGTCGGCCAGCCGCCTCGGCGAAACCCTCACCAGGCAGCGGGTGACCGCAGCAGGTATTCGTCCACACTCCTGGCCAGGTCTTCTTGCTGGTGGCACGGCGGGTCATCAGTACTGTGCCGGAGCCGTCGAAGACGTAGCAGGA
Organism: Actinomycetota bacterium; assembly: GCA_030854185.1. Classification (GTDB taxonomy): domain Bacteria; phylum Actinomycetota; class Actinomycetes; order Mycobacteriales; family Pseudonocardiaceae. The sequence continues at coordinate 8,562 of JALYTS010000080.1, read as the reverse complement.
GAACGCCAGGTGCAGCGGCGTCGCAGCGTGGTGCACCTGGGACTTGGGAAGCTGTCCGATCGGCCGGCGGTCTTCGTCAAGCAGGACGACCGGGGCGTCGTCAGGGTGCACGAAGGTTGTCCTGCGCCCACTGGCGCAGCTCGGCTTCGGCCTCATCGCGGGACAGCGGGCCCCGGTCCAGGCGCACCTCTTTGAGGTGCCGCCAGGCCTGGCCGACCAGCGGACCGGGCGGCAACCCGAGCAGCTCCATGATCGCGTTACCGTCCAGGTCCGGGCGCACCGCGGCGAGGTCTTCGTCGGCGCGGATCCGCTCGATGCGCGCCTCGAGATCGTCGTAGGTGCGCTGCAGCGCGAGCGCTTTGCGGCGGTTGCGGGTGGTGCAGTCGGCGCGGACGAGCTTGTGCAGCCGCGGCAGCAGATCTCCGGCGTCGGTGACATACCGGCGCACCGCCGAGTCGGTCCACTCACCGCCGCCGTAGCCGTGAAACCGCAGGTGCAGGAACACCAGCGTGGCAACCTCTTCGATGACGCGGGTGGGGTAACGCAGGGCGCGCAACCGCTTGCGGACCATCTTCGCCCCGACGACCTCGTGATGGTGAAAACTCACCCCGCCGGCGCCCTCGTGGCGGCGGGTGGCGGGCTTGCCGATGTCGTGCAGCAACGCCGCCAACCGCAGCACCAGGTCCGGCTCGCCGTCCTCCAGCGCGATCGCCTGTTCCAGCACGATCAACGAATGCGTGTAGACGTCCTTGTGCTGGTGGTGCTCGTCGATCTCCAGGCGCATCGCCGGCACCTCGGGCAGCACGTGCTCGGCCAGCCCGGTGTCCACCATCAGCTCGACGCCGGCCCGCGGGTCGGCCCCGAGCAGCAGTTTGGACAGCTCCGCGGAGACCCGCTCGACGGTGATCCGGCTGATCTCGCCCGCCATCGAGCCCAGCGCGTCCCGGACCCGCGGGGCAAGGGTGAAGCCGAGCTGGGACACGAACCGGGCCGCGCGCAGCATCCGCAGCGGGTCATCGGCGAAGGACTCCTCCGGCGTCGCCGGGGTGTCCAGTTCACGGCGAGCCAGCGCAGCCATCCCGTCGTGCGGGTCGACGAAGCCGTCACCGCCACGGTCTTGCTGGCTCGACCCTGCAAGCAGGTCTCGCAACGGCAGCGCGACGGCCATCGCGTTGACCGTGAAGTCACGACGGGCCAGGTCGCCCTGCACCGTGTCGCCGAAGATGACGTCGGGATTGCGGGACACCCGGTCGTAGCGGTCCGCGCGGTAGGTGGTGATCTCGCACTGGATGCCGGCCCGCGTCGCGCCGACGGTGCCGAAGGCGATCCCGGTGTCCCACACGGCATCCGCCCAGCCCGCCAGGATGGCCTGAATGGCCTCCGGTCGCGCGTCGGTGGTGAAATCCAGGTCGCTGCCCAGTCTGCCCAGCAGCGCATCGCGCACGCTGCCGCCCACCAGATACAGTTGATGACCGGCCGCGGTGAAGCGGGCCGCCAGCTCGTCGGCGACCGGGGCGATCCGCAGCAGCTCCACGATGGCATTGTGCTGCGCGCGGCTCGCAGCCGGGACGCGATTTCCGAGCGCGGAAGGTGAGGGCGACACGAGGAGCGAGCGTAACTCCTCTGCTATGACGCTGACCCAGGGGCAGGTCGGCGACGCCGATACCATCGGCGCCATGCCTGCACGCTCCAGCAAGTCCGGCCGGTCCAGCCCAGACTCCGACGCGCGCAAGGCACCTGTCCAGGGCAGTGGCAAAGGGCGCTCCGGTCGGATGCGCACCGTCGCGGAGACCTCAGCGGGTGGGCTGGTGGTGGACACCGACACCGGGCGAGCAGCCGTGATCGGCCGGCTGGACCGGCGCGGCCGGCTGCTGTGGTCACTACCGAAGGGCCACGTCGAGGACGGCGAGACCGTGGAGCAGGCCGCCGTGCGTGAGGTCGCCGAGGAGACCGGCATCGACAGCGCGGTTGTGGCCGTCTTGGGCAGCATCGACTATTGGTTCGTCGCCGAGGATCGCCGGGTGCACAAGACGGTGCACCACTTCCTGCTGCGCGCGGTGGGTGGGGAGCTGTCCGACGCTGACGTCGAGGTCACCGAGGTGGCCTGGGTGCCGCTGGAGGATCTGCCGGCACGATTGGCCTACGCCGACGAGCGCCGCCTCGTTCAGCGCGCCACCACGATGCTCGCTGACTCCGCGTGAGGAGCCCGCGGATGAGTACTCCCGGATGAGATACCGGCTCCCTCGTGGCGCCGCAGCCGTCCTGGTGGCGCTGCTGGGATTGACGATGCTGATTCTGCTGGGTCCCGGCGTCGCAGTCGGGCAACCGGACCGTCCGAACGTGTCGGCTCGGCTTGAGCTGTCGAGTCTGTCGCCCCGGATGGTCACCGCCACCAGCGCACCGACGCTCCGGGTGACCGGCCGTGTAGTCAACATCGGGGACCGACCGATCACCAAACTCGCGGTCCGCTTACAACGCGACGACGCGGTGAACTCCGACGACGCGGCCGCCCGGGCGGTCGCAGGACTCGCCGAAGCGCCGCACGTCACCCGATTCCAGCCGCTGCCGGTCGACCTCGCCCCCGGGCAGAGCAGTCCGTTCACCCTGGAGGTGCCGCTGCGCGGCGGGACGGACCTGGAGTCGCTGCAGATCACCGAACCGGGCGTGTACCCGGTGCTGGTCAACCTCAACGGGAAACCGGACCTCGGCGATGTCGCGCGGTTGGCGTCGGTCCCACTGTTGTTACCAGTGCTCGGGATCCCCCCCGCGAGCCCCGGCGGACCGCCCGGCCCGGTAGTTGCCCAGCCCTCGCAGCCGGCCCCGCTGACCGTACTGTGGCCGCTGGCCGCCACGCCCGCGCGGATCCCGAGCGAGCCCGGCGAGCCGATTCTGATTCACAGTGACCGCGCCGGAACGGATCCGCTGGCCGCCGACGTCGCTCCGGGTGGGCGGCTGGACGGTTTGCTCGGCGCGCTGGAACAGGCGGTGCCACCAGGGTCACCGTTGGGCGCGGCCGTGTGCGTGGCGGTGGACCCGTTGCTGTTGGAGACTCTCGACGGGATGAGCCACGGCTACCGGGTGTCCCACCCGGGGGGAGTCAGCGACGGTACCGGTGCGCGGGATGCGCGGAGCTGGCTTGATCGGCTGCGCGTCGCCGTTCAAGGTCGCTGCGTGCTGCCCCTGCCCTACGCTGACGCCGACCTGGTAGCCCTGTCCCGGGCCGGCCTGACCGATCTGGAGGCGCTGGCCACCAGCACCGGCGCGCGGCTGGTGGGTGACCTGCTCGGGGTGCAGCCACTGACCGGGGTGAGCTGGCCGGTCGACCAGATGCTCGACGAGCGAACGTTGGCCGACCTCACCGCACTCCAGACCCACGCCGTGCTGCTGGACCCTCGCGGAATCATCGAGCCACCGGGCGCCGCACCGGCCCCAGCCGACGTCGTCAGCCTCGTTGGTGGCTCTTCAAGTACCACCAACCCCGGCGTCGCCATACCGGGCAGCCGCGGTACCTACCCCGTCGGTCTCATCGTCGACCCGCTGTTGGCCAGCGCGCTGGCCACCCCAAACCCACTGTCCGCGCAGGATGGGATCGCCACGCTGGCATATCGTGCCACGGCCGGGCGGCCCGTCGTGCTGGTTCCGCCGCGCCGCTGGCAGGCCCGCGGCACAGAGGCCACCACGCTGTTGACCGCTGCCCGGCAACTACTGGCCGCCGGTTTCGTCACCCCCCGTGAGTTGTCGACGCTGGCCAGCACCCGTCCCACCGGTGCCACCGTTGCGGTGACGTACCCGCCGAAGGAAGCCGCCCAGGAGATCCCCCCGCCGGTCACCGCGGAGGTCCAGCGGGATCGCGACGTCCTGCGTGATCTGCAGGTAGCCACCGTCCTGGATCCCGCCGCGAACCTCAGGCCGGCCACTCTGCTCGACCCGCTGCGGCTCGGGCTGCTCCGCGGCGTGTCCGCGGCCTGGCGCGGGGCGCCCGACCAGGCTGCGATGGTCACCGGGGAGCAGAGCAGCCGGCTCGACGATCTCCGCAGGTCGGTGCGGATCGTTCCACCGCCCGGGCCGTACAGCCTGGCGGCCTCGGACTCCCCACTGCTGATCACCGTGAGTAATGAGCTGCCGGTCGGGATGCAGGTGGAGCTGAACCTGTCGGAGACCGCCGGGCTGCGCGCGGGGGAGGTCGGGCTGCAGCTGGTGCCGGCGCACAGTACCCGGCAGCTGGTCATCCCAGCGAAGGTCAACCGGGCCGGTCAGTTCAGCGTCGATGCCCGGCTGAGCACCCCGGGCGGCACCTCGCTGGGTGAACCGAGCACCCTGCAGCTGCGCTCCGCCGCGTTCAGCAGGGTTACAGTCGCGCTCACCGCGGGCGCCGGGGCCGCGCTGGTCCTGCTGATGGCCCGCAGGTTCGTGCGCCGGGCACGCAGAAGACGGGAAGTCGGGTGACGTTGGATACCGCGAACCGCACGCAACAATGGTCCGAGGGCCAGCCCGGTGACCCGCAACCATCAGGCGACGACCAGCCCGACCGGCCAAGCGACCGGCAACCATCGAACGACCACAGCCGACGGCCGCACTCGCTGGCCTCGGCCACTCGCACGATGGCGGTGGCGACCCTGGTCAGCCGGATCACTGGGTTCCTCCGCCAGCTCGCGCTCGCCGCCGTGCTGGGACTGGGCGTGGTCAGCGACTCCTACACCGTCTCCAACACGCTACCGACAATGCTCTACGAGATCCTTCTCGGCGGGGTGCTGAGCAGCGTGGTCGTGCCGTTGCTGGTGCGCGCGGCGAGAGAGGACGGCGACCAGGGCGAGGCCTACGTGCAGCGGCTGGTCACCGTCGCCTGCGTGGCGCTCGGTGCGGCCAGCGTCCTCGCCATCGTCGCGGCACCGTTGCTGGCCGCGTTGTTCCTGGGCGACGGCGAGGACGCCAACCGGCAGCTGACCACCATGTTCGGCTACCTGCTGCTACCGCAGATCATCTTCTACGCCCTGTCCGGGCTGTTCGGAGCAATTCTCAACTCCCGCAGCAGCTTCGGCCCGCCGGCCTGGGCGCCGGTACTCAACAACGTCATAGTGCTGGTGTCGCTGGGGATCTACGTCCTCGTTCCGGGGGAGATCAGCGTCAACCCAGCCCGGCTCAGTGACCCGAAGTTGCTGGTATTGGGCCTGGGCACGACCGCTGGCATCATCGCTCAGGCGCTGGTGCAGATCCCCGGGTTGCGCCGGGCCGGCTTTCACTTCGGCTGGCGATGGGGATGGGACTCCCGGCTCACCCAGGCGTGCGGGATGGCGGCCTGGTTCGTGCTCTACGTGCTCGTCGGCCAGCTCGGCTTCGTGGTCACCACCCGCTCGGCAGCCCAAGGCGATCCGGGCGGGGTGGTGATCTACAGCCTGGTATGGCTGCTGCTGCAACTGCCCTATGGAGTACTCGGCTACTCCCTGCTCACAGCGATCATGCCGCGAATGAGCCGGGCCGCGGCCGACGCCGACTGGCGGGGACTGGTCGAGCACCTGTCAGCGGCCAGCCGCTACCTCATCGTGGCACTGGTGCCGATCACCGTGGTGTTCACCCTCGCCGGCGGGCAGATCGGCGTCGCGTTGTTCTCGCTGGGCAAGGCGGGCAGCAATGCCGAGCGGCTCGGTACCGCGCTGGCCGTTTCCGCCTTCGGCCTGCTGCCGTACGCGGTGACGATGCTGCAGCTGCGGGTGTTCTATTCGATGGCCGACGCCCGCACCCCGACAATGATCAACGCAGTGATGGTGGCCGTGAAACTGCCACTGCTGCTGGCCTGCCCGGTGTTCCTCGACGACGCCGACGTGGTGCTCGGGCTCACTGCGGCCAACTCACTGTCGTGCGTGGTGGGCGCCATGGTCGGGCAGATCTGGCTGCGCCGCCGACTCGGCCGGGTAGAGACCAAACGCACCCTTCTCACCCTGCGTAACTGCCTGTTGAGCGCGGTGCCAGCGGTGGGTGCGGTACTGGTGCTGCGCGCCCTGACCGACTTCACCGGTCTGGGCGGCGCCTGGCTCGACTTGGTGCTCACGACATTGATCGTCGGCGCCGTGATGGGCGGCGCTCTGCTCGTCCTGCGGACGCCGGAGCTCACCGATGCGCTCCGCTCCCCGGTCTTCGCGCGGCTGCGCCCGACTGCCGGCTCAGCCGGCGATACCCGATTTTCCGGCTCAGCCGGCGATACCCAATCGACTAGCCCTCGGGAGCCGTAGGCCTGACAATGTTCCCTGGAGCCGAGGTGTCCCGAAAGGGCCGAGGTGTCCCGAAGGGCCGAGATGTCCTGAGCGGCCGCGCTGCCGGCGAACAGGCCAGGGAAGTGGTATCACCGTGAGTGAGTCGGCAGGGACAGGGCCATTCCGGTCCCATCTCGCCTGGCCGACTCCCGGGACCGTTTTCGGCCGGGGTCGTTACCGGTTGTTGTCCGAATTCGGTCGCGACGACCGCTGCGCCGCCCGCCTATGGCGGGGCCGCGACCTGATGCTGGACCGTGACGTGGCGCTGACCTTGTTCATCGCAGCGCCACAGCACCCCGCGGAGCTGACGCTGATCCGCACCGCCGTCGCGCGGGGGTTGCGCTCGGCTCGTCTGGACACAGCGGGCGCCGCACGGATGCTCGATGTGCTGGAACCGGTGCTCGGTGACGGCCCGAACGATCCGACCGTCGCGGTAATCGTCGCCGAATGGACGCCCGGTTGTGCTCTGGTCGACCTCCTGGACGGCGGTCCACTGCCGCCGCCGGTGGCGGCCGGCGTACTCGTGCCCTTGGCTGGTGCCGTCGACGCGGCCCACAGCGCCGGGCTGGTCCTCGGCTGCGATCATCCGGACCGGATCCGGGTAACCACCGACCGGCAGGCGCGGATGGCCTTTCCGGGCCCGCCCACATCGTGCGGATCCCGGGACGATATCCGCGGCCTGGGCGCGATGCTGTACCTGCTGCTCACCGGGTGCTGGCCGCTGCCGGACGGGCCACCTGGCCTGCCGCCGGCACCGCTGGGAACGGACCGCTTGCCGATCAGTCCGACGACCCTGCGGCCCGAGGTGCCGGTGGAGCTATCCACCCTGGCGCTGCGCTGCATCGCCGGCCCGGGTACCGGCGGCGGGGTGCACACCGGGTCTGCCGTGCGGCAGGTGCTCGAGTTCCACGCCGTGACCGGTGACGAGGACCTCTTCTCGGCAGGCAGTCGGGGCGGCGGCGTCCGGCGCCCGAACGATCCGCGCCGGGCGCAACACCTACGCCGGATCAAGCTGGGCGCGTCGATGGCGGTGCTGGGCACCGCCACCCTGCTGATTCTCGGATACGCCGGCATGCAGGTGGTCTCGGTGTTCACCGACACCGGCGGCGCGCCGCTGGTCATCGCCGGCAACCCGGCACCCAGCGCGCCCGCCAAGCCGGCGGTGCTGCCCGCGTCGGCTACGCCGGTCGGAGTCAAGACCTTGTCGGTCTACGACCCGTCCGGACTCGGCAGCCCGGACCACCAGAAGGACGTCAGCAGGCTGCTCGACGGCAATCCGGGCACCGGGTGGTCCACCGATTCGTACTTCCAGCAGTTCCCCGCCTACAAAAAGGGGCTCGGCGTGATGCTGAGCTTCCAGGCGCCCACCGCGGTGGCCTCGGTGACCGTGGTGTCGCCGAGTCCGGGCACCGTGCTTGAGATTCGCACCGCGACATCGCCGAATGCGCGACTGGAACAGACGACCCTGATCGGCACCGCCACCCTCGGCGCCGGCAGCACCCGGATCCCGCTGCGGGCCGGGCCACCCACGCGATACCTGCTGGTGTGGATCACCACGCTGAGCGGAACGAAAGATCACCACCAATCTCGACTCACCGAACTCAACGTCCAGCCGCGCGCCACCTGAGGTTGACCGCTCAGCCGAACTGTGCCCATGAGGTTCGCAGGACATCTCGCGTGATCTCCAGCTGACCGCGGTGCTGGGCGAGCTCCTCGTAGATGTGCAACAGGGCACCGCCCTGGGTGCGGGCCAGCGGCAGCGTGGGATCCATGGCGTGCGGAGAACTGCGCGGTGGCCCGGACGGGTCGAGCGCGACGACGTCGGCGCGCAGCTGCTGGCGGGCTCGCTCCACGCGATCGGTCAGTTCAGCGACGCCGCCGGTGGCCCGGAATTCGGCCGGCCGATCGCGCACAATGCTGCGACCAGCCACAACCTCGCCGCCCCAGTATTCCATCACGCCCAGACAGTGGGTGAGGATCGCGAACGGCGAGTTCGCGCCCGGCAGGTCGGGTCGGCGATTGGCCAGGCCGTCACCAAGCTCGCTGACGATCCGCGCCATGCCGTCGAGCGCGTCATCTACGTAGTACAGGAAGTCGTCGATCGAGATCATGCGACCAGCCTCGCAGACCGGTTCGAAGCGCAGGGATCGCGAGCCCAGCCCGTTCTCGATCATCCAGGCGCCCGGGTAGCGCTGTTGTGGCGCCCGGATCCCCTAACTTGCGGGGTTGTCAATCCCCTAATGCGGGTCGGTGACAACCCGGTGCGATCCCCGATGACCGACCCCGCCCCGGGCCCCTAGCTTTGGCCGCACAC
>JALYTS010000079.1 GCA_030854185.1 Actinomycetota bacterium | reverse complement strand
GCGCTGATCCGGTGGGCCGCCGCGACGGCCTCGGCGCGGGCGCTGCCGTTGGGCGTGTTCGTCGCGACCCTGGGTGTCGTCGGCCCGGATCCCGCTCGGCTGGTGCGCCAGGCCACTGATGCGTTGCTGGCCGGTGCGGGGCGCGCGGGCGTGATCGTCGGGGTGGACGACGCGCACCTGCTCGACGAGCTGCCCGCGATGTTGGTCCACGTGCCGGCCCGATTCATCGGCTGGAACCGGCACGGGCCGCGCGTCTGGTTCTCCAGCTGCCAGGTGCGCGTGGCGGATCCTGGCGCGGAGTTTGTGTTTGATGTGTCCGCGCTCGGGTTCCCGGTGGCTCGATAGGGTTACCGGTTCGCTCCCAGGAGCCTGAGATGAACGAGGAGGTAGTCGTGGTCGGTGTCGGCGGTTGCCCAGCCGGCGATCCAGGAGCCGGGCAGTTACGGCGTGCGGAGGCGTTGCGACACCTGCCGGGCGCTTACTCGCTGGCTTTGCGCCTGCGGGATGCCGGCCTACCCGACGAGTTGATCGCTGAGTGCCTGGCTATGGAACGGGAAGCGCTGGATCCGCTGTTGGACGTCGCTGAGGCGAAGCTAGCCGCGATACTGGTCGCCGAGCGGGACGCATGAAATGCCCAGGATGGGGAGCGGCCCGAGCTTCATGCCCGCCACTCCGGCGGCCGTTCGGCCGCTGGGCACCCGAGCGAGGCTGACAATCGTTGTTAGCAGCGGAGTGGATTGTGTAGTGGTGTCCGGGTGGGGTCGATGATCGTGGGTGGGATGAATTCGACGTGACCGTGGTCGATGAGGATCTCCCAGCCGGTGTGATGCACGTGCCGATGGTGCGCCTCACACAGCAAGACGCAATTTTCGACACTAGTTTCACCGTCATCGATCCAGTGTCGACAGTGGTGTTCCTGGTGGCCGATCACAACCCGGGAACGCACACCCGCGGTCTCGGGCCACCAACGCGCGGCGGATGGACAGCGGGACCGTTCGCAGAGCCCGGCCGACGTCGAGTGGTTCGGATTTCCCACCCAACACAACGGGAGTGATCTTCGCGTCACAGGCCCACTGGCGGGCTTGGGCGTCGCTGATCTGGGTCCCGTAGTCCAAGGTCGCGACCCCGAGGCCGGTGCGCAGGGCGTCCCAGTCGATGGTCACGGTCAGGTGCGGTGGCTCCCCGGCCGTGGTGGGGCAGTCCTGGGCGGCGCGGGCCAATCCGCACACTTCCAGGAGGGCGTCGGCGTTGCGCTGGCCGGTGCTGCGGGTATCGGGGATGTTCTCGGCGGTGGGTCGGGGTGCGGCGAGTTGTTCGATCAACGACCGGAACGCCACGCCGTGTACGGGTTCGAGGTATCCCGCCAGCCCGAGTCGCCCGTCGCGGCGCTCCCACAACCGCAGCTCCCCCGCCGCTGGGGCCAGTTCCGGCTCGTCACGGGGCTCCGGACCGTCCGGGTCGAGGTGCGCCAGGATCCGCTGGCCGATCTTGTGCAGGGCGGTGGGGTGAAACGATCGAGCGTGGTGGACCAGTTCGGCTTCGGCGGCATCGCGGTCGGCGGCGTTCACGCGTACGGGGATCGCGTTCATCGTCTCGGTGATCACCCGAACCTGCCCCGGGCCGATCTCACCCGCGGCCAACGCCGCTGCAGTGTTGGGCAGCAACGGCGCCAGCACCTCACCGGTCAACGTGCGACGCGACGCGAGCTGCCCGGCGTGGGTGACGCGGGTGCCGGCCTCGGTGGGTGACAGGTTCAGCATCCCGGCCAGCAGTTGTTTGGTATTGCGGAACCCGGCAGTGGTCGCGATGTTGCGGGATTCCAGTTCCGCGACCGCTTGCAGCATCACCGAGTACACCATCCGCGACACCGATTCGATATTCCGAATCTGATCCGGAAATCCCGCGTCATCGCACTCGACGATCGTGTGGCGCCACTGGTCGAGGCAAGCGACCATCGCCTGCCTCGGATCCAGCAACGTCTCCATCACGGAACCATTGTCGCACCCACCCCCGACAATCTCGGAGGTTCACCAGAGCCACCGGCACGAGAATTTCACTGATCTCGACTGGCGACCAGCATCGGATGACCGCCTCGGCTAACGGCGTTCGGTCACGGTACTGCGCTTGGGCCTATCAGCCTATCCGGGCAGCTGACCGCCGAGCGAGCATCTCTCCGGTGCCGTGGGCCGATAGATATCACGCTGCTCGAGCGCTACACCTGCGACCCGGCCGACGCACCACTGTCTGCGGTCGTGGCGCTCGGCGTGACCAACCCGCCCACCGATCGCGCGGACCAAAGAGGAGATTCGCCAGATCTGGATGCAGCTTTTCGCGTCCGTTCCGGCCGGAGTAACCTTTTCCGGGCGAGGCCACCAAGGTCAACTCCGACCTGCCGGCTACCCCGGCTGCGAAGTGATCACGGCTCGGCCCGGAGCTGGACTACAGCACTACCACACCCAGACCATCGCGGAAATGCTTCCGATTACCACCGCGCTCGTCGTCAGCAGTGCCCAGGCAGCGGCCCCACCACGGGGGTCATCCGTGTGGTCCAGCTCAGGCAGGTCGGATGCGACGTGTTCCGGCTCGATCATCACTCCTCCTCGTCGGCCTCGTCGACGTAGGCCCGGCAGGCGAATCGTGGCGCAGACGTTATCATTAAATATCGCACTGACAAGTGTGGTTGTTCTGTGGGTCAAGCAAATATCAGCGTCCGGATGAACAAGGGGTTGCCCACCGAGTGAACAACGGGTTCCTATTCCCTAGAAATCGTCGCCCGGCGTTGGACGGCTGCGCCCGACGGCGTCACGGCTGTTCACCGGAGGTTTCACCGAGAACACCCGGGGGGAGATCGCAGCGCAGCAGCTCCTGATGAACCCGCCAGAATTCCTGCCACGCGTTATAGAGGTCACTCTGCGCGGCCTCGAGTGCCTCGTCGGGCGCGGGCGCGGCGGCCCATCGGCCGCGGACCGGCTCGACCACTGTCAACGCTTCCAGCGCGTGCGAGGTATTGCGCAGGCGCTGGTGGGCTCGATGCAGTTGCTCGCGTTGTTCCTTCGAGAGTTCTGCTGGCTGGCGGCCTACCTCCACGTCGCACCCTCCGAGCTCCCGGTCACTGTTGGGGCTGCAACCGTAACGCAGCGCCTTAGACCGTCTGCGGAGGCCAGCCGCGCCCGTTCGGTGGAAGGTCAACTCGTACAGTCAGGTTGGCCACAAACCGGGAAGGGAAGTCGCGATGCCCGACGCCATGACGGCCGAGACGATCAGGATCACCGGCCACGATGCAGACGAGATCGAGGCCTACCTCGGCCGCCCGCTGGACCGCGGGCCCTGCGGCGGCATCGTGGTGATCCACCACATGCCGGGCTATGACCATGCCACCGAGGCGATGGTCCGCGACTTCGCGGCGGCCGGCTACGCCGCGCTGTGCCCGAACCTGCACTACCGCGAAGCCCCTGGCGCCAGCCCCGCCGACGCCTCCGCCGCCGTCCGCGCTGCCGGAGGGGTGCCGGACGAGCGGCTGGTCGGCGACGTCGGGGCAGCGGTGAACCACCTCAGGTCGCTGGAGACGTCCAACGGCAAGGTCGGGGTGATCGGGCACTGTTCCGGCGGGCGGCAAGCCTTCCTGGCGGCCTGCAGCCTGACCCTCGACGCCGCCGTGGACTGCTACGGCGCCTTCATCGTCAATGAACCTCCAGCAGGCAGGCCGGGCGCTATGAAACCCCTCATCGGGTTGGCGCCACAGCTGTCCTGCCCCCTGCTGGGTTTGTTCGGTGCCGAGGACACCCACCCATCGCCGGAGGAGACCGCTGCGCTCAGCACGGAGCTGCACCGACTGGGCAAGCCCCACGAATTCCACACCTACGAGGGCGCCGGGCATGCGTTCTTCGCGGTGGACCGGCCGACCTACCGCCCCGAGGCCGCCGTTGCCGGCTGGCAGCGCGTCTTCGATTTCGTCAACCGCCACCTCGCCACCTAGCGCCGCCGGCTCAACGCGGCCAGCGCGCCGACGACTGTGATCTGCGTCATCGCGAACACGAACATGAACCCGCCCGTGGGTCGGTCTTCTGCGCCTCGACTACACCAACCTGTGGCTCGGCCAGCGGCTCGGTACCCGAATGGTCACCTACACTCCAGCCGACGAGCAGACTCGCATCCGTCTCGCTACCCTGCATGACCTGGTCACGGTCAGCGAGGATCTGCTCGGCGAGAGCGAGCACGTGGCGGTGCTCAACGGTGTACCAAGTTGACTGATCCTGTGTGAGCATGGGCTGGAGTAGGCGCGACGAAAGGAACCGCGACAGTGAGTCTGACCCTGCTAGCCGCGGTCTTCGGCATCGTCTTCGTAGCGGAGCTGCCGGATAAGACCGCGCTGGCGAGTCTGGTGCTGGGGACCCGCTACCGCCCCGGTTTCGTCTTCGTCGGGGTGGCTGCGGCGTTCGCGCTGCATGTGATCATCGCGGTAGCCGCGGGGAGCGCTTTGAGCCTGGCGCCCCACCGGATCGTCGAGGCAATCGTGGCAGTCCTGTTCCTGACCGGGGCGGTGCTGATGCTACGTCGCGGCGGTGAGGATCATGGCGATGAGCACGCTCCGGCGAGTGCGCCGCCACGGGACGAGCAGGTGCCGGGCTCAGCGTCCGGCGGCGAGCAGGGACCACATGATCCGGCGGTCGTGCTGACCCGCGCTCGCGTCCGCCGCGACGTCGCTCCATCCGGGTTCTGGAAAGTCGCGGCGACGAGCTTCGGAATCCTGTTCGTTGCGGAGTTCGGCGATCTCACCCAGATCGTCACCGCCAACCTGGCCGCCAAGTACCACGATCCGGTCAGCGTCGGTCTTGGCGCGGTCTTGGGCCTGTGGGTGGTCGGCGGCCTGGCCGTCCTGGGTGGCCGGCAGTTGCTGCGCTGGATCCCGTTGGCGTGGATCGCCCGCGTCGCGGCACTCGTGATGACCCTGCTGGGCGTGATCAGCGCGATCCACGCCATCACCGGCTGATCTCAGCGCACCCCTGTGTCGGCCTCTAGCGCGGGAGGCACCGTCGAGACCGACACCGGGCGCTCACCGAGGTGAGCGACGGTCTTAAGGCTTTACCGTCACACAGGTCGACTCGAGATACCCCATCAAGGTCTGGGTCGCGTTGTCGACGTTGTGTACGTCCTTGAGATGTTGTGCTACCTGGGCCATCAGGACATCTTTGTTCTCTGCGGTGAACTGGCTTCCGCACTCTTCGTGCCCGCACTGGAATTGGTGCATTTCTGTACTCCGTCCATTCGGCATCCGGCGGCAACCACAATGATCGCGATCGCCTCGTACCTCCCTAACGTTCGGATGGCGGAGCAGTCCGGTTCAGTTCCACGACCGTGGCCTGCGCCTACGCGACGGCTCCGCTGGGACGAAACCGCTGGTCAGGGCTGCAGTCCGGGGGCAACCGTGGAGTTGGCAGCATCACGTAGCGATACCGATAGGCACGCTGAGTCAGCTCGGATTGGTTCGCAGTTCTTTGCTGGGCGCCGTCAGAACCTTGCGTCATACTCAGACAAATGCACCGCGCACCAGACGTCCGCGCGTCAACTGATCGTCGCCACCCTCGACGCCGGCTACTGTTCGCCACCACCACCGCGCTCGTCATCGCGGCAGCTACTACAGCATTCGTGTTGCGAAGTCAGCCAAGCACCCATCAGCCAAGCACCCCGTTGGTGCTGTCAACCTCCCGGGTCAAGATCGACGCGACCTACTCAGCCACCGCCTCGAGGTTCTCACCCAGGGAGGGCGTGCGGTTCTCCTGGACCGGCCCGACCAACGGCGTGATGGATGTTTTCCCCGCCGACGCGAGTGAGACTTGATCCCAGCTTGCCGCAGGATTGATGCAAGGGTGCCGCGCTTGACGGTGCCATGTTGCGGGATGACCACGGCCTACCCATCCGGGTGCCGGTACTCGGCGTGGCTGCCCTTGGTGCGAACGTAGGCGAAACCCAGTGACTCGATGACGCGGACGACCTTGCGGATCGGTAGGTCGGACAGAGCAGGGCTCACGCGGCGCCGAATATTTGGAACGAGGTGACCAGGGGGGTGGCGGCCACGTGTTGCTGAGAGTCGTCGACTTCTTCCAAGTACAGCTCGACCGCCTCGGCGAGATTGCTCAACGCTTCGGGGATCGTCTGGCCTTGGCTGGCCACGTCGACCTCGAGACACTGTGCCACGTACCAGTCTTCTTCCTGGTGAACTGCGGCGGTGAAGTTCCGAGGCGTACCCATGGTCCCCATTGTGGCATGTCGCAGTGGTCGGTGGTCTGCCCGTTGGTTGTGTCGGTCGGGGCGGCTACGGTACCCGCGCGGCGGCCTGGCGGGCGCGGATGCGGTGCAGCAGCTCGGCGATGAGCTCGTCGTTGGCGGCGTGGTCGCCGCAGTCGGCGTTGGTCAGGAAGTGATCGCATAGTGCCTCGGCAGCCGCAGCTGGGCTCATGATCACTGGCCTCGTGACCACAGGACTGGGATCCGGCTGGCCGCCAGGAGTTTCGGGGGTACTCGACCGGCGGCCAGCCGGAAGTGTCGAAAACAACGCAGTCTTGGTGGGCAACTCGGGGCCGGGCACCTGCGGGGCGGCAAGCCCGTGCGTCGCGGTCGGCCCCGGTGTGGCGGGGTCGCGATCCGGCGTCATCTGGCCGCACCTCCCGAGACCAGCCAGCCATCAGGCACGGCGCTGAGGGCGTCGGCGAGGTGCCGGGGCGCCGCGGTCGCATCGGGTTGGCACAGCAGCCAGTAGCTCGCCCTGAGGTGGATCCGGCAGGGTCGGCGGCGCGGCCCGATCAGCGCGCCGGAGCGCCGGCAGGACCGGCAGCGGCCCCGCCGGTCGAGGGGATGGTCGAGCAGCAGGGTGTACAACACGGCAGCGGCCCGGTAGCGGATCGAGTCGATTCCGCTGGCGGCGCTGGGCCCGGCCGCCACGGCCTGGCGCAGTGCGTCACAGACGAGCCGATAACTGGTCTGCTCGATGGTCCGCCCCTTCCCGGTCACCACTGCCACCCGCTACTCACCCGAGGACGTCACAGGCAGGACAGGCTGTGAAGAGTCTCCGCGTTAGCATCAGCAGGTTCCTTCTGACAGACACGACGTCGCATCGTCTGAAACGTTTCATGCAAAATGGAACTTAGCTCATGAAGATGCAGAGCGTCCAGTCGGGGTGACGTCGATTCAGATCATCACTGGGTCCGGCAAGGAGTTGCGGAGATGGCAGGTGGCCCGACGGTCCGGGCGCGGCGGTTGCGCCGGGAGCTCAAGCGGCTGCGCAACAACGCCGGGCTGAACGTGGACGACGCCGGTCGGCGAGCCGGGCTGTCCGGGCCGACGATCAGCCGCATCGAGAGCGGCAAGCGCGGCATGACCGTCGATGAGGTGGAGAAACTGCTCGACACCTACCAGGTGCCGGTGCCTCAGCAGCGGGAGTACCTGGAGATGGCCGAGCGCGCCGCCGAACGTGGCTGGTGGCAGGCCTACGGTTCGGCGCTGACCGATGCCACCCAGACCCAGATCGCGCTGGAGGAAGACGCCACCACGATCACCAACTTCGAGCCCGTCGTCGTGCCGGGCCTGCTGCAGACCGCCGCCTACGCGCGGGCGGTCATCAGCACCGTCGGGCTGGACGTCACGCCGAGGCAGGTCGAGGCCAAGGTCGCCGCTCGGATGGCCCGGCAGGCGATCCTCACCAAGCCCGACCCGCCGCAGCTGATCACCATCCTGGACGAGGGGGTGCTGCACCGCGAGGTCGGCGGGCGCGCGGTGATGGCCCGCCAGCTGCGGCAGCTGATCGAGGCCGCCACCACCCAGCCCAACGTGACGGTCCAGGTGATCCCGTTCACCGCAGGCGCCCACGCCGCGGTCGAAGGCTCGTTCGCGATCATCGAGTTCGGCATGGAACCGGGTGCGGTGCTGTTGGAGGCCAAGACCGCCGACCTGTTCCTGGAGGAGCCGGACGAGATCGCCGCATACCAGGACACCGCGAGTAGACTCCAGCGATCGGCCCTCGGGGCCGACGATACGGTCGCACTGATCGAGCAGGTGCTCAGGGAGATGACATGAACCGCGACACACGCCCGAGCCCGGGCGTGGACCCCCCGTCAACCGGGTGGCGCAAGAGCAGCCGCAGCGCCGCCAACGCCAACTGCGTCGAGATCAACCTCACCCACCCCGACCTCGTCCACATCCGGGACAGCAAGGACCGCGGGACCGGCCCGACGATCGCCGTGACCCACCGCCAGTGGGCCACGCTCCTCGGCCAGATCGCCTCCAGCACGGCATAACGAGGGACAGGCTCAGCTCTCGATCGGTCCGTGTGCAGTGCTCTACCGCGCGCTGATAAAGCCACTGCGCGTGGCGCTCAGGCGCACAGCGGAGCCAGCGGCGCACGGTGGAGGCCGGCTGGCCCAGCCGAGCAGCGATGGCCCGGAACCCTCAGCGAAGCGCGCTCGCCGCGGGGTCACCGTCAGGGTGACTGTTCCCAGGCCTCGAACGGTGCGGGTGCGTGCGTGTCCGTGGGGGCGCAGGGTTTCCGCGCACTGGGGACAGCGCATCGCTCCCTCCACCAGGCTCTCCTCGGCCCGCTGCGGGCAGGACACGACGATCACCGGTTACGACTCCGTTCATGGCGAGAGGGTTTCCTACCACGCCGCCGCCGGGAAGGGCCAGTTCGGGTGGCGCGGCAGCGATCGTGTCGCCCGTCGTCAGCTTGTTGCCGACGAACATCGCCGCCTGCGGCCCGTCGATCAACCTCGACCCGCCGCCGCCGTCCGGGCTCGATCCATCCCGTCGCTCGACACGGTGATGGTGCCGACAAAGCGCACAGCATCGGCATCGGCATCGGCATCGGCATCGGCATCGGCATCGGCATCGGCATCGGCAACGACGAATCGCTCCCCGGTGGTCGCCTTCCGCGATGACGTTCAACAACCAGGGTCGCGCAGTTGCTCAAGAACTTGCCCGGTTATGGCCCGACGCCCCGCGCGAGCATCATCTCCTCGACCTCGCGGAAGCGGAGCGGAAACCAGCGGTGATAGAGCCACACACAGTGGCTGATGATCTCCGCCGGGTACCGGAACCCCTTGTATGACGGCGCAACGGCGGCCACGAACCCAGCCCCTCCCCACCGAGATCAACCCGTCGATCATCCCCGCCACCAGGCAGCCCCACCAAGTTGACAACGCCGGCCCCGGAGCTGATCACGGTGAAGGCTGGTCCTGGTTCGAGACGGGCGAGCGGGGCCGTGCAGCTCCGGCCACCGCCACGCGGCCGGTCCACTTCTCAGCGGCCACATCCGGTGGTGGGCACACACCGGCAGCGAACCAGCAGGCAACCACGACCAGCGGGAAACCACGGAGCAGACACCGCACGGTCTTCTTCCACCACCA
Source organism: Actinomycetota bacterium (assembly GCA_030854185.1). Classification (GTDB taxonomy): domain Bacteria; phylum Actinomycetota; class Actinomycetes; order Mycobacteriales; family Pseudonocardiaceae. The sequence goes on along the minus strand of JALYTS010000079.1, from coordinate 11,805 downwards.
GCCCACACCCGCGACAGGCAGCAGCCCGGGCGCGCGACGCCAGCCGCGGCGCGAAAGCCGACGCCTTGAGTTTGCCCCGGCTGATTGACCAGGCGGTCGCAGTCGCTGCGGTGTTGGCTGAGCTGGACGTGTACCCCAACGAGCGAGTGCTGATCATGCTGCCCGACGGTCCCGGCTTCGACGAGTCTTTCGCCGGTGCCGTTGGCCAAGACGCGGTGCCCCTGCCGGTGAGTCCGCAGCTTTGCGCACACGACCTTGCCGCAGCCGCTGTCGCGGCAGGGGCCCACTTGGTGCTGGCCTCGCCGGATCAGCTCGCTGCGTTGGCCGAGTTGGACGCCGAGCCAGCGATATTGATCAATGGACCACACGGGCCGTGGATAGCCGCGTGGCGACTGCGCTAAGCGCAGCCGCCACGTTCAATGCCTTCCGTCACACAACATGGGGACCGGGGTGGCACGGCGGTTGCGTCATGAACTAGCGGACGTTGCGCACGCTCATCTTGTGCGCTTGATACTCCTGTGGACTAGCGCCGGCTGGAACGGTGGTTTACGATCACACAACGGGGACAGAGCGAGGTGCTGGACTCTGCGATGAGCGCACAACATGGGGGGCGGGCGTCTGTGGCGAGCCGCGCGAGAACAGTCCGGGGAACTACAGCTTCTGCAGAACATGTTCGCTCATGATTCGTGATTCGAGCGGCCAATACGCGATCGAACCAGGAACCGCCGAGGTGGGGGCGCAGCAGCGAGCACAAGAGTACAGCGAACCGCCTCTTGTGGCGACGTTCACTGGTACCGCGCTGATCAACATCGACTGCGCCCTGTTGAGAGAGTCTTTTTACAAAGACATCTCGCTGGAACTGGTGTTCAATGGTGATCGTACTCAAATCGGCATCAGCCCTGTGGATATCACCGCCACAACAGGTGTCCGCGCGGTAAGCGACGGTGGGGTTGGGGATTTCTGCTGTTCGTCGGGCTGGATGGAGATTCCCCTCCATGTGAGAGCCGGAAAAAGCGGGATTACACTGAACCTCAATTTCACATTGTCCACTGATCTTGGTGAGGAGTGTGGTCCGTTCACACCGTGTGGAGCTCGGCTCGACACCGACGGCTCGGTGGCCCTGGCTGGTGCGGCTTTCGATTCGGTATTCGGGATAGGCGTGAATGTGCTGCTCATTATCTCCGGAACAGTGCAACCCCTCCCGTGAGCAAACCGCACCGGCTAGCCTTGATCATTCGCGAGGCTGACGAGTGCGGCTCTTGGTTCTCAAGTGTTAATCTTCGTGATACTCGCTGATCTCGTTGTCGAGGTGCGGTTCAGGCTGCTGATTCCTCAGTGGCCCTCAGTGGGACTCATAACTACCCGACCCCGCCGCATTGGCGACCTTGTCGGTGGCGGCCTTTTCGAAGGTAGCTTCGGCAGCGATATCCTGAAACTCCTCACGCACCTCCGAGGCAGCCCTCTTCGCTTCCAAAGTGAGTTCCACTGACGTCTTGACCAGGCCCCGAAATAGCGGCTTAAAAACTTTCACCATCAATGGGGCGGTAACTACGCCAATCACGTATGGCGCCAGAACTGGCATCTTCAGAATCCTCCTTACCGCGTTCGTGCTGTTTGTACGGAGTCGGGCAACCGTGGTTATCGTCGCAGCTGATCGCGCTTCTCCAGCGTAGCCTCCCCTTTCCCGTGAAACAAGGAACCGGCGAGAGGCCGGGCGGCGCCTCTTGATCGTTTAAGTGTCTAAGTCCTTACTTTCGGTAGCCTCACGGAGCACAACCGCCCCTGACAGCGAACACCGCGCGCCACGAACCTGGACCGCCTACAGAGAAACTACTGTCAGTAACCAAATTGCCGGCTGTATGCCCCAAAGGATGAGCCAGCGCTGGCGGCCTTCATCCTGCCTGCTTCGGGCCGTCGAGGCTGAGGTCGGTCAACCGCGCGGCACATTCCCTTCACGCGGTGGTGTAACGGTGCTCCTGTACAACGACGCCGCCGTGGCATCCGCGAACCCAGTCTGACCCCACCCACCAGGCAACTCGACAGTGCCGGCTGCTGAGCGCTTCGCTACTATTGGTTGCTGCACCATCGTCGGTGGGTTCGGCGCTCCGATTCGAACGTATGATTGACATCTTCGTCATCTATCGTGACTGACGTCATGCCATCGATAGTGGGGGTCACGGTGGGCCGCCGGGCGAGGGTACGCAGGGTGGGAGTGCGGTCCGTCATTCCCGGGCGCCAGCGTTGGGACATTGGGGTGATGCTGAGTCAGCCTCGTGTGGCTGAACTCCTGGAGGCAGAACTCCGGGAATCGCCGGGACTCGTGATGGTACGCGCGAACCCGGTTACCGGTCGGTTGCTCGTCCACCACGACACGGCGCTGACTGGCGGGGAAGTCGGTCAGCTCGTCCGGGAGGCCGTAGGACAGGCCATCGCTTTCACGAGATCGTTGAGACCCAAGTCTGGTGCGGCGTCGGCGCGCGTACGACGTCACCATCGTGTTGCCGAACAGTTTGATCCGCAGGTTAGTCGAACGCGTCAGGCGCAGCTGACGGAGATCGGCAGCGGTGGTGGTGCGATGGTGATTGCCGACGATGAGCGCAAGCTCAACCGGTACATCGTTGCGGCGGCGGTAAGTATGGGCACGGCAATTGCGGGCTTCGCGTATCCGCCGCTTTTTCCTTTAACCGTGGTCTCGGCGATCTACGCCGGCATGCGGATCTTTAAGAATGGTTACAACGCGCTTGTCCACGAACGCAAACTCCGCTTGGATGTGGTGGGGTCACTCTATCTTTCTTGCGCTTTTGCTGGCGGCTTCTTTTTCCCTGCCTCATTCGGCTTATTTGCTTATTACTTGAGTGAGAAACTGGTTCTTATCACCCAAGATCGCTCGCACCAGAGCTTGATCAATATCTTCGATCGGCAACCGCGGACGGTTTGGCAACGCGTGGGCGATGTTGAGGTGGAGGTGCCTCTTGAATCCGTGCAGGCCGGCGATACGCTTGTGATCCAGGCTGGACAGGTAATTCCGGTCGATGGTGTGATTACGGATGGCATTGGCACTGTTGATCAACACATGTTGACTGGGGAATCCCAGCCGGTAGAGAAAGAAAAGGGTGATCTGGTCCTGACGTCTACGTTGGTGACGGCTGGCAGGATATTTGTACGAGTTGAAAAGACCGGTCAAGAAACGACCGCGGGGCAGATAGGGGCCATGTTGAACAAGACGGCCTCTTATCAGGCCAGCATTGTCTCGAAGGGCGAGCAGGTCGCGGACAAGTGGGCCCTGCCGACGATCGGGCTTGCGCTGGCAGCCCTACCAGTAGCGGGTTATGAGTACATGGTGGCCGTCCTTGGATCGACCATCGGGTTGAATATTAAACTAACGGCACCTGTTGCACTGCACAATTTCCTGAGCGTTGCTGCGAATCATGGCATTCTGGTGAAAGATGGCCGTTCGCTGGAGTTGTTAACGAACGTGGATACTGTCGTGTTTGACAAGACGGGTACCCTTACGCTGGATGAACCACGCATTGCTCACATCCATACGTGCACCGCCCTAGAACCCGATAGGGTGCTGATGTACGCAGCCGCTGCCGAGCATCGCCAGACACATCCCATTGCACGGGCTATTCTCGCTGAATCCGCCCGCCGGGGCCTTTCGTTGCCGGCGGTTGATCATGCGAAGTACGAAATGGGTTACGGTCTGAGCGTTCGACTGGAGGAGCGGCTCATCCGGGTTGGAAGTGAGCGTTATATGGCCTTGGAAGATATCGCGCTGCCGGCCGGTATCCACGAGCTTGGGCCGGCCGTCCACGAGCAGGGCCATTCGCTGGTGATGGTCGCTGTGAACGACCGATTGGTGGGCGCGATTGAGTTGGAACCGGCTTTGCGTCCTGAGATCGAGGCCGTCGTGGCCGAATTGCGCGGACGTAACCTGGATATGTGTATCATTTCGGGTGATCGCGAGGGGCCCACCCGGAGGGTGGCGGACACGTTAGGAATTACTCGTTACTTTGCGAATACTCTGCCTGACGAGAAAGCGAGCCTGGTCGCAGGTCTCCAATCGGAGGGCCGGTCTGTGTGCTTCGTCGGCGATGGTATCAACGACGCGGTTCCGTTGAAGAAGGCCAACGTCTCTATATCATTACGCGGTGCATCTACGGCGGCCACCGACGCTGCGCAGATTGTTCTGATGGGTCAGGGCCTCCTGCAACTGCCCTTCGTGTTTCAACTCGCTGACGAGTTCGACAGCAACATGCGGGCCGGGTCCGGTGTCGCAGTCGGTCAGGGTATCGTCATTGTTAGCGGTGCCCTGCTTTCCGCCGTCGGCATTGTCGTGGGAAAGTTGCTTTGGAGTGTTGGCCTGTTGGCTGGTTTGGGTATCGCTTACCTGCCGTTGCGCAGACATCGGATCAAGGACAATACAGGACCGGGAGTAGGGTAGGGCGCTGGCCCGGCACCTGTATTGGACCCCGTGTCTAAGTCCCCCGTCAAACCGGGCATGCAGCACTGAAGAGAAAACAACGGGACCACGCGCCGGTGGTGGTTGGGCGTGGATGGTGTAGCCGATCGCCTCGAGCTGTTGGATGAGTTTGCGTGCTCGCCGTTGAGGGTGGTCACGGAGGATGAAGTAGTCGACACCAAGATCGTGGTACGACTGATCTCGGTCGAACATGTGGAAGATCGCCACCAGGATGCTGTGCTCGACGGCGACCAGGGCTTTGGCATGACCCAGGGGGGTGTAGCCGGGCGTAGTGGGCGGCGAGGTAAGTGGTTTTGGCGCACAGGGCACCCATGGCGGCATGGTGAAGGTAGATACCCAACCATCGCGGACCTTTGTGGCTCCGGGCTTCGATTGCCCCGCCGACTGACTACGAGGCTGCGCAGTAAATCCAGATCGATAGCTATGAACTGATCAATCTCAAGACACAGACAATCGGGATCGCCGCCGTTCTCACGTTCAACTACGTCTCCCATGGGAAAACGAGCTGAATACACCCGCTAGGATGCTGCCCAACGGGCTACCTAACGTCGTAATCATCGGACGCTAGGGCGTCATGACGCCGCCGCAGGCCCTCGACCGTGATCCATGGGAGCAGTCGTGCTACGATCCGCGCTGGCCAAAACGCCAGGTCGCTAATGCACCGATATGGAGACGTATGTGATGATGGCTCGACACCTTGTGACCCCTTATTTGATTGGTCTCGTGACCGCTCCGTTGGTGGGGACAGTAGCTAAGCCGCTATTGCGGAGCACTCTCAAAGCGACCGTGGCACTCGTTTTGCAGGCGAAGAAGCTAGCCGCCGAGGCGGGTGAGGAATTTCAGGATCTCCTCGCTGAGGTAAGCGCCGACGTGGCCACGATGCCCGCAGACGGGACCGCCAAGACTGCACAATCTCGGCGTGTTGGTGCGGCCCGGCGAAACACGGCGTAGAGCTGTCGGATCACACATGGGCATGGTTGGGGCAGATCGTCGGGTCCGCGGTGCCGTATGTCGGGTGGCCGCGGTTAATCCGGCGGCCTCGTCCAACCGACTGGCGGTGCTCGACCCAGGGAGAACTGTGCTGTGCGCGGCCTCACAGCTGGCCCAGTTTGCCAGCCGCAGCCGGCGTTGTTCACTACGACGTCGAGCCAGCCGAAGTGCTCGTGCGCGCGGGCGACGGCCGCCTTACGATTATCGGTGACGTCGAGGGTGCTTGGGAGCACCGTGTCGCCGAGGCGCCCCACGTCACACGGGTCGGCCCGCTACACCAGCAGCCCGAGATGTCCCGGCCTGAGCAGCCACACCAGCAGCCTGAGACGCCCCGGCGTTAGCCACGTCGGCAACCCGAGATGCCCCGGCCTTAGCCACGTCGGCGCTCATAGCCGCCTCGGCGGCTTTATCGGCGCTTACCTCGGTGGCGAGAGTGTGAAACTCCTGACCCGCTTCCGCAGCCGCCTTCTTGACTTCCAAAGCAAGTCCCACCGACGCCTTAACTGTACCCCGTAACACTGGCTTAACGATCTTCGCCACCAACGGGGCAGTCACGACACCGATCAAGTATGGGGCAAATACAGCCATCCTCAAATCCCCTTGCCGTTACTGTGTCCGGGTATAGAGCGACGAACCTGCGAGTGAGAATAACCCTTCGGTTATCTCTAACCGTAGTCCGACGGCTCTCAGAAATCAAGGGCTTGAGAGGGAAGGCAAGAGCGACACCATGATCGTCTGAGAGACCTGCACCTGTTACTCTCCGTAGTAGCTCGGAGTGCGACCACTCCACTGCGTGAAACCACGAACCGGCACTGGGTGAATGACTGCTACTTTTAGTTATATCGATACCAAGGCATCAAATCTCAGGTGTGTTGTTTTAGAACGCGTCAGGAAGTTGATCGGTGACGGCCGAGTATGCCTCCCCGAGCCTGCTGAGGCGTTGGTCAAGCCGGCCAGTGATCATTAGCGGAGGCGTCGCGCGGTGGGCCTGGTGGCCAGGGACTAGCGGTGTCGTCTGCGACCACTAGGCGCACTGGTTGAGCGCTGCAACACCCTCCGTCACGACGCAGAACCGAGGTAACGCCGGTACTCTTGCTCGATCGGGTCAATTCTGACCCGATCCACTCCACCAGCGCCTCAGTCTTCCTTCAGCCCCACCCAGGCCCGCGCTAGGTTACACAGGTCATGGACCTGTCTGATCAGCGAGCACCTTCCCGTTGAGCTGGATCGCGTCGGGATTCAGACGGCCGAGCAGCTGGCGGCCTGCCGAACCTCCGCCGGACAGGCCCAGATCGCTGTACGTACCACTCGCGCCGAGTTGGAGGAAGTCCGCGCCGCGGCTGCGAGGTGGTCGCCGACGCGCAGGGAACCGCCGATGCGGCCATCCGGCAGGCGATCGCCGACCGGGACCGCGTCCTTCGCTGAACGCGCCGCCGAACTGCGCCAGCAGATCGAGCAGGCCAGCGACGCCCAAGCCGAGGTCAGTCCCACACATTAGGGCCGACGCCGCTAAGACCGAGGCCGAGCGGCTGGTCAAGCCCATGCGCGGCGCACTCGCTGGCGCCACCAACGCGGGCGGCGACCCGCGCCGAACGGGATCAGGTCACGGTGGCTCAACAGCGCGCGCAAGTCGGGCTAGCCGCGGCCCGACCGCACGGCCTCTCCGAGCGTCGCAAACCGAAGGTGACCCCCGAGCTGGTTGACAAGGCCCAACAGATGTATGACTCACGCCGCTACCATGGGCTGGAATCGCCCAATCCTGGGCCGTCAGCTCAACGATGATCTACCGTCACATCCACACCGGCCAACCACGACGCAATAGCTAAACGAGGCCAACCATAAATCCCAAGCGCAACGGCTGCACGGAGCATCTTCAACCCCCGGACCGGTGGTGACCAACTGGACCCGTTCCCGATCTTGTAGGCAGTCGGTCTGGCCCGCCACTGAGAGCGGAGGGAACCGTCTTGGCGACCCGCCGACACTTCACCAAGGAATATCAGGACCAAGCTGTTAGTCTCGTGCTCAATTCAGGCCGAACAATTCGCGACGAGGCGAGAAGCGTCGACGTCCACGAGATAGCGTTAGGCAAATGGCGTTGGCCTTGCCCCGCTCAGCTGAGCTGGTGGTAGAATCACGGGGGCTGACGCAATCACCGTTCCACATTGGTTTCGAGACCGAAGTCCCAGAATAGGCCTGCCATCATCTGGAGGCCTTCCCGCGCAACCGGCGCAAGCAGGTGCTCGTCGGGAGCGTGCTGGGCGCAGGCCGGATAGGAGTGTGGAACCCACACCGTGGGCATTCCAAGCGCCGTGGCGAACGCGTCGTTGGGCAGTGTGCCACCCAGGTTGGGCAACAGGGCCGGGCGCTTGCCGGTCGTTTCGGCTAAAGACTGGACGACCCGCGAGACCCACCTGTTCTTTGGATCGGTCCGAGTCGCCGGGACCGCGCTGCCCACCCGGACCTCGACCATCCCGAGTCCCTGGGAGTCGAGATGCTCCCGCAGCGTTGTCTCCAGGTCACCATAATCGGTGCCAACGACAAATCTGAGCTGGCATTTCGCCCACGCCGACCCAGGGATGGCGTTAACCGGCCGGTCCGGCGTCCCTGCGGCGGCGGCAAGCACCTCGACGGTGTTCCAGCCCATCAGCCGCTCCGCGGCGGTCAGTCCCGGTTCGCCCCAGCCCTCATCGATGGCGGGGTCGCCGGGACTGCCGCCGACTTCGATGTCGGCCAGCGCCTGCCTGACCGGATCCGGAACTGCAGGCGGCCGCAGCCGGTCTAGGAGTATCCGCCCCTGCCCGTTAACGATGCTCGCGACAGCGTTCAGCACAACCGTCGCAGAGTTGCGTAGGAGCCCGCCCCAGTTGCCGGAGTGGTGCGTGCCGTCGGCCCGGCGGAGGCTCAACGTGAAGTCGACAGCGCCACGCGAGCCCAGGAAGACCGTCGGCCGTGCCGCCGCCACCCGAGGGCCGTCGGAGGCGATCAGGACATCGGCGGCGAGCTCTTCGCGATGGCGGGCGCACAGTTCTTGGAGCCCAGGGGACCCAATTTCCTCACCAGTCTCCACCAGAACCTTCAAGTTGAAGCCGAGGCGGCCGCCCCGCTCATCTAGGACCTGTTCCAGCGCCGCTAGGTTAATGCTGTGCTGCCCCTTGTTGTCCGCGGTGCCGCGGCCGTACCAGTGATCACCCTCGATGACGATGTCCCATGGCGATAAGCCAGCGCGCCAGAACCGCTCCTGGCCCGAGACGACATCGCCGTGCCCGTAGGTCAGCACGGTAGTCGCCGAGTCGCTCTCGTGTCGATGAGCAATGAGTACGGGTCCGGCGCCCTCTGCCGGGTTGTCCACGATTCGCCACTCGCAGCCGAGTCGTCGGACAGCCGGTGCGATCTCCTGCTCAAGGTAATCGTGCAGGACGCCGAGCGCGTCCGGTTCCTGGCTCTCGGTGCGGTACCTGATGCGGCGGCGGAGGTCCGCCAAGTAGTCCCCTGAGTCGAAATGGCGGGCGGCGCGGCTGATCGCTCGCGTACGTGTCATGACCACCTGTCCTGATTGTCGGCGTTCCGGGTCGCGGTCACCCACTACCGTCGGTTCCCAACCTCGACCGTATCTCGACAAGGAGGAGAGCGGACAACTGTGGAAGTTATGCGACGAGGTCATGGTGTGGGTAGATCGAAGGTCCAGCGGTGAGGTCGCTGAAGAGTTGGTCATCGAGACCCGGTGCGGATCTGCAGGCCGGCCCCAGCGACGAGTTAACTCTCCTACCCGCAGCCCAGTCCTCCACACTCAACGCCCGCTTCCTCCCCAGCTCGGTTCGAGCCAGAGGCTGGCAGATTTTCAGTCGCCGCGCGGTGGTCAGTATTGGGCTGCCGTCGTCATAGTGGCTGGTTGGAGGTGGGTTCTCGGTACGCGGGGGGTTCGATGTCGGCGCAGAGCGGTTGCGTGCGTGGGCAGCGGGTGCGGAAGCGGCACCCGGACGGCGGGTTGATCGCGGAGGGCGGCGCCGTCCGTACCGCGCGTGGTACGGACGGCGCCGGTGTGACTGTCGTCGAAGGTTGGGTCGGGGATGGCCCGCAGCACCGCTCCGGCGTAGGGGTGGGCCGGGTGGTTGCAGACGTCGGCCACGGTCGCGCACCATCACCTCGGCTCACCCCAGCTGAGCTCTGACTTTGCCGAGGTCCTGGGGGTTCGGGTACCCGGCGGAGGTCATCAGCCACTGCGTGGGGCTCTACCACCGGTTCCGCTCAGCTTCCGTGAGGTGAAGGAGCTGAATGCTTACCGCGCCAGCTCCCACCCACCCAACCTCCGAATCGCCCGATGGGCGTGCAGCAGCTTGCAGTACACAAATCAGACCACAGCTGACAGAGGCACGGTGGGACCATACGGGTGGAACATCGTTACGCACCGCGTCCGCGAAGCATAAGAGGGGCACCCGGTGGGTGATGGATAATTCCGGCGGTCAATGGTATCGTGAAAATGGGTGAATTAAGCTACTTCGAGGAGATTCATATCTTTATTTCACTGAGGGGCAACGGGGATTCGAAATAGTTTTAGCAGGCCTCTAAATTATGCATTTAGGGGACGCTGGTGGCTATGCTGGGTGGGATTACTTTACCGGATGGACCGGACATGCGGAGGGGTGGTGACTGGGTGGCCGTCGCTGTCGCGATGGGCACGACCGGATGATGCGGCCAGGGCCGTGGGTGCAGAGCGGATCGATCGGGCAGCAGGACTCCAAGGAATACCACTAGTGACTGATCAGTGAGTGGGAGATAACGTTGTCTGATTGTGATGGTATCGTTCTGCCGTTGTCTGCTGCTCAGCGTGAGATCTGGTTTGCTGAACAACGACTGAACATGGGGAACCGGGTCTACAAGATTGGTGAGTACACAGAGATACACGGGCCGGTTTCCCCGTTAGTGTTCGAGACGGCGCTGCGGCGGGTTGTCAGTGAGGTCGACTCACTGCATGTTCGGTTCGTCGAGGGCAACGACGGCCCACGCCAAGTTGTCCAGCCGTCATCGGGCTGGCTGATGCCGGTCGTTGATGTCAGCAAAGAACCCGACCCGCATACGGTTGCGCAAGCATGGATGACCGCCGATATGGCCCGGCCGATGGATCTCACTCGTGGCGCACTGTTCAGTTACGCTTTGATCGAGTTGAGGTCTGACCTGTTCGTGTGGTATCAGAGTTATCATCACATCGTAATGGATAGGTTCGGTTTCGCCCTCGTTGCGCGCCGGCTCGCTGAAATGTATACGGCGTCCGCAGAGGGACAGGAGTGCACCCACAATGGGTGGGGGTCACTGCGCCAGCTGCTGGACAGTGACGTAGCCTATCGCGCGTCGGAACGGTTCGGTCAGGATCAGGAGTATTGGATAAAGCGTTTCGCCGACCGACCAGAGCCGACCAGGCTCGTTGGCCGGTCATCGGGGCCTGCGAAGAGTGTTGTTCATCGGACGGCCGGCTTGTCGGGATCCGCGACAGAGAAAGTGCAGGTAGCGGCGCTGCGGGCCGGGGTGCGATGGTCCCGACTGGTGATCGCCGCGGCGGCGGTGTATGTGCACCGTCTGACTGGCGCGAAGGATGTGGTGGTCGGTTTACCGGTCACGGCCCGTCAGGATCCTGTGCTCAAACGTGTACCAGGCATGGTGTCAAATATCGTGCCACTGCGGTTGTCGGTATGCCCGGACATGAGCCCGGCTGAACTCATAGGACGGGTAACGCAGAACGTCCGCGAGGCGGTAGAGCATCAACGTTATCGCGGCGAGGATCTCCACCGGGATCTTGGTCTATCCGGTAGCAGTGGAACACCGTTCGCGCCGGTGATCAATATCATGTCTTTCGACTACGACCTGCGCTTCGCCGGGCATCGGTCCACCACGCACAATCTTTCGGTCGCGTTGGTCAGCGACCTGTCAATCGCTGTCTGGGACAGAAGAGACGGTTCGAGGTTACAGGTCGACTTTCAGGCGCACCCGGAAGTCTGCAACGCGGAGGATCTGACTGCCCATCAGCAACGATTCCTGGATCTGTTGGAAACCATCGCGGTCACCGACCCTGACCGCCCGATCAGCCGTATCGACATGTTGTCTCCCGACGAGCGCACCCGGTTGTTGGTGGACTACAACGACACCGCTGTCGAGGTCTCACCGGCGTGTCTACCGGTGTTGTTCCAAAACCAGGCCGCAGATACCCCTGACGCGGTCGCGGTGGTCTCCGACGACACCACCTTGACCTACCGCCAGCTCAACACCCGCGCGAACCGGCTCGCCCACACCCTGATCACCCGCGGGGTCGGGCCTGAGCAGATCGTGGCGCTGGCCCTGCC
>JALYTS010000180.1 GCA_030854185.1 Actinomycetota bacterium | reverse complement strand
GCCTGGTTGGCCGGGATCATCGTCGATCTGCTGACCTTCCCGGGTTTCTTCGACATTGCGCTGCGTGATTTCGGGTTGCTCGTTGCCGCAGTCGCGCTGGCCCGGCTGGCCTCCCGCTATGCGCCCAAGTGGCGCACGTCCTAGAACGGCGTGATCGCGCCGTGACCGGTCTGCGTTCCCTGCCCCCACCGGGAACGCAGACCTCCGGAGGGCTTGGGGTTACGTCACCGCCCCCAAGTCCTCCTCCCAGAGTCCCGACGAAGGACCAGCCTGATGAGCATCGCTGAGCCAACGGATCGCTTCCCGAGCGACCACCACCCGTGCGCTACCCCAGCCTTCCCGACGTCTGATGATGCCCGCGGCGACCTGCCCCGGGTTGGACAACCGTCGTGAACGAGTATGGGCACATGGACCATGAGCTCTATCCGCAGGCGACCTCAACGATGAGCGCCCGGCGCAAGGAGCTTGCGCCGGAGATTCACGATGCGTTCACAGCGTTCAGCCGCGCAGTCTTCGCCGATGGGGCGCTGCTGGAGGTGACCAAGCAGTTGATCGCGGTCGCAGTCGCAGTCGCGCACACCACCCAGTGCCCATACTGCATCCGCGGGCACACGAAGCTGGCGCACCGGGCCGGTGCGACCGACGAGCAGATCATGGAAGCGATCTGGGTCGCTGCGGAGATGCGCGCCGGCGGCGCCTACGCGCACGCGGCGATCGCCCTGGACGCTCTTGGTGGGTCACCCATTGCTCGCTAGCGGTACCTTCCCACTTCATGATCACTAATCCCTTGATGATCATATTGGTCGACGTATCACATTGACGCGGCTTCCCGCCGAGGCGGTGGCTGGATGAGTGCTGTCGAGCCGGTCACCGCGATCGCTTTCTGGTTCAGGTCCTGGCCCACCGCCCCGCCGGTGGCTTGTTCTGATACACCGGCGCCTCATCGGCATTGTCAGGTGCTCGTTGGCATTGCAAGCACGACGTTGTCTGTGGAACCGCCTGCAGGACCGCGAGCGGAACCGTGCCCGCGCAGGTCTGGCAGCGGCCGTAGTGCCCGGTGCGCATCGCTGTGAGTGCCCGCTCGATGTCGGCCAACGCCTGCCGGGCCCCGGCGGCGATCACGTCTGTCACCGCGCGAACGGCGGCCTCCGCGTCGGCGTCAGGGGACTGCCCGCACGGCGTATCGCGGCGGGCGTCAGCGGCGATTTCGGTGAGCTGCTCCACACGGAACTCACGTTCGCGCTCAAGCGCCTCACGCAGGTTTGGCGAGTACTCCTCAAGTTGGTCGCTACGCTTCCCGATACGAGATCGGACTCGTTCCCGCTCCCACAGCACAGTCATCGTGTCTCCATGTGGCAAGGCGCACTGTTTGATCCGGGTACTGCTAACCAGGCCGGTCCCGGGTGGCTGGTAATGGCTACATTCCGTGAGTCGGGGGGACTCCTTTTCGGCAGTCCTGCCTATTTCGGCCAATTGGTGGTCGATCAAGTCGCCAGTGCGCCTGTTATCCCATCCGGCCGAGTCTGATCGACGCGGTGAAGGGAACGTCCCGCGGCGAGTGCGCCCCCGCGCCGCTCGAGTCGCGCCGCGGGCGGGAATAGTCTGTGGGTCCTGCCGTGGGCTGCGGTGGGATGGTCTGGAGCTCGCGGGCTAGGCGTAGCGCCGCTCGTCGCACCGGTGCGGGGACTGCGTCGGCGTCACGGCCCAGCGCGCGGGCCAACGCTTCCATGAGCTGGCTGGTGGCCGAGGACACCCGCCGGTCGACCTCTCTCATGGACCCAGGGTGGCTTCGCAGTCGCAGTGCCGCGGTCAGGCAGATCGACGCGTCCCGCTGGGCGGGGGTGTCCTGCCTCCGCGCCCGGTCCTGTCCACCCATTGCTTCTCCTTTGGGGGTTCGCTCGGATTCGGAGGGTCCATGTCGGGCCTCTGCACCCAGCTTGCCCAGGTCTGGCAATCTGGTCAGGGGTAGCGGCTCACCAAGTTCGGCCACGTGAGGCTGCCGAACGTCGGCAAGTTGCTGACCCCGCTCCTCGGGCCGGAGTGACGTAGTTGTGAGGACTGGAGTGGTGGACATGGCGCAGGGAAGCGATCGGCGCGGGCATGCCCAACAGGGGATGCGAGGGGCGGAAGAGGCGTGGTTGGTCGACGTGGCACGCGACGCGAGCCGCGAGGCCGGCGGTGTCCCGGTGGAGCTCTTGGGTGACTACCTGTCGCTGCTCGCGGAGGCCGCCACGACCGGGCGCAAACCGCAACCCGGGGAGCTCGATGCGGTGGGTTTGCTGGGCCGCCGGGCTGCGGAGCTGGGTGTGCCGGCGGGCAACGCGGTGCAGCTGTACCTGTCCGCGGCGTGGCGGTTGTGGCGGGAGCTCCCGACGGTGGTCCGTTCCCAGGACAGCGAGACGGTTCGAGCGTCAGCCGAGGCGGTGCTGCGGGTGGTCGACCGCGCCGTCGGGAGCCTGGCCGAGGGTTACACCGCGGCCCGCCGGGAGATGATGCGGCACGAGGAGACGCTGCGCCGGGAGTTGATCGAGGACCTGTTGCGCGGCGATGCCGACGTGGGTGGCCTGGTGGAGCGGGCGGAACCGTTCGGTCTGGACATGGGGCAGCCGCATCAGGTCGCGCTGGCGGCGCCCACCGGCCGGCTGGCGCAGGCCGAGACCGCCATCGGTTCGCTGGAACGGGCGGCTGTGCAGTGGCTCGGTGACCGTGACGTGCTGGTCGCGACCAAGGACGGCTGCATCGTCGTGGTGGCGCCCGCCGAGATCGGTCAGCCGGCCGCCGGCCAGCCGGCCGCCGGCCAGCCGGCACGCGGTGCCAGGACCCTCGGCGATCTCCTGCACATCGAGCTCAGCCGCTCCCCCCGGGGTCGCCCGTGGCGGATCACGATCGGCCGGCCCTACCCGGGCTCCTACGGGATCGCCCGCTCCTACGAGGAGGCCCGCGAAAGCCTCGCGATGGCTCTCCGGCTGGGTCTGGACACCCCGGTCATCCCCGCCGAGCAACTGTTGATCTATCGGGTGCTGCTCCGTGATCAACCTGCGATCACCGACCTGGTCCAGACCGTGGTCGGCTCGCTGACCACGGCGCGCGGCGGTGCCGAACCGCTGCTGGCCACCCTCGACGCCTACTTCGCCGCCGGCTGCGTGGTCACCGACACCGCGCGCCGGCTGCACCTGTCGGTCCGCGCGGTCACCTACCGGCTCGACCGGATCACCACCCTGACCGGCTACGACCCCACCGATGCCGCGCAACGGTTCACCATCCACGCGGCGGTGCTCGGCGCCAGGCTGCTCGGGTGGCCCCAGCACGACCTCACCGGCGGCGCTCGCTGACGCACTTCGCGCCTGCCGTTGCCGGGGTCCGGCAGGGTGGTGGCGTCGTTGTTGGCCGGTGACGCTCCTGCCACGCGGGGAGGGATCGAGGCATCGTTGCCGATGTACGGAGCTTCGGTTCAGCGTCGAGAGGTCAGGGTCGAGAGTCCGGGGTGGTCACGATGTCGGCCCAGGTGATCAACAGTCAGCGGCAGAAGTCGGCCTCCGGCGAACCACGAAGTCCTACAGCTGGCGGGCGGGTCGGCTCGTCGAGTGGCGACGGCCGAAAGCTGGCTCGCAGGACCGTTCTAAAATTAATTGCTATTGACTAAATGGCTGAGAAGTTCTAAAGTCAACATGACATGGTCTTAGAAGCAGGTCCGGTGGTCAGGAGGCTGAGGGAGATCAGCGCGCTCGCAACGGCGCCGGTTCGACATCATGTGCCTCCGAACCGCCGAGTCGGTTCAAGGCCTAGGAAGATGGAAGAGAGGAAGCGGACGATATGAGGATCACGGAAGTTTTCGAATTTGGCGGTATTGGTCGGAACCATGGCCGCGGCGACAACGGTGACCGTAGGGGTTACCGGGATAATGAGGGCCGCAGGGATCACCGCGATGATGACGATCATGGGGGTTATCGGCATCATCGCGGCCATCGGAGTGGCGGCTACGGGGATGCCAGGGGTCGGTGCTAAGCCCTTGCGCGAATGACCATCCCAGGCTCCTGGCTTAGCGCCCGCAGGTGAGGTGATCCCGTAGGCCCCCCGGCGGCCGAGCGAGCGGATCAAAAAATATCGTGTTACGATATTAATGGCTTGTGGGCTGAGCCGAGAATTACCCCTGAAGGAGGTGCGGCGCGCTCAGTGATCTGAGGTCGAACGCCAGTTCATGGCCGGCGCACCCGGAAACAAAGACGATCATTGAGATGGTGGGCGGGCGGGCCGGTCGACCGGCAAGGGATTCGGATCGGACGGAAACCGAGGACGGGATTACGGAGGGTGAGATGAGCAGCATCTATGTTCTGGTCGGGATTGTGGCCTTGGGCCTGCTGTTGCTCGGGACGAGCGTTCGCGGGTCACGATCCGGTGAAGGTGGTCGTCGACGTGCAGAATTACTGTTCCGCCATCGGTCAGGTGGCGCAGGCCTCACTGCGTTCGATCATCGGCAAGAGCGAGTTGGACGACCTGCTTTCCAACCGGGAAAGGCTTGACCAGGGCCTGGAACTGATGATCGACAATCCTGCTCTGGACTGGGGCGTGCAGATCGACCGCGTCGAGATCAAGGACGTCGCGCTGCCCGAGTCGATGAAGCGGTCCATGTCGCGGCAAGCCGTTCGCCGGGTCAAGGACCGACACGTCTCCCGCAACCCCAATAGCAACAGCGGTCGCTAACGAATGAGTTGCAGCAGGAAGCGGCTCCCATCGTTCGCCGCAGACGCCTACGGCGTCATCTCGCCGATTGACGTCGTAACGCGAAGAAAAGGAATCAGGCAATGACTAGGTTCGTGAATCGGCCCAGCGGTGCTGCGAAATCGCCACCGCGATCTGGATTAGCGCCTGGGTCCAGCGATGTCGCTGCCAGCTTTGCGCCCTCCGAGACCCAAGCCTCCCGAACCCCCCGCACCCGGTCGCCAGCCAACGCGGCGCAGCCGGTTGCGGTCCTGACCGCGTCCTGGTGCTGCTCGGTCGGCAGCACCTGGGCCTTGCTGCTACGCGAGCACGATCTCACCACCCGACCTGGCCCGACGGTGATGTGGATCAGTTCGGGAGTGCCCATCACCGAACCGGCCCCGGAGTCGCTGGCCCGCGAACTGCTCGCGGAGCACGGCTACCGGCTCTTCTCCGACCCGGACAATCCGCCGCGCACCCGGAGCGTGCACAGGCTCGGCTTCGTCTCCGCGTTGCGCGTTCGGGGCGTGGATCGTCGGGCCTAGTTAGCCTCGATGGTGGTGATAGCACCCGGATCCCAGCTGGCGGCGCACACGACCGGGGCGAACGCCGCCGCGACCCGCTCGACCACTGGGCTCGGGCGAGCCGCCATCCGCGGCGTCGCTGGCCGAGGCCAGGAGATCACGTGCGCCGGTTTCCCGGCGGGGGGGTAACGGGGGGCCATGACGGCCGCAGTGGGCTGGGCCAGCGTACTTAGTGCTCGGCGTGCCGACGTGTCGACGACCGGCGTCATGGAGGGGTCGCGTGCCCGTCCTGCGGCATGCTGTCCCAGGTCGGAAGGGTGAGCACGGCGTCCATCCGCCCCAACTGGTCGCGGTGCAGCGCGCTGAGGCGTGCCATGACCCGGCTGCCTTCCGGTGTCAGCAGCACTCGCACCGCTCGCCCGTCGCTGGGATGCGGTGCCCGCTGCACCAGCCCTTGTCCCTGTGCCCGATTGACCAGTTCGACCACGCTGTGGTGGCGCAGTTGGAGCCGGTCGGCCAACTCCCGCACTGTTGCCCATTCCCGGCCGGGGAAGCCCTTGAGCGCCAGCAGCAGCTGATATTGCTGCGGGGTCAGGCCGTCTCGACGCACCGCTTCTTCGCTGAAGCGCAGGTAGCGGCGGATCCCGAAGCGGAACCGGGCCAACGCCTCGAAATCCTGCTTCGTGAGGGCTTCTGATCCCAGGCCTTCGTGGTCTGTCGTCATCGCAACACCACCTCTCCAGGTGCGACCGTCGAGTTCATCGTACGACACAGTATATCGTGCTACGATGCATATATCGGATGGGTGCGGTGTCGAGGCCGCGCCAGGCACCTCCAGGAGGTGTGTCGTGCTCAGTGACCGCGAACGCGAGACATTGGACCAGATCCAACGTCGGCTCTTGGTCGAGGACCCGGGCTTCGCGCAGTCCTTCAACGACGA
>JALYTS010000179.1 GCA_030854185.1 Actinomycetota bacterium | reverse complement strand
GGTGGGAGTGGTGGGGTGTCGGGGTGGGTGGGTCAACCGGCGGCGGTGTATTGCCGGGTGTCGAGTGCTCGGGATGAGGATCAGACGGGGGTGGATCGCCAAGAGCGGTTGTGCCGCGAGGTGGCCGATCGGCTGGGTTTGGTGATCGCGCCGGGGTGTGTGTTTGTGGACAACAACCGTTCGGCGTGGCAGCGGCGCCGGAGGCGTCCGGGGTGGGATGCGTTGCTGGCCGCGATCCGGGCCGGTGGGGTAGAGCATGTGATTGTGTATCACCCGGATCGGTTGATGCGCCAACCCCGCGATCTGGAGGAACTCCTGACGCTGTCGGATGAGCAGGACATCACGTTGCATGGGCAGGCGAATCGTCGGGATCTGTCGGATCCGGATGATCGGTTTTTTCTGCGGATCGAGGTGGCGCACGCGTGCCGGTCCTCAGATGACACGTCACGGCGGTTGCGAGATGCATTGGAGGACCGGGCACGAGACGGGCGCCCACATACCAGCGCACGCCGCCCCTACGGGTACGCCGCCGACGCACAGACGGTGATTGAGGCGGAGGCCCTGGTCCTTCGGGAGATGTTCGCTCGGTATCTCGACGGTGCCACCCCGCGGGAGATCGCGGAGGCGTTGAACGCGCGGGGAGCGCCCGCCGCGGGTGGCGGTTTGTGGCACCCCGGGTCGGTGCGCCGGATGTTGCGATCGCGGCATGTGACCGGAATCCGGGTGTTTCGGGGCGAGGAGTTCGGGGAGGGGGACTGGCCCGCGATCATCGACCGGGGCACCTGGGCGGAGGTGCAGGACCGGTCTGCTTACCGGGCGTCGGCGTACGTGTATCGGTCGTCGCGGTTTTATGTGTTGCGCGGGTTGGTGGTGTGTAAGAAGTGCGGTACGCACATGTCCGGATCCCGGGGTAGGGCCCCGTCGTATTTGTGTACTCGGCGCAACGAGCTGGGCCCGACGCGGTGTACGCGGCGCATTCATGCCCTGATGCTCGAGGGGTTCGTCACCGACGCGGCCGTTCAGTTGCTGACCCACCTTGATGTGACTGGCGCCCCGACCGTCGCGACGGCGCTGTCTGCGCAGGATGAGGCCGCGATCGCCGCTGATGAGCGGGAACTGGCCGAGCTGAAGGACATGTGGACCAGCCGGGAGCTGTCTACCCGGGAGTACCGGGCGATGCGCAGAACCGTCGAGGACCGGATCACCACACTGCACCGCAAGACCATCGTGCGGCCCACCGTCGAGGTCCTGGCCGGTCTGGTCGGCCCCGACGCGCGGGCCAGTTGGGACCGGTTGGCCGCCGAGGGGGATCTGCAGCGGCTTAATGCGGTGCTGCGGTTCCTGTTCGCCGCCGTGATCATCGACGAACACCGGGGCAAGTCCGGCACCTTCGACTACAGCCGGATCGAGATCGAACCCAACCCCCTCTGATCCACCCGCCGATACCCGTCACAATCCGGTGGTCAACCCGTCACAGCACCGTCACAACACGGCGGTACCCGTCACACCACTGTGACGGGTACCGCCGTGTTGTGACGGGTCAATAGGGGCTCTGAGCTGCTGAAACTCCATGTGTGACGGGTGTGACGGGTTAGCGCGTAACCCGTCACACCCGTCACAAAACAGGGCCGAAACCTCCGTTACGGTGACTCGTGCGACGCTGGGCGCAACAGCCGCGCGAGCCGCTGCGCGCCCTGGGTACTGATCGTGCGGGGAAAGCGGTCACACACCCGCGCCAGGTGATAAGCGCGATCATCCCGGCGGGCGGTGCTCACCGGGGTGTTGTCGTGCTCACCTCCAGCCGGGGCGTTGGGCGGGCTGGTTATGGCCGGGTTGGCAGAGGCAACCTCCTTCGCGTCACAAGCATTGAACAGGCAAGGTGCAATAACGAGCTAGTGGGCAGATGGTTACGAAATTTGATGCCTGGTCTTGCTCGCACGAGGTCACCAGCGTCCTCATCCCACAACAAGCGACGGAAGGTCAGCTATGGAGCGGCAACAGCGCACCGCGCGGCACCCCCTCTACCTGTCCCTGTCGGCGCCCGGCGGGTAGCGGGGGCCGCTACCCCGGTAGACCCCTCGGGTAACGGGCCCTGACCAGCTCGGTAGCGGGGGGTAGACCCCCACTAGCTCGGACGCCGGGCACCCCGTTTCCCGGCCCGACAGTGGGCGTCTTCCTCGGAGCTACACGCACGAAGGACCACGATCACAAGATCACCGCATGCCACACGCCACCCCGGGATGATCGGACCACCAGATCGCTATCTGCCACAGCACTCCTACCGCCCTTGTGACTTTAAGTAGTCGAACGGGGTAGTAGCCGGGTTGGGGAGGGAGGCGGCCGCTCAGCGTCGCAACCCCCAGATTCCGGGTATTAGAGAGCCTGCCACGGGATGGTCACGAGGGTCCCCGCCGAGGGTACGGCCTGATCAGGTGGGGGAGGCAGGCCCGGGGAGGCAGTGGGGAGAACTCCCCGTCATCCCCGGCGCCTCCCCCATCGCCTCCCCGCCCGGATTATCACCGTACGTGACCCCCACAACGGCTTCTCGTCCAGCTTGACGACAGCGTTAGTCACGGTCGTTGGGGCGTTTCGCGAGGCGATGGGAGGTTACGTCCTGGTCGATGACGCGAAGCCCCGGCATCGGCGGGGTCGCCGGTTTTCCGGGGTGTCGCTCCTCGGTCAGTTAGTCGAACTCCCCGGCACGGACGCCAGCTGTGAACGCGGACCACACATTCGCGGTGAAGGTCAGGGTCGGGCCGGTGGGGTCTTTGGAGTCCCGGACGCCACGGTGCCCGCCGGTGAGATCGGCGACCTCGATGCAGTCACCGCCGTTGCCGTTGCTGTAGCTGGACTTGCGCCACTGGGCGCCGGTCAGGTTGCTGGGGTTGCCATGTGTGCTCATCACTCACTCACTTAGTGCTGCACTCTTGATCAAAAGGGATGATTGCGTGGGGTTGAGCGCCATCTGTGCCAGCATGCCGAACGCCGTAATGTAGCTCGCTATCTGTGCTGGGCGACCCAGGTAATCGGCGCTGACCATGTCCTCTAGGTAGATGATCTCTCCGTCTGGCGGGTCACCCAACCGCAGGTGCACGAAGCTCGACCCCATCGCGGGGTGCGCACCAGCGGTGAACGGTAGTACCTGGATCGTGATGTTCGGATCGCTGTTCAGCTCGACCAGGTGCAGAAGCTGTCGACCGATGGTTTCCTTATCACCGACCTGTCGACGGATGACGGCTTCGTCGAGGATTGCCCAGATCAGCGGCGCTCCAGGGGAGTGCAAGCGTTGTTGCCGTTCGATCCGTGACGCGACCAGCCGTTCTACCTCCCGGGGGTCCCGGGTGGGGTCGGCAGCTTGGGTGACTACGCGCGCGTAGTCCTCGGTTTGCAGCAGGCCGGGTACCAGCTCGGTCTGGTAGGTCCGGATCTCCGCTGCGTCTGCCTCCATGCCGACGAAGGTCTTAGCCCAGTCCGGTACCCGGACCGTCGACCGGCGCCGGGCATACCCCGCCAGCCCTAGCACGGCGTCACGGTCAGTGACGTGATAGAGGTCGAGTAGTGCCTTCACTTCGGCCGGTCGCAGGGTTGCCTTGCCGGTTTCGATCTTGCTGACCTTCGAGACGCCGCATTCCAACTCGGCTGCCGCATCCTCGCGGCTACGCCCGGCTGCTTCGCGCAGTCGTCGCAGCTCACGGCCTAGCTGCAACCGGTAGACGGTAGGCGAGATGGACACGCCCACAGTGTGTCACTCCACTGGCACAGCCTCAACAGCAGATCACACGACGGACTAGACAACAGGAACGTTCCACTTCTATAGTGCGTCTAGTGATGTACGTCCTGTTCGTAGTGTAAGCGGATCGGATAGAACCGCTGCGCCGGAATCATCGCCCCGGTTGCCGAGCAGGGCGCGACGTCGCTAGCCGCTCCGGCCCGCTGCCCGAATTCACCGGGGCCTGGGCGGCGCCTACGACCTAGGGAGTCGCATGGGCAGGCACAGCAAGCAGTCGCAGAACCGGCACACACCGGCCCGACGCACGATCGAGATGGTGGACATCGCCGGCACCGCGCACCGGTTGACGCCCGACGCGGCGGCTGACGGGTTGCCCCGGGGCCGCTACACCGCACTGTGCGGTGAGGATGTGCTACCGGCGGCGATGGTCGCGCGGGAGGCCCGCTACTGCCGGTTGTGCACACCGATCCCAGTGCAGCGGGGCCGGGGTGCACGGTGAGCACAAACCAGCCCGGGAAGCGTGATCCGAATCGGCGGGTCGTGATGTGCCATTGTTCGACGCACGGCGGTCCGCGCGGTTTCACGAATCTGATTCTCACCAAACGTGATGGTGAAATAGAAATGAATCCGCACGCCACCGGTCAATGCGTGATTGTTCTCGATGAGAAGGCCGCCGCCGAAGTGTTCGATGCCATCGGACAGTGGCTCGGATGATCCGGTGGGGTTTGAGCGCGTTCGACTGGCGCGACCACGCCATCAACGCAAGCCGCCAAGACTCGACCGGTGTACTCACCGCTGAATGCGGCCACCGGTTGAGGGCCGTTACCCCGCTGCGTGCGGCGCCGTGCGGAACCTTATGCCAAGCCTGCGCGCACACCACCAGGGACACCGGACCGCCCTAACGCCCCGGCCCGGCCGTCAGCAGAGCCAACTCCTGGCGCCCGGGCCGGTACCAACCAATTGAATACCCGGCCCGGGTCGCCGCTGTGCGGTTGAACCCAACCCCCGTAAGCGCGCTCCCCGGCGCGACCCGGCCGGACCCATCATCGCCAGACGGAATCGGCGTCATCGATGATGGGCGTTAGCCTGGCGTTACCTCCTCACCGATGCCCCGGGGTCGCTCCCGGGGCATCGGTGAGGAGCCGGTGAGGAGGAGAGGGGTCCGCATGACCGTTAGCGCGTGCATTCCGTTTGGGCTGGTGGTGGCCGCTCGGGAGCCGGTCGCGGTGGATGAGGTGGATCTGGGCGCCTTGGTTTATGACTCGCAGCGGCAGATCATGCTGGTGCGTGATGGTGACACCGGCATCGTGGTGCCGTGGTGCAAACACTCGACCGGTAAGACGAACACGGACAGCAACACCGATGGCAAGGGCGGCCGGGAAACTGACGAGGACTACACCGAGGACTGACGTGGTGGGTGGCTCGGTGCTGGTATTGACCCGGCGGATGGACCCGACCGCCGATGTGGTGGTCGAGGAGCTGAACCGCCGGGCCATCCCGGTGATCCGCTTCGACTTGAGTGAAGTGGTGGTGGCCGCTGAATTGGTCGGCACGCGTTGGGTCGGTGAACTGCGGGCCGGGAGCCGGTGCGCGCGGCTGGAGGACACGGTGGGCGTCTACTACCGGCGGCCCTCTGCACCGACCGCACCGCCGGGCACAGACCCGCAGATCGGGGCGTGGATCGAGGCGGAGGCGCGGTGGGGACTGCGGGGGCTGCTGGTCGCCCTGCCGCGCGGGTTGTGGGTCAATTGGCCACCCGCCGTGCATGCCGCCGAGCACAAACCGTGGCAGCTTGTCGAGGCGGCCGCCGCCGGGCTGCGGGTGCCCCGAACGGTCATCACCAACGATCCCGACTCGG
Organism: Actinomycetota bacterium; assembly: GCA_030854185.1. Classification (GTDB taxonomy): domain Bacteria; phylum Actinomycetota; class Actinomycetes; order Mycobacteriales; family Pseudonocardiaceae. The sequence goes on along the minus strand of JALYTS010000179.1, from coordinate 576 downwards.
CCGCCGGTTTCGCCAGCGACGCGGCCCCGGTGTTGTACAAGTCGTTCCGGGCCGAACCGGTGCGCCTCGGTGGCAAGGCCCACCTGGTGTACGCCACCCCGGTTGACGCTCAGCAGTGCCGCAGCGACACCATCCGCGCGGCGCCAGTAATGCTGCAAACGCAGATTGACAAGGCGTTCGACGCGCGGGTGACCTGCGTGGACGGGCACGTTTTCGCCGTGGCGCCGCGCGGTGCGGACGGGGTGGCCCCGCTGGATTGGCGGGTCGATCACGCCGCGAACCAGTGGCAGGTCGTCACCGTGCCCGAGCAGGTGCGCGTCGGGCTGCTGGAATTGCTGGACCGCCTGGGCTTGCGCTTCGCCGCCTGCGACTTCTCCGTTGATCACGCCGGGGTGTGGTGGCATCTCGAAGTCAACCCGGCGGGGCAATGGGCCTGGGATCACCCGCTACGCGACGCCATCGCCTCGGCCATCGCCGACGCCCTCACTGGGGAGACGACACCGTGACCACCCACCGCACCACCACCGACGACATGTGCGCCACCCTGGTCGACCAACTGACCCGCGCGGGGTTGCT
>JALYTS010000022.1 GCA_030854185.1 Actinomycetota bacterium | reverse complement strand
GACATTCTTGGTCGCTGGACACGTCCGTGCTGTCGAGTTCACGACACCAGATCCACTCGACTGCACCGGTGCCGACCACAATTCTGTTTCCCTCATGCTGGATCGAAAGTAGGGTCGTCGCGTGGACGTCAAGCGGGCGGCAACGAGGGATGACGGCGCGGGGACCGTGCGGGATCGCCTGCGCGCCGCGCTTCCTGAAGCGATGAAGGCACGGGACGCCGTGGCCGTTGCGGCGCTTCGATCTGCGTTGGGGGCGCTGGATAACGCCGAGGCCGTCGATGCCGACCTGGCACCGCAGTCCAGCGTCGGGCACCCCAGGCTCGCGGGGACAGTGAGTGGCCTTCGCGCCGCTGAGGTCGAACGGCGCAGCCTCAGCGCGGCGGAGATGGAAGAGCTTGTCCGAGCGGAGGTGGCCGAGCGGCACACGGTCGCCTGCGACTACGAGCGTGCAGGTCACCGTGCACATGCCGAACAGCTTCGAAGCGAGGCCACTGTCCTGACCTCATGTCTGGGCGGTGGAGATGCGCCGCGCCTTGACGATGCCGGCCGCGGGAGCCGGTAGGCCTAGCGCGGTACCCACCGCACAGTAGGTGGGGGACCGCCACCTGAAAATCCCCAGGAGCCGGGACAACCTCGATGTCTGACGCTGTGTAAGGAAAGCGAGGCGCCGCACAGCGAGCGCCTCAGCTCGGCCTGACCAATGCTGAAGCAAGTCCGGTGCAAGCGCCGGCAAGCCGCGCGAGCAGCGGTCTCCACCCATTGAGTGTAGATCTGGCACCACACTGCAAGGATCGGCAAGGCGGGGCAAGTACTGAGCGCTAACCTTACGTGATCGTTCCAACTGATCGACCCGGGAGTCTCACGCAATGACCCAGGATACGCCGGTACCGCCGCCGCCGCTGCTAGCTCGGCGGTACCGCGTGCGTATTCTTGGCGAGGTTCAGCGTATGGACCCAGACGGTATCGCGCTCGATGACCACTTTGATCGCTCATGCGAACAACCCATCCTCGTCGTGTTAGCGCTCAACACGCGGAAGCCCTGCCGGGCAAGCCTGCTCAAGGTTGCGGGTTTCGAGTTCCCATCGGCGCCCGACAACGATTTACAACGTGCCATCTCCCGTATCCGTGGAAAGGCGTCGCTCGGCGCGAGAAGACTCCCAATCCCGCACCGGTCGATGCAGGACACCTATCATCTCGACCTGCCCTGGTGGGAAGTTGACGCTACGTCCTTCGTCATGGCGACGCGCAACGTCGAGGCGCTCAGTGCGGTGGAAATCGAACACCTATTGGGCCTCTGGCAGGCAGACCCACGGGAACTCTACCCATCCATACCGCAATCGGAGTGGCGGCAGCTTTTCGCCGCAGCCGGCGAACTGGACCGGCACATCCAGACGCTGCCGCGCGCCGAGCGTGACGGGCTGACGAACCTCAACACGTTCCGCGCCGAAGTGATGCACACGACGAACGTCGGGCTCGGCCAGGAAGCTACAAGAAAGACCCTTCTTGTCATTGAGGACAATTCCAGCGTGGCAAGTCTCATCGCTGACATGCTCAGCGACTACCGGGTTCACATCGTGTCGTCCATGCGAGACTCACTCGAGTTCCTCAGGGAACACCAAGGGCAGATCGACGGAGCGGTGATTGATCTCCACTTGGACAATGAGAAACTCGACTACTCCGGCCTCACGGTCCTTGAGCGGATGAGCAGCGACCACGCCGAGGTGCCGAGACTGCTCATAACTTCGTCAACCATCCAAGGCTCTGTGGAGAAGTTCAAAGCTGAATATGGACTGTCCGAGATCGTGTTCAAGGCACCCGAGGAGAAAGCCATACCGCACCTTCTCATCGCAGTCGAGCGGATGATCAATGACCGTCGATTACGTCGTATCGCGCAGTTCAACGCCGATACCGCCGCAATCGGTCGCGCGATCGGTGGGCGACTGACCGCGCATCGGCGAAAATATCGCCTTCAACACAACGAGGCCGCAATGGTCGCCGCCGAACGAACTCTGGCGGACCTCGAAGCATTCCACGAGTCCTGTGAGACCTTTGAAGCCGAACTGGGGAGCATCGACGATGCTGAGCTTGATCAGAGGATCCGGGCTTTTCTTGCTCGGTTCGAACACTACGAAAAAAGTCGCCCTTCCGGTTCCTGAACGAATGTGGTCAAGCCATCATCGACGTTACTGGAACCAGATTTCCAGCGAATATGACGCCCTGTACGGGGGATCGTGGAGCCAGCTGGAGAACGAGGCAGTCGCGCGGAGCCTATCTTTTCTTGCGGAGGTTAGGAAGCCAATTGTCCTGGACGTCGGTTGCGGTACCGGGCTTGGCTACAAGCTCGCCCGTGAGGTGAATCCCGAGCTGCGTTATATCGGCGTGGACATCAGCGAGGAGATGCTCCATCTGTGTACTGTGGATGGCCTCCGAGTGCAGGGGGACATGAATAATCTAGGCTTTCAGAGTGCCGCTGTCGATGTCGTGACGCTGCTCTTCACAACCGCCTCCTACACCCCCGACCTTCGAGGGCTCATGGCCCAAGTCGCCCGAGTTCTCAAGCCGGGCGGGTACGCATATGTGTCGGCGCTATCACGACCACGAGCCCTAGGTCAGCGCCGTGGAGTGTTGGACTACCGTTCCCGTGGGGACAGCTCCGCGCAGTCTGTGCCGGCTCGAGTCTACACGATGAGGAGCCTTCGAAAGATCGGCCGCGGGGCGGGGCTGGAGTTCGTGTCCGGCTCTGCCATAAACACATTTTCCGGTCGATTGGAGAAACAGTGCTTCTGGCGTATCGGTGAAGTGGCGGCCAAGCTTGTACCCCAAGTCTCGCATACTATTTCAGCCGTGTTCCAGCGAACAAGGAGAGGTGTTAGTTGAACGTTTCAGCACTGCACGAGGTTGCCGGGAGCGCCTTTGTGGAATTGAGCCTTAAGTCGTTCGACCTCACCGGTTTGTGCCCGCCGGGGTGGCAGGATGCGATCGCGACATGCTGCATGTCTTCCGGCGTGGAGCGGCGACTCGACGGAAGTTCGTTGACTTCGCGTGAACCGAGGTCGTCAGGAACTTGGGCGCCGCCGGTATTTAGCTTGGTGGATGGAAAGGATGTCGCTGAGCAGGTCCCTTGGTTGCTCGACCTCTATCAGCACGAGATTCTTCACCTGGCGAGAGAGAATTACGGTGATGTTTCCTGCAGCACGGAGTCAAGGGCTGGCGTCAACATCAACCTGCAGTATTCAGGTTCCCGTTATGAATGGCACGTAGATAGCAATCCGCTCACCGCGGTGCTCTTCGTCACCTCACATGACAGCATGGATGGGGGCGCCCTTGTCTTTCGACCGGACACCGGCGAGCGCGTGACGGCGGAGGCGGCCGACCACGAATTGATGATTCACCCAGTCAGCGGTACACTGGTGTTCTTCCGGGCTCAACGCTACGCCCACCAGGTAACGGAGTTCTCGTCGAAGTACAGAATCAGTGTGCCGATGAACTTCTTCATCTCCGGGATTCCGCAGGATCGAGCCGACGTAGACGAATACCTCTATTAAGCAGGTTGACCAATGCCTTCCGAACCGAACGAATCGAACGAACCGGCGACCGACCTCGACGGTTCCCGCCTCAACTCAGTGCTCGACGGGTTGGTTAAGCAGGCGAACCTGTCGTTGTGGGCGGCAGATGACGCCGATCACGGGTTCGAGATCAGGTACTGGAGTGAGGGTGCCGAAGAGATATACGGATTCTCCGCCAGCTACGCCCTGGGGAAGAACTACCTGGAGTTACTCGTCAACCCGGTGGACCGCCCGATGGCCATTCAGGACCACCATAATCTGCTCGCGGACCTGGGTCGCACCGCATGGCAGTTCGTGGTGGAGGACCGCACCGCCGCGAGGAGATCGAAGACAGTCCTGGCCAGCTGCTTTCGCTGCTGGGACCCGGGGCTGAAACGCAATCTCTTGACCGAAGTTGGAATCGACCTCTCCACGAGGATGGTAGACCATGCAGAGTTCAGCGACGGGATGGCGGTGTTTGCCGACCGCGGCGATCTGCTTCGCTGGCGCGAAAAGCAGGCGGCCAGGATTCGGCAAACTCATGCCGAGATGACCAGCCGGTTTCTGGCCCACTCTCTCGGGAACGAGCTTACTGCCCTGGCTGGGTCTGTGCGGCAGCTGAGTGAGTGGCTAGAGTCATTGGACTTGGCGGCTGACGTCGAGACCCATCCGTCCGTTTTTCGCATCAGGTCGTCGTGTGACAAGATGACAACACGACTCAAAAGGATCAGGGAGAGCGCGGATTCAGCTCGCTGGCTGAGTCTAGCCTCGACGGTCGGCTCCATTGTGGGCCCGCTTCGTTACACACGTCCTCCGTACATTGATGTGAACCTCGATATACCGACGGATATCGAGGTCTGGCACAGCGAACTGTACCTTTTCGAGGCGTTGGACAACGTCATCCAGAACGCCGTCGATGCAATGGCCGCCAGTGATGGTGGCGGGGCCCTTGGGCTCGCCGCGATCCTGCTCGAGGATGACGGCCAAACGTGGGCCCACGTCGACGTCACGGACACCGGACCGGGAGTGTCGCCGGAGGTGCGCCGGACACTCTGGTCGCCGACTGTCGTCACGTCGTCCAAGGGAGCGGACCACGGGGCCGGGTTGTTGTGCGCCAAGGACGCCCTGCGCACCTTCGACGGAACCATAGAGTTGGTAGACGACGGCGATGCGGCAGAGGGCGCACACTTCCGGATACGCCTGCGGGGACGGCGCGTCTGATGTCATTCACGCGGGTCACGCGACCTGTGGATTGCGTCCTGGAGCTGACGCCACTCCTCCCACCTGCGGTCAAGTTCGACGTGCCCGGCGTTGACACTCCTCCGGGCCTGAGCCAGCCGGTTCCATTCCCGCCGGAGTACGAATTCGCTGAGCCAGAGCCCGAGGAAGGTTCCGGCGCCGAGTGCAGCGACGACGACGAGGTACCAGAGATCGGACATGAGTGTGCTCCTCTCAGCTCTCGGGTTCACGGTCTCGCTGTGGGCAGATCCGCGAAACTGTGGGTGCTGCCCTGATCATCTCAATCGGCGCTTGCCACCACAGTGCCGCCCGTTGCGAATTCCTCGCATGTCGCGTTCCAGCCGCCCGGGCCTGAATCGTCGAAGCGCTTTCCAGATGCACCCAGTAGCAAGGCGTGGCAAGCGGATGCGCAGAGATCGGTGTTGCCGAGTGTTCGCCGATGCGGCGCGGGCTGGAGCTCGGGCCACCGTGGCCACTCGTTGACGCCGGGCGAGGGCGTTGGTTATGGTCCGTGTCCTGTAATCATCCAGAGGATCTGAGGGACCTGGCCCGGTGACGGTCCGGCAACCTGCGCTCGCCGCAAGGTGCCAACGCCAGGATCGATGAGGAACACACGTGAACGTTCTGGCTGACGTCCCGACCCTGCACGGCGCCCTGGTCCGGCTGGAGCCGCTCTCGCTCAACCATGGTGAGGACCTGGCCGTCGCGGCGGAGGAAGATCGCGGCACGTACGGTTTCACCGGTGTGCCCCGTGGGTGGGAGGTGACGGGCTTCCTTGCCGCGCATTTCGCACGGGCCGAGGCCGGCAAGTTGGCACCGTTCGCCCAAATCCGCTTGAGCGATGGGCGGGCCGTGGGGTGCACGGCCTATTGGGATCCCCGGTTTTGGCCAGGCAGTTGCCAGCTGTGCGCCGTCGAGATCGGCTGGACCTGGTTGGGCGCTTCGGCCCAGCGCACGGGCATCAATGGGGAGGCGAAGCTTCTGCTCCTTGAGCGCGCGTTCGAGACCTTGGGCGTGGTCAGGGTCGACTTCAAGACCGATGCCCGCAACCAGCATTCCCGACGCGCCCTCGAGGGCCTGGGTGCGCACTTCGAGGGCGTCCTTCGCCACTGGTCGCCATCGCACGCGCCCGGGGAGCAGGGCCTGCTCCGCGACTCCGCGATGTTCTCGGTCATCGCCTCGGAGTGGCCGGACATAAAGGCAATCTTGCGCCGTCGCCTGGCCCGGTCTGCGCCAGCGCACCCCTGAGACCACCTTCGGCCTCGACCAGTCCGCGCCTGGTGCCAGGTCCGCCCGTGGTCACGGTGGCCATGGGGACGATGGGAAGAAAGGCCTCTCCGCAATGAGCACATCCGCGCCATCCGAGAAGACCCGGTTCGGTTACGCGACGCACCTGTCCTGCCGGGAGTGCGGCAGGACCAGCGATCTCGGGCCGCACTACGCGTGCGAGGACTGTTTCGGGCCGCTGGAAGTCGCCTACGACTACCCGGCTTTGACCAGGGCCGAGATCGAGTCCGGACCTCAGAACATCTGGCGCTACGCCAGCCTCCTGCCTGTCCCAGCTGACATCGCGCAGCGCCCGAGTACGAGGCCCGGACACACCCAGCTGATTCGGGCGGACAAACTGGCTCATGCGCTGGGCATGCGCAGGCTGTGGGTCAAAGACGACAGCGGCAACCCGACCCACTCGTTCAAGGACCGCGTCACTGCCGTGGCCCTCGCGGCGGCAACCGAAATGGGCTTCACGGTGCTTGCCTGCCCGTCCACCGGCAACCTGGCCAACGCCGTCGCGGCGGCCGCCGCTCGCGTCGGCATCCGTTCGGTCGTACTCGTGCCCGCCAACCTGGAGCCACAGAAGATCATCGCGACAGCGGTGTACGGCGGCACCTTCATCACCGTCGACGGCACCTATGACGACGTCAACCGGCTCGCCTCCGAGTTGGCCGGCGAGCATGACGATTGGGCGTTTGTGAACGTGAACGTGCGGCCCTACTACGCCGAGGGTTCCAAGACGCTCGCCTTCGAGATCGCCGAGCAACTCGGCTGGCGGCTGCCCGAGCAGATCGTGGTCCCGATCGCGTCCGGCGCCCAGCTGGTCAAGATCGACAAGGGCTTCAGCGAGCTGGTTTCACTCGGGCTGGTCGAGCACTCGGCATGGAAGATGTACGGAGCGCAGGCAACCGGATGCTCGCCGGTGTCCGCCGCCTACGCCAAGGGCCACGACGTGGTGCGCCCGGTGAAGCCCGCGACAATCGCCAAATCGCTCGCGATCGGGAACCCGGCGGACGGGCCTTACGTGCTCGACGCCGTGCGGCGCACCGACGGCGCGGTTGCCGATGTCAGCGACGACGAGATCGTCGACTCGATCCGGCTGCTCGCCGCCACCGAGGGCATCTTCGGCGAGACCTCGGTGGGCGTGACACTGGGCGTGCTGCGCAAGCTGCTCGCCGCCGGGCAGCTCGACCCCACCGCAGAGACGGTGATAATCAACTCCGGTGACGGCCTCAAGACTCTGGACGCGCTCGCCGGCGCGGTTCGCGTACCTGCGGCGATCAAACCCACGCTTGAGGCATTCACACACGCAGGCGCGGGATGAGTGCGTCCCTGCGCATACCGACGCAGGGCCCACCGGCGGACGGATCGCGCTCGCCGGCTCGACTCTGCTCGGCGCGGGTGTCGACTCGATCGCAGACCCACGTCTGGACGGCCATTAATCACCTAGCCATTCGGTGATTGCGTCGCGGACTACGGTCGAGCGGCCCTCGTCGAGTTCGATCACGCAAGCGCCGGTGACGTGCGAATCGAAGCTGATCGTGTTCGCGTTTTTCGTCATCAGGAGGTTGCAGAAACCCCTCGCGCCGCCATGGGTCTGGCACGTGGCGTGGATCATCCGACGGTTACCGCTAGACGGCCGTACACCCTGCCCCTCCGGGTCGTCGTTCTGGCAGACGAGACGCACCGTGGCCTCCACTGGGTTGGTTCGGTCCCCGCCAGCCGGGGATCCATCCCATGCTACCCTCGTAACATGCGAGTATGGAGAATTGATCTCGCATAAATCTACATGACATGCGATGGTCGTCATAGTGGACGCATAGATCCACGCCTGACAGGAGGATCGCCATGCGGCTGGAGATGCTTGCCAAGGACGCGGAGAGCGCGGAGAAGAACTGCCCCTCGGTCCACGATGACCTCGATGGCACCGAGTTCGTCTTGGTCGGGCCGACCGTTGGCAGCTCACACGTGGAAAACGTTCTCCCTGGTGAGAGCGTCGTCCGGATCAAGCGTGAGGTCGTCATTCAAGCCGTCCAGCGGTACCTGGCCCGCTGATGTCAGCGCCGTCGGCCGAGCTGCCGGGGTTCGACGAGCACTTCGAGCGCGCCGAGGTCAACATCTTCCGACTAGAGACGCTGCAGTGCTATGGCAACTCGGGGGAGGATCCGGCCCTTGCCGCGTTCGAGGCCGGCGAGCCGCACCTGATCACCCCGGGCAAGCGCGAGTGGGTCGCTCTGGTCGGCGACCGCACTGCAGCGGGCTGCACCATGCAGCGGGTCCACGTCGTCAGCGAGCCGATCTCGACCTACCTGCAATTCGAGCTCACCTGGGGTTACCAGCCGAATGTGGCCGCCGGCGAGGACATCGGGATCGTCCTGGTACGGCCGGGAGATCCATGGCCTTCAGGGCTTCCCGAGCGGACAGACTTCTGGTTGTTCGACTTCAGTGTGCTCTACGCACTGCGCTACGACCAGGACGGCTCGTGGATCGCAGCGGAGCAAGTGACCGAGAGGGCCGCCATCCAACAGGCCCGCGACTGGCGCGAAACCGCGATACAACTGGCCATGCCATGGCGGGCCTACATCGACTCGCACCCACCTCTGGCCAGGATCGTTGCCCAGGAGGAACTCAGAACGTCCTGAGTGAGAGGGGCGTCCAGTGGTGAGCCCGCGCCGCGCTCGCCTGGCCGCGCGGCTTAAGGCCATCCGGGCAGGCGTGGCTCCGTCGGGTAGCGAATTTGCCCGGATCATCGGCTGGCAGCAGCCGCGAGTCTCGAAGCTGGAGTCGGGCAAGCAGTTGCCCACCGAAGCCGACATTAGCGCCTGGGTAGCTGCCGGTGGTGCGAACGAGTCCGTTGCTGCAGAGCTGTTAAGGCTGCTCGCCGCCGCGCGGATCGAATACGTCACGCATCGGGATGAGTCCCGGATCGAGGGGGGACTGAGCAAAGTCCAGGATGCGCAAGCCGCAGCCGAAGCGCGGGTCATGCACATCGCGGAATGGCAGCCCGCCATGGTTCCCGGCTTGGTGCAAACCGCCGCATATGCCCGGGAATTGTTCGAGCGGCCGGGCCGACCGACCCTCATCGACCCCGGTGACGTCGACGCCGATGCGATGGCGACCGGACGGGTCAGGCGCCAGGACATCCTTTACCAGCCGGGCCGGCGAATCGAGCTGATCCTCGGTGAGTCTGCTTTGCGCAGCACCCCCGGCACCATCGGGACCCTCCTCGGCCAACTGGATCGGCTCGTGTCTGTCATCGACCTGCCGACCGTTGAGCTGGGGATCGTGCCGTTCCCGCTGATGCCGGTGATGCCGGTGTCGAGCTTTTACATGCACGACGAGATCGTGTACATCGAGACTTTGACGGCCGAACAGCAACTCGCCGAGCCCGACGAGGTAGCCGTCTACGTCAAGGCGTTCAACCTGCTCCGAGAGGCCGCAGTCTTCGGCCCGAGCGCCGCCGCTCTGATCCAGCGCGTCGCCGGTGAACTGCGCCACGCGGAGCTCCGCACTCGTAGTCATCCGCAGGGGTGACCTTTGGAGAGGGAAGCAACAGCGCCGGGCACCGGGTCGGGTCTCAGCACCGGCACTTCCCTCTCTGCCTGCCAACGCCGCACCGGCCGGGCTGAGCGCCGACTACCGTAGGCCGGTGCCGCTGTTGAGTGCCGACGACCCGTTGCTCCATCGGCCTCGACGGGTGCTCGTTGCTGGAACATCGGGGTCGGGTAAGACGACGCTCGCTCGGGGACTGGCTGAGGTCTTGGCCATTCCGCACATCGAAATCGACGCGCTGTTCCACGGACCTGGCTGGACGCCGCGGGAGTCATTCGTGGCAGATGTCGAGGCGTTTAGCACCACAGCGGAGTGGGTCACCGAGTGGCAGTACAGCGTCGTCCGAAACCTGCTCGCTGCGCGGGCCGACCTGTTGATTTGGCTCGACCTGCCTAGAGCGACCGTCATGCGCCAGGTTGTTGGTCGAACGCTTCGCAGACGGCTGCGGCGGGAGGTGCTGTGGAACGGCAATGTCGAACCGTCGTTATGGAGCTTCTTCACCGACCGTGATTACATCGTGCGCTGGGCTTGGTCCACACATCACAAGAGCGCGCTACGGGTAGCAGAGTTGCGAAAGCAGCGCCCCGAGCTGATGATAACTCGGCTGAACAGCCACGCGAAGGCACGTCAGTGGCTCGCCGGTCCTCTCCTGCTCGCCACGACTCGACCCCCGCGGGTCAGCTGAGGAACCTCACCCCGTGACGATGGGTCAGAGTCGCTGAGTTGACACCGAGCAGCCTGTCGAACTCGGCGCACTGAGTGCGAGGGGGTTAACCGCTTGACGGGCACGCCACGCTCTTGACTTCGGGCTCGGCGACTATCTCGATGACCTCGCCGGACCCAGCCGCTGAGGACGGAGTTCGATAGCGTGTCCGCCATTGAGGTCCGGGAGTTCGTCGAGGCCGACTGGCCGCAGGTGTGGCCGATCGTCCAGGAGGTCGTCCGGGCCGAGGACACGTTCCCGTACGACCCGGCGATGACCTCCGAGCAGGCGCACGACATCTGGGTCGTGCCTGCGCCCGGAGTGACCGTGGTGGCGGTCGACGGCGATCGGATCGTCGGCACCGCGCACGTGAGGGCGAACCGGGCCGGACGCGGGTCACACCTGTCGACGGCCAGTTTCATGGTGGCCGCACGCGACCGGGGTCGCGGTGCGGGCACGGCGCTCTGCCGGTTTGCGCTGGACTGGGCGCAGCGACACGGGTATGCGGGGATGCAGTTCAACGCCGTGGTGGAGACCAACCACGCGGCGCTTGAGGTCTACCGGCGGCTCGGCTTCAGCATCGTCGGCACGGTTCCCGGCGCCTTCGACCATCCGAAGTTGGGCCGGGTCGGCCTCCACGTCCTGTACCGCGAACTCTGATCGGTCTGTAGGGCTCGCGCACGCCCCGAAACGCGGCCGCGAGTGGGTGGTCAGCGCAGGGCGCGAAAGGAGTCGAGGGCTCTGACGATCTCGCTGGTGAAGCTGCCTCCGCCGTGGCCCGCGTCATCGAGGACGACGAGCCGGCTGTCTGGCCACGATCGGTGCAGGTGCCATGCGGTGTCGAGAGGTCCGGAGACGTCGTAACGGCCATGGATCAGGTCGGCCGGGATGCCGGCAACACGGTGCATATCACTCAGGATCTGGTCCTCGGCGAGGAAGCAGCCGTTGCTCCAGTAGTGCGTGACCAGCCGCGCGAAGATCAACTGGAAGTCCGGGTCTTCGCACTGAAGCCTCGGCGCCCACCCGGGCATCAGCGACATGTGCGTGTCTTCCCACACGCACCATTCATGCGCCGTGCGGAAACAGACGTCAGGGTCGGGATGGGCGAGTATCCGCGCGTAGGCGGCGGACAGGTCCCCGTTGCGCTCCGCTGAGGGGACGGTGGAGGCGAATCGCTCCCACTCGCGGGGAAAGAGGCGTCCCATGTCGCGGGTGATCCAGTCGGTCTCCCGCATGGTCCCCGAAGTGACCGCCGCGAGCACCATCGCGATCACTCGTTGCGGGTGCCGCTGGGCGTAGACCAGACCGAGCGTGACGCCCCAGGAGCCGCCGACGACGACCCATCGGTCGATCCCGAGGTGCTCGCGCAGCCGCTCGATGTCCTCGAGCAGGTGCGACGTCGTGTTCGTGGACAGGTCAGCGCCAGGGGCACACGCCAGCGGGTGGCTACGACCGCACCCCCGCTGGTCGAACAGCACCGCACGGTACGCGCGCGGGTCGAAGTGACGACGTGCCCCAGGACGGCACCCGCCTCCTGGGCCGCCGTGCAGGAAGACCGCCGGGGTTCCAGCCGGGTCACCCACAGTCTCCCAGTACAAGGTGTGGCCGTCGGTGACCTGCAACATGCCGGATTCGTACGGCTCCACGGCCGGATAGGGCGCACTCATCAGGCCAGTCTGCAACATGCTTCCGCGACCGCATGCTAAACAGCTGAGACGACCTTACTGTCGCGGACCGTGAGCACTTCGGCGTTGCGATGCCGTTCGCCAGTGAGTAACTCGTATTCGTACATCACGAACACGTCGTCGCCGTCGCTGATACGAAGCGATTCTTATTGCCACGTTAGAGTACGATTCATATCGTATTGTGCGCGAGGATACGTTTTCAACGGACGTTGATTTACTGGTCTGAGAGAGAGGGGATAGCGATGCAGGATCGTTCGAGGGGCCCCGCCGTCGCGCCTGGGGACTTCGATTTCGAGGCCCTCTACCAGGGGAAACAGCCGATAGACGGGGTCGACTTCGGGGCCGACGGGCCACCGTGGGACCTCGGCGAACCACAGCCGGCGCTCGTCGCTCTGGAACACAGCGGGCGGTTCCGTGGCGAGGTCCTCGACGCCGGTTGCGGGCTCGGTGAGCACGCGATCTTCCTGGCCACCCGTGGCTACCGGGTGACCGGCTTCGATGCCGCGCCGGCCGCGATCGCACAGGCCCGCGAGCGCGCCGACGCTCGCGGAGTCGACGTGGAGTTCGTGCTCGCCGACGCCACCCGGTTGACCGGCATCGAGCAACGCTTCAGCACTGTGCTCGACAGCGGGCTCTACCACTGTCTCGGCGACCAAGAGCGAGCCGACTATGCCGCCGCGCTGCACCGCGTGACCCAACCCGGCGCGCAGTTGAACCTGTTCTGCTTCGCTGACACCGCATCCCCCGGCGTCCTGATGCCCAACCAGGTCGGGCACGACGACCTGCACACCCACCTGGGAACCCACTGGGACATCCGCGGCATCGAGCTCACCGACTATCTGACCAGGTTCACCCGGGAAGTCCTCGAACAGCGAGGCCCCAACGGACTCGGCCCGATAGACGTCGACCTCGACGCGCTGCGCACCGACGAGCACGGACGCGTCAAGATCGCGGTCTGGCAGCTCCACGCGCTGCGCCGCTAGCCCGGTTGCGGCGCGCGATGAAAATGACGGTGTTGGGCGCGACCGGCGCCACCGGTGAACAGATCCTCCGGCGAGGGCTGGCCGCCGGCCACGAGGTGACCGCGGTGGCGCGGCGTCCAGAGGTAGTGCGCGAGTCACACCCGCGACTGCGCGTGGTGGCCGGTGATGTCCTGCAACCGGCCTCGTTGCCAGCCGCCATCGCGGGGACCGAGGTCGTGCTCTCCGCGCTGGGCAGCCGGGCCATGCGCGAACCGACGACGGTCTACTCGGCGGGCACCGCCGCGGTGCTGGCCGCGATGCGCGAGGCGGGTGTGCAGCGTTTCATCGGGATCACCGCCGCACCGCTGGGCCCGAAGGACCAACACGGCGCACTGGAGCGCTACCTCGTGAATCCGGTGCTGTGGTGGTTCTTCGGTGCTCAATATGCGGACATGCGTGCGATGGAAGAGCTGGTAGCGGCCAGCGATCGGGACTGGACGGTGTTCCGACCACCGCGCCTGACCCACACCGCCGCAACCGGGCAATACCGTCTCGCTATGGATGCCCCGTTGCCGCGTGCCCGGATCGTCTCACGGGCCGACCTCGCCGCGGCGATGGTGGCCGCCGCACAAGACCCGACGCTGGTCGGGCACGCGGTGAGCATTGCGGCGTAAGCGGTCGGCACCGGAAGTCCGTCGGGGGTGAGGTGACCGCAGGTCGAGTGCCCAGCCAGCGCCCGGGTACCGGGTTGCTGGCGCCGTCGAGTGGATCTGGTGTCGTGAACTAGACAGCACGGACGTTTCCGCCGAGGTGGATACCGTGTGATGGTGGCCGACGCGACGCACCTTGACACCGTCCGATGTGACTACGACTCGATGGCGGATCGCTACGCCGAGTTCGTTCGGGATCCACTCAACGCCGAGCCGTTCGGTCGCGCCCTCATCGGCGTCTTCGCCGACCTCGTGCGTTCTCACGGCGACAACATGAAGGTCGCCGACGTCGGTTGTGGCCCAGGGCACGTGACGGACCTCCTGGACCGGCTGCACCTGCACGCGCGCGGGATCGATCTCTCACCAGCGATGATCGAACTTGCCCGACGCAACCGCCCGGACCTCGCCTTCGACGTCGGCTCGATCCTCGATCTCGACGTCGCGGATTACGAGCTCGGAGGCGTACTGGCTCACTACTCGATCATCCATACGCCACCGGAGCATGTGCCAGCGGCATTCGCCGAGTTCGCGCGGGTACTGACGCCCGGCGGATACCTGCTGATGGCGTTCCAGAGCGGCGACGACACGCTGCAAACCTGGGAGGCTTTCGATCACCAGGTCTCGCCGGCCTACCGCTGGTCCATCGATGCCCTCGCAGATGGTCTGCGAGCCGAGGGGCTCTTCGAAGTAGCTCAGCTCCGGGTCCAGCCCGGACCGCGCCGCAGGTTCCCAGAGGGCCTTCTGCTGGCGCGCAAGGCCGAGGCGGCCAACTGACTGCTGCGCACGGCCCATGCGACGCGGGGTGGCGGGCGAGACCCCGGTGTTGGCGCCCGCTCCGGACGCCAACACCGTCGGGGATGGTCAGGCGCTGGCAGCGTTGGTGCGTTTGATGAAGTCCAGCTGGGCCGGGGACGGGCCGCCGCGCTGCTCGATCTGCTCGGCGTTGTCAGCCTGCATCCGGTACAGATTGACGGTCCAGATAGGCCCGGTGCTGCCTGAGCAGCGCCTCGATCGATGACGCGCCGTCCAAGACCTTGCCCGCCGAGCCCAACGACAACCCAAGCTGCCGTAGGGCCAGCACCTGGTAGAGCCGCTGGACATCGGACTCGTCGTAAAGCCGGTGTCCCGCGGCCGTGCGTCCCGAGGGCCGCACCAGACCCAGGTGGTCGTAGTGGTGCAGCGCTCGAACCGTCAGACCGGTCGACGTCGCCAGCTGGCCGATCCTCCAGACTTGACCAGAACGCTCCGCCATATTCTCCGTCACCTTCGCTTCCGCCAGCGGGGTCGCTGACGAGACCGACGCTAAGCCCTGACGCTACGTCAGGATCAAGAACGAATCTGCTGGAGAGCCCGGTCGGCTTACCGGCCGCTCCGGGCCCGGTGCGTCGCCACCTTGACCCTGTTCTGGCAGGCGGTGTTGCAGAAGCGGCGCGAGCCGTTGCGGGAGATGTCGACGAAGACCCGCTCGCAGGCGGGAGCGGCGCACGTGCTGAGGCGACCGGCGTGCTCGCTGCCGAGCGCGTGGGCGAGACCGGTCGCGCAGCCCGCGGTCCAGCCCTCCACCGGCCCGGCCTCCGGCAGGTGGAAGTGCAGGTGCCAGGGGGCCGGCGGCCCTGCGCATCGCCGGGTTCAGCGAAGTCGATGTGCTGTGGTGCAAGGGGACCGATACCGTGCTCGCGGCGCTCCGCTGACCGCTCCGGTGCCCTACCAGAGCCGATATCAAGATCAAGGGTAGCGCCCGCGCGGTGGCTAATCGATGCTGTCGAGGAAGCTGAGCACATGTTGCTTGAGCCGCGCTCTCGATCGTCTCGACGAGATCGCGGGCGACGTCGAGATCGCCGTCCGCGACGAGCAATTCGTCGGCGTCCATCACATGGATCTGGAGCGGGACGCCCGGCGGCCATGCGTGTCTGAGCCAGTAGCTGCGCGGGCAGCACGCCTAGCGAGAACCCGGCATAGATGATCTTCTCGGGCAAGCCCTCGGCGGCAAGGCGACCACGCTCGATGATGGTGTCGAAGCCGACCTGCTGGGCGTAGGCGTCACCGTCGTCGCGGGCGTCGAAGGTCGCTCCGTCGTAGAGATCGGGGACGGTGACGCTATGCCCAGCGGCACGCAGTTGGTCGGCGAACGCGTGGACGCCAGCAGTGAGGCCTGGGCGTGATGGAACGCCGACGCGATCGAGCAGTACCTGCCCCAAGCAGCTCGCGACAGGGGGGCCCGAGCGCGTCATCTTCGACTTGCTCCTCGCCATGCGCGGGTCGCTTACGATCCGAGCCATTCGGTCAGCGCGTCGCGCAGCGCGCAGGCCCCGTCCTCGGTCAAGGTCAGCTTGCAGCTCCCATCGACGTGCGGGTCCAACTCGATCTCGCCGTCGCACTTGCGCACCACCAGATTGCAGAATCCCGCCGGACCGCGGTGCACCGAGCAGGACGCCTGGATGACCATTCGCGCCCTCACTACACCTCCTGCTGTGCGTGGCGGACCAGCGCTACGGCGAGCTCCATCGCGTCGGACGCAGACAGCCAGACAGTGGCCGACGCCGGCAGGCCCGGCGCGGCCAGGACGACGATTACGATGCCTGGACCCGCGATGCCAGGTCCGCCGCTGCATTCGTTCGACACTGACCAGAAGGACTGGACATCGCGTACCGCGGGGGCGGACCCATGCCAGACATGGCCTGGGCCCCATTCATGGTGGACTTGGCACCAAGGCGGGCAGGTGGGGTTATCGATCATGAATTGGGCAGGCGAAACGGACACCGGGACCTCCATGGGTGTGGTTGGGCCGCTGGCCCGCGCCTGTGAGGCAAGGCGGGCCAGCGGCGCTGTACCGGGGACCTCCCGGTACTCCCTCGGCATCCCTAGGCACGACCTTGGGTGCCGACACACCAGAACGTTATACGTTTAAGAAGACTTAATCAAGTATAAGTGCTGGACATGTTCACAAAGCGGGGAGGAACAGGCATGCTAGATCGTGCTGAGTTGACGTATAGGAGGCGCGAAGTGAAGCTGGAGATGCTTGCGAAGGACACCAGCAGTGGCGACCAGGGCTGCCCGAGCTGCTACCTCGGCGACGACGCGATGGCCTACGTACAAGCCGGCGAAGCGTCGCCCGGGGCCTACGACGCCGCAGTGAATTTGCTGCCAGGGGAGCGGATCGTGCGGATCGCTCCGCAGGTGATTCTCGACGCCGCGGACCGTCTGCGGGCTCGGTAGGCATGCTCGCACCGGGAGCCCCGGAGTTCTCGGCGTGGTTTAGGCGCTTCCGTCGCTCCTGCTTTCGCCTGGAGACCCTGCAGTGGTACGGCGCGTCTGGCGAGGATGACTCGATCCGGGCATTTCTGGCCGGGCAGGACCCGCCACCGCATCCGGGTAAGCGAGAGTGGATGACACTGGTTACCGCTGCTGTTGCCGACGGTCGCACCATGCAACGCGTCCACGTGGTCACCGAACCACTCACCGAGTACCTGCGCTTCGAGATCGCATGGAGCTACGCCTACAGCGTTGCGGCCGGCGAGGACGTGCGGATCATCGCGCTGGCGCAGGGTGATTCCTGGCCATCGGGGCTTCCCCGGGACGACTTCTGGCTATTCGACGATGCCGAGCTCTTCGCCATGCACTACGACGCTGACGGCACATGGATCGGAATCGAGCACGCCACCGACTCGGATGCCGCGGTAGCTGCCTGCCTGGCTCGGGACGTCGCTTTGCGCCTCGCTGCGCCATGGGCGGATTACGTCAGCGAACGGCCCGAGCTGGCCGCAGTAGTGCAATGGCGGAACTAGACCCGCGGCGCGCTCGGCTGGCTGCGCAGCTGAGGCGATTGCGCAAGGCGGCCTCGCTGGCCCAGACGGACATGGCTGGCCGGACGGGATGGGTGCAGCCGAAGGTCTCGCGGCTGGAGACGGGGGTGCAGCTGCCCACGGAGGACGACGTCCGGACCTGGGCTGCGCAGACCTACACCTGCGCCGAGCAGACCGAGGCGCTACTGGACATGCTGTCGGCGGCGCACATTGACTACATCCCCACCGCTGACTTGCTGCGCCGCGGCGCGCTAGCGCGCCGCCAGGCGCACCTGGGAGCGATGGAGGCTGCGGCCACGCGCATCGGCGAATATCAGCCGGCGTTCATTCCTGGTCTGCTGCAGATACCGGCCTACACCCGCGCTCTTCTGGACCTACCCGGTAGCGCGCGGTCTAAAGGTGCCGACGATGCTCAGTGCGAGGCGATCATCGCGGCCCGGACCAAGCGGCAGGCGATCATCATCGAGCCCGGCCGACGCTTTCAGTTCGTCATCGGTGAGATCGCATTGTGGTCGTCTCCCGATGGAGCGGATGTACAGAGGGAACAGCTGGACCACCTCATCGAGGCGATCGATCGTGCGGGTGTTGAGCTGGGCGTGATCCCGCTGCGCTCACCGATGCCGGTAGCGCCCCTGTCCGGGTTCCGGCTGCTCGACAGCGAGTTGGTGTTCGTCGAGTCGCTGACTGGGGAACAGGTACTGACCGACGCCGAAGCGATCATCCCGGTCATCGACGCCTTCGAGGTGCTGCGAGCGGCCGCTACCACCGGCGCCGACGCCGTGGCTCTGATCCGCCGCGTGGCCGACGAGCTGGCCTCGGCCGATGGGTAGACGGAGGCCACCGTGCGTGATGCCCAGCCGCGGGACGCCGCCGAGGTGGCCGGTGTCCACGTGCGCTCGTGGCAAGCGGCCTACCGGGGCTTGTTTCCGGATCTGCGGAGGCCGTCGTGTGGGTCCTCGCCGGCAATGAACAAGCTCAGCGTTTCTACCGCGCCGATGGATGGCGCCCCGACGGGCACCGGCGCCAAGAAGACGTGTGGGGAGTGCTGGCCGACGAAGTCCGTTACCGTCGTTTACTCGGGCGCCGCCCGGTGTAGTCGCGGATGGCGTCGTCGTAGGGCAACGTGCCCGCGGCCAGTTGCTCACCGAGGTACTGCTCGAATCCGATGGTGCCGGTTGCCCGCTCGGGCGCCAGGTGCCCACCGGCGCGGTAGGCACGGCAGACGCGGCCCGGCAACGGCACAGCCAGGATCGGGCGGCGCTTTCCCACCGCGGCGAGGTAGCTGCCCGCCAGGTCCTCGACGGTGCGCACATCGGGGCCGGCGAGGTCGGGAACGCGCCCGCCGGGTTCGCCGAGGGCGAGCGAGGACAGCGCAGCGCCCACTTCGCGTACGTCGACCGGTTGGAAGCTCCAGCCGGCCGGCACCATCATCACGGGCGGTTTGGCCAGCAGGCGCAACATGGCCGCGATGAGGTCGTGGAACTGGGTGCTGCGCTGCACCGTCGCGGGCAGCCCGGATTCGCGGATCAGCCGCTCGTCGGCGAGTTTTCGCCGGTAGTAGCCCAACGGCACCCGATCGACCCCGACGATCGAGATGTAGACCAGATGCGGGCTGCCCGCCCGGAGCGCGGCCTGGACCACCCGGTGCGCCGGGTCGACGCAGTGCACGATCGTGTCCACGCCCGCGACCGCCTCGGCGAGCCCTTCGCCGGTGCGGACGTCGCCGGTGACGTGCTGCGCGGGTCCCGTCCGGCGGTGGCCGCGACTGAGCACCCGCACCTGCCGTCCGGCGTCAAGCAGGTGCGCGACGACGACCCGGCCGACCGTGCCGGTGCCGCCGGTGACCAGGATCAGGTTCGCCATGAGTGGTTCCTTCCACGCGGTGTCACGGGTTAAGAACCGAGCGGCGTCCCCAGATGTGACAACGCCGCGAACTGCCGCGCGAGATAGCTCAACTTGTCCGGGTTGGCCGCGATGTGCACGAATTCGGCGATCTGCCGATGGCTGTAGGCGAACGCCTCCCGCAGGACGAAAACGGCCCGCTCGGCGGGGGTGAGCCGCTCCATGAGCGTCAGCAGTGCGAGGGACACCGAATCGCGCTGCTCCACGGTCTCCAGCGGCCCGAGCGCGCCGTCGGCGGTGAGTACCGGCTCCGGAAGCCAGGGCCCGATGTAGGCCTCCCGCCGGGTCCGCGTACGCCAGGCCGAACAATCGCGGCCGTTGGGCTAGGAACTCGGCCACGGGCGGGGTAACCACTGGCTCAGCCTGACAGGCCGGTGCCTTGTATCCCCGGTGAGCTAGGCGGCGGTGGCCTCGGTGATCTGGTCGATGGTGGGATTGCTCAGCACCGAACCATCCGGCAGCAGCACGGTCGGCACGGTTTGGTTTCCTCCGTTGGCGCCTGCCACGAATGCCGCGGCCGCTTCGTCGTGCTCGATGTCGACTTCGCGGAAGGGGATGCCAGCACGGTCCAGCTGCGCCTTGAGCCGCCGGCAATAGCCGCACCACACCGTCGTGTACATCGTCAGTTCGCTCACGCTCCGTACCAACAGTCCGCGCCTGCGCGATGTTCCTGCACCAGCAACACCACGGCTGGCAGCGGGCTACCGCCGATCACGAACAGGTGAGTGGCGATCGCGACCAGCCACATCCCGACGAGGGCGAGGCCGGCCAGACCGCACAGCCGGGGGATCAACGGGCCCACCGCGCCCGCGTCCGCCGCGAAGCCTGCGCTGGCGATCGACGCGGGTCGGTGGCCGTGCTGACGCCACCGGGAACCGACCTACTCAGCGAGCACGTACCCGACGTCATTCACTCGATCGACGAATGGTTCACCCAGGCACTGACTCCCGAGCAGCTCACTGCGCTACTTTCCGCGCTACACGCGGTACGCCGCCATGTACGACCCGGAGCCACCGCCGGAGCGCTGCGCCAACCCCGGACCACTACAGACTGAGCGCCCAGTTCTGGCCCATCAGATCGTGACCGAAGCTGTGGTGGCGCTGCTACTCAACGAGCTCGAGCCCAGCCGCCGGGTAGAGACGCCGAGCCGTAACCAGCACGTCGTTGGTCCACAAGGTGACGCTCTGGCAGTCAGCCGCGCGAGCGAAGTCGAGGCAGGTGTCCACCAGCCGGGCTCCGATGCCGTGCCGCGCGCGGTGGGCTGGACCAGAAGGACGCGCAGCGTCGCGGTGATGTTGTCGGCGGCCACGCAGATGCACCCGGCCCGCTGCCCGTCGAGTCCGGCGATCCAGGCGCCGATCACCATCACTCCCGCGTTGTAAGACGTTGTGCGACAATCGGGTAGTGGATGACCTGTGGTGGCGCGACGCGGACGCGGAGTACATCCGACGTCGCAGCGACCGCTACCTGGGCGCGGTGAACATCGAGCCGGCGTGGACGGTGGAGGCCGCGACAGATCCGCACCGCATTGAGCTGGATCCTGATCCGAAGAGCCGGATCGGTGCTGTGCGAATCACCGGCTACTCGCCGAGCGCGGGTTTTGTGATCACGGTCATCGCCACCGGTGGGGCGCACGCCGGGGTCACGGCGTGGAAGAGCAGCGGTGTGGATCTGCGTGACTACGAAGGGAAGGCCCGCTGATGACGAACGGGCAAGGCAAAGACCCGGCGGTCCAACGCTGCGACGACGACGCGGTGGCGGGCGAGGTGCGGGCGGTGCGCGAGGAGTACGCCGAGGAGGAGGCCGAGGCCGCGGAGATCGAGGCGGCCGAGAACGCCGCCGCGTTGGATGTGGCGTTCTCGCTACGCATCACCAAGGAGTTAGACCTCCAGCTCAGGCAGCGCGCGGCCGCCGAGCAGGTGCCGCCATCCGCACTGGCTCGGCGGCTCCTGCGCGATGCCCTGCGCGGCGGCGCAGCGCCCGTGCTCTCCGTCGAACAGGTTGAGCAGATCGCCCGACGAGTCCTGCGCGAGTCCGCCTGACGATCTACTCGCTCGGATGCCCAGGGCCGAGCGATGACAAAGCTGATGCCGTCTCGGGGCGCAACAGTGGGATGAGGATCTCGTCGACGATCCTGGTCAGCGCTGCGTCACCCCGGCAGCGACGCGCCGAGCCTGTTCGCCCGGATGCCCAGACCCGAACGATGACAAGATTGATGACGCGCCTGGTGAGCGTCGGTATCCTCCCCGAACACGTACACACCCCGGCCTGCTCGACCGGGGCGAGTTCGGAGAGGTGACTGTGACCGCTGGCGTGCGGCTGGTCACCCGGCGACTCGTGCTGCGTCGCTTCCGTAGCGACGACGCCGGGGCCCTGGCGGTGTACCGGTCGGATCCCGATGTGGCCCGGTACCAGTCCTGGGATATCCCGGTGACGCTTGCGGCCGCAGCCAGGTTGACTGAGGTGTTCGCCGCAGGTGACCCCGCGGGCCCCGGGCGGTTCCAGTACGCGGTCGAACGCTCGTCGGACGGTGTGTTGGTCGGCGACGTCGGGGTCTGCCTGCACCACAACCGGACGCAGGCTGAGGTCGGTTTCACGCTCGCCAAGGCTTGTCAGGGCCGGGGCTACGCCGCCGAGGCGGTGGGACAGGTCCTGGAGCATCTGTTCACCACGCGGAACCTGCGACGGATCTCCGCTCAATGCGATGCCCGCAACACGTCCTCCCTACGGCTGCTCCGCCGGCTGGGCTTCGTCGAAGAAGGCCGCCAGCGGACGAGAATCTGGGTCAACTGCGAGTGGACCGACCACCTGCTGCTCGGGCTCCTCGCCGTCAACTGGCGCCCCACCCATGCGCCGCCCCGCGCCATCTGATCTCGCTGCGACGTCCCGCGGGGTCAGAGTTTCGGGATGCCCGTTGCTGGCGCAGTTGAGTGGATCTGGTGTCGTGAACTCGACAGCACGGACGTTTTCCGCGACCAAAATGTGCGTGCTGTCGAGTTCACGACGTGCACGATCGCTGGGTAAGTAGCGCTGGAGGTGTCCGGTCGGCGCCAACCCAGACGGACTTCCGGTGCCGACCACTCAGTCGCAGGTACACGAGACGCCACATATGTGTACCATTAGGAGCGTGATAGAGCGCGTCGGCATACGTGAGCTGCGTGACCGGCTCAGCGGCTACCTGGAGCGGGCCCGCGCGGGTGAGCAGATAGAGATCACCGACCGAGGTCGACCGATCGCGATGCTCGTCCCGTTGCCCGAGTCACGAGCGGCGGTCGCCGAGCTGATCGCCGCTGGCCAGCTACGGCCCGCGCAACGGTCCTGGCGACCTGGCGCAAGGCGGGTCAGCGTTCCGGCGGGGGCGCGGCCGCCCAGCGAGTACCTCGAGGAGATGCGCGGCGAGCGGATGTGAACTCCAGCGTGATCCTTTACTGTGACTCGTCAGCGTTGGTCAAGCTCGTGGTCGAGGAGCCGGAGAGCGTGGAGCTCGAGGCGTGGCTCGGCTCGCAGACCGAACCGGTGTTGATCTCCAGCGTCCTCGCCCGTACAGAGGTCGTACGCGCGGTCGCGCGTACCGACCCAGACGCGGTGCACCTCGCGGTCGATCTGCTCGCTGCGGTGGCGGTGGTCGAGCTCGACGTGTCCCTCGCTGACACCGCGGCCCAGCTGGACCCGACGGACCTGCGCAGCCTGGACGCGCTTCACCTGGCCGCCGCGTTGCGCCTTGGCCCAGCACTCGGTTCCATGATCAGCTACGACGAGCGGATGCTGGACGCGGCGAGACGGCACGGTGTCCCCGTCGCGCATCCTGGCTGGACACCCGCGCAGCCCGCTCCTCGCCGTGAGCGGAAGGTCCGGTCCTCCCAATGGTGAAACGGTCTGCGAGGCGGTGGGACCAAGCAGGTGTACCACTTATCTGAAGGTGGTACACCTAGGCTGGCCGACTGCCCGGCCACGCCACCAGATCACCGAGACCCCCGACGTCGCGCACGCGTTGGATCTTGCTGCGCGGCGGTGGCCGAGCGAGCCGCGCTCCAAGCTGTTGCTGCGGCTGGTCGATGCCGGTCGTATCGCCCTGGAGCAGGGGCAGAATGAGACGATCCGCAACCGACAAGATGCCATCGACGCGAGCAGCGGTAAGTACGCCGACGCCTTCAGTGATGACTACCTTGCCGAGTTGCGTCAAGACTGGCCCGAATGATCGCACTGGATGCCGGCGTGGTGATCGCGCACCTGTACCCGCGCGATCCACACCACCAGGCGGCAACCGAGTATCTCCGTGGATCGGCAGAACAGGGATTCGTCATCCACTCGCTGAACCTGGCCGAGGTTCTCGTCGGCGGGGTGAAGGCCGGTCGCGGTCAGGAAATGCTCACCGACCTCGAAGCGATCGGTATCCACATCGCGGATCGGCAGGACGGCGAGCCGCTCCGATTGGCGAATCTGCGGGCTAGCTCCGGACTGAAACTACCCGACTGCTGCGCGCTGGACACCGCTCTGACCAATGCTTCCACTCCGGCCACGTTCGACGACGCCCTAGCCAAGGCCGCGCGCCAGCACCACGTAACCGTCGCCCCTGGTGACCGAAACGCCGATGGGTTACGGGATAGCGATGGTGGGTGCGACGCGGGCTGACCCGATGCCTCTATGCCCTGGTGACCTCCTGGTAGCTGCCCATCGAGATGCCATACGGTCCGGTGACCGTGGCTACCATGCTCCACCCGGTCTGTGGTGACATGCCGAGGCGTCCGGCGGGTAGCCGGTCGTCGAAGACATCCGTGGTCTCCGTACCGAGCTGCTCTCGCCGAGGTATTCGGCTGTGACGGCCGGCAGTCCGGCGGCCGCGACCGCGTCAGCGACTGATCGACACGTGGACCAGCCTGACGGTTGATCTGACCGCCTCACTCCCAGGGCCGTGCTCAGTCGGAGTAGGCCGCAATGCCATGGCGCGCCAGCCGCTGTCGAAGGACCGCGCGCACGGTCGGCCACTCCGGCGCGATCACGCTGTACCAGGCCGTGTCGCGCCAGCCTCGGGGATCTTGATGTGCAGGCGATGGATGCCCTCGAACTGGGCGGGAAGGGCCTCCATGGCCGCGCGCGAGCGGGCGTTGCGGGCGTCGGTTCTCAGCTCGACGCGCTCGCAGCCGAGCGTGTCGAACGCCCGGCGGAGCAGGAGCAGCTTGCATTCGACCGGTCCCTGATGACGTCGTCGGCGCGCTCGGCTCGGGCAAACGACCCGCAGTGAGTATCCCGATCGGAAGGCACACCTACCGGACGACGGTGGCCGTGATGGGCGGGCGGTTCTCCGTGCCGCTCAGCGCGGAGAACCGCCCGCGGCCGGAGTCACCGCCGGTCAGCAGGTCGAGGTTGACATCGAGCCGGGCACTGCCCCGCGCGAGGTCGACGTGCCGGCTGATCTCGCCGACGCGCTCGCGCATGACAGCCCCGCTGATACCCGGCTCTGACTGCAGGCGCCGCCCGCCCTCGGTGCGCCGAGGGCGGGCGCAAGTCGTATTCGTCGTGGCGGCGGACCCAGGACATGAACGGCCCGTCGCTGCGCCCTGGTGGTTGCTCCCAGTCCTCCTGCCGACCCAGCGGGGTCAGGTCCAGGTAGGTGTAGGCGCCGATCTGGACGTCGCCGCCGCGCGCGTAGCTGGAGTAGGTGTGGAACACGGTGTCACCGTCGCGCAGGAAGACGCTGGTGCCGGGCAGCTCGCCGGCCCAGTCGCCGTCCATCGGGGCGAAGTAGTACTCGGCGGGCCGCACCGACGGGTCGACGGTGACGTTGAAGTCCCAGTTGAAGTCGCTGCCGGCCGACGACACCACCGGCACCGTCCAGCCCATCCGCTGCCAGTACTCGCGCAGCTTCTCCAGCGGACCGCGAGAGACCACGGTCAGCGTGGTGTTGCGTGCGTGCAGGCGCGACAGGTGCGGCAGGCCGTCGATCAGTAGCGAGCAGCTCGGGCAGAGCTGGTCGTCGCCGAACAGCCACATCGCGTGGTAGACGATCAGCTGGCGGCGGCCGTCGAACAGGTCGAGCAGGCTGCGCTTGCCCTCGGTCGAGTCGAAGACGTAGTCCTTCTCGACGCGAACCATCGGCAACTCTCGACGCTCGGCGTTCAAGGCGTCCTTGGCTCTGGTGGCCGCCTTCTCCTTGGCCAGCAGCGCCGTGCGAGCGACCAGCGTCTGCGACCAGCCGTCATGCATGCTGGCGCGGACCTCGGAGTTGGCGTCGGCGGGTCCGGCCTGGTGGAATGTCATCTCGGTCTTGCCGCCGAGGTCGGCCAGGCTGATGGTGATCAGCGCTGTCCGGTTGGGGTCCGTCTCGCCCGGCTCGGCCCAGGTGAACACCAGCCGCGCCGGCTCGACGACCTCGCGGTGGACGCCCCCGGTGGGTACTCGGTACCGTCTGCGTCGACGATCATGGTGGCGCGCCACCGCCCACCCGGGCGCAGGTCGACGTCGATGGTGGAGCGCGGCGTGCTCAGCCCGCGCGGGCCGAACCAGCGGGTCCTCGCTGGATCTCGCGCAGATGCTCGTCCAGGCGGTCGAAGCTGGCGTCCCAGAACCGGCGATAGTGATCCACCCAGCCGGCGACGCCGGCCAGCGGACCGGCGTCAAGCCGGCACGGCCGCTCCCGCACCTGCCGGTCGAGGTTCTCGCGACGGTTCGACCGGGCATAGAGGGTCGCAGTGCGCGGCATGCGGTCAGTGTGAGACAGCAGCGGGGCTATGTCGACGCCCCGAGTCGATCAGCGGGTTCATTCAGCTGGACCACTCGATGACCACGGTGTGCAGCACCGTCAGCGCGTCCTCGGTGACGCGTACGGTGCCTGCTGATGTCGGTGATGAGGAGTCCCGACCGGACCGGTGCGCATGCGCGCCAGGCGCCGCAGCTACTGTACCCGCGCGTTCGCTGTTCATCTGTTCTTTTTGTCAAGCGTCAAGACAAGCACATCGAATGTCGGTGCATTGTCCCATCCCGGTCGCGATTGCGCTACTCTGCGCCAGCCCCAATGTAGATATGCCCGATAAGCTGTGGCATTTTCCGGCTCCACTAGTAGAGTAGCGCGTGATTCCGTGCGGGCCAACAAGAGCTCATCATGTAATGCGTGGGCAATGCCTCGTCCTGTCCACTCCTGGGATACCATAATCTCAGAAAGAGCGAACGTGCGATTGCCGTCTTCGTTAGTGAAGTCAGGCTCGGGCTCAGAAAGCAGCCCTGCCCACCACTGCGTGCGCTCAGTCAGCGGCCACCCCCATGTCTGTCCTATGGCCTCACCATCTCGATAAGCCACGACCAAATCAAAGTTGGGTTGAGAGGCGTAGGAGTCAAACCGGTGCATAAACGCCTCGATGCTGTCGAATGGATCGCCGCTCGTGATCGCCGCGACATACGAGCGCGTATATACCGCTTCGACTGTGTCTCGAAGCCCCCGAGCCTCGGCAACGCCGAAGCGATGGAAGTTAACCTCGTTCGCTTCCAAGGGGTCGTTGGCCTGTTCGTTCATTCTGTGAGCCTGCCGATCCGGTCGTAATAAGCGCAGAATTCTTCGCCCCTCGGGTCTTGCGTCGCGGCTAGACGGACAGGTTGAAGTTCCGCGAGGGTTCTAGGAGAAACGATACCGCCAGCGTCTAGCGTCGGAAGCACGGCCATCCCCTCGACCACAGCGCCATAGACATCACCGCTGGCGACCAAAGCGGCAGCTAGTTGGGCGCGATAGTTGGCCCCGTTGCGGCTGCCCAATGTCGCGTCCAAACTCGACCGATAGAGCTCCGAGGCTGAGGTATGGTCTCCCAGGTATGAACGGCCCTTGGCTTCATGTACTGTAATCTCGGAGCGAGTGACAAACCGCAGCCAAGCTGGTACGCCGTCGGCGAATCCACGATCTACTTCGCGCCATGCTCGCGTGATGGCGACGCTGAACCCTTGGCCATCACCGGCGGCCGCGAGTGCGATTGCCTCACGGGCCGCAAGCAGGGCGTGAAGTTGCGGAGACGGATCGTGGCGTGCCAACTCAGTGGCACGCCTGCTGAGTCGTACGGCTTCGCGGGCACTGCCGCAGAGTCCGCTCTTGTGGCTATGGTTCACTGACTGGAGCGACATTTTCTCCATGGCTCGTATTGCAAGCCCGTGATCTCCGGACTGGTCAGCCAGCAGACGGGCTTGAGAATAAATGGCTCGTGACAGAGTCTGATCGCTCGCATCATAGGCGAGCCAGCCTACGCACACGGCCAGTTCTCCAGCTGCACTCATGAGCTGGCGGCCAACTACTTCGCTGTAGTCGGCTTCATCCAGCATTTTACGCGCCCGATAATATAAGCGGAGGCCGTCACGAGCTAACGCGCCGCCGCCTACACTCTGATCTTTCGCGTACAGTTTCTCCACTGATGCGTTGAAATAGCGTATATGTGCCGAATCCACTTTAGTCGGAATCTGCACCTGACTCAGGCCAGTCGCGACGACGCCGAGACTGACCAATCCACCGCTAAACTGTCGTCGGTTCATACTCATTTCGTTCGCCTCCTCTCCCCCGATCTGCCCTTCATCAGTGGCGCCCAGCAGGAGCGGCATGAGCACCTCGCGAGGCATATCGAGGGCGTCAACTACCTCAAAAAGCCGGCGCAGATCATAGAGGCTGCCACGTTGACCTGATTCCGCACGCGCAACTGCCGATTGACTCCATCCCAACAGAGTTGCGAGTTCGAGCTGACTTAACCCTACCGCCGTCCGAATGATTGTTAGTGCTACACCTAGGTCTGCGTCGGCGAGTGCTCGGCGCAGTGGCAGGGAGTCCCATAACCACGTCGGAGCAGTCGGAGTCGTTGAAACCTGTCGAGCGCAGCTGGCACAAAAAGACTCCGGATTATACCGACTTAGCGACCCCTGGCAAATCCTGCACCTTCGTTCCTCCATCAGTCTCCCCTCAGCGTTACCATCCGCGTAGAACCCATGGCAATGCCAATCCGTCATCGACTCGTTCGAACATCTCGGCATCGCATCACGTCAGTCGCGTCTCGCATGATTCCACCCATGTTCCCTCGACGGCTACCGGGCCGCGCGCGCCGGCAGCTTGGCGACCAGGTCGCCCTGACGGGCGATGTCAGCGAAGGGCTGGCGTCAGCTGCCCGGGCTAGCAGCGTCGGGATGGTCGACACCTCTCCGGCTGCGCGGCCTCCTCTTACGCCGGGGGAAGCGCTGGTCAAGCTGTTCCTGGACAACGCGGACCGGGGTTGCCACGCGGACAACGATGTCTTCGTGGAAGAGCTGCTGAAACGGCGGCGGGCCATCCAGGGGATCGCCAACCCCGGCGGGGAATGACGATCCCCTGGTTAGAGGAACGGGGTAGGCGATGACCGCGGAGCGTTCGCACCGGTTCGCCCTCACGGGTCACGATCCCGAGGGCCGCGACCGCACGATCATTTTGTGGCAGGAGGCCGATCTGGTGGACGGCATCGTCGCGCGCCGGGTGGTGGTGACGTTGGATGCCACGGTGAGCACCGCGACGGTGCTCACGCGTGCCGAAGCCGTCGAGGTGGCGCGGGCGATGCTGGCGGCGGCCAGGTGACCGCCGACGCTGACCCGGATCTGCTTGCGTGGATCGTGCTCAGCCGCGTGAACGACGGTGACGTGACCCGCCAGCACGGCACCTATTTCGATCGCGGCGAACCCGCACCGGATTATCTGGCTGGGCTGTTCGCCCGGCTCACCGACAGCGGGTCGCTGGTGTTGGCCGACCCGGTCCCACCGGGCGGCAACAGGTCACGATCACCGACGCAGGGCGCGTCCGGTAAGCGCAGCGCGGCACGAGGCCACTAGACCCCGGCCGGGCCACCGGTCGAGGGGGAGCGACCCCCGTAACGCTCTCCGAGGCTCCCGGCGGCCCGGCCGGTTCCAAGTGAAAGGTCAATCGCGATGGCACCCGTACCCACCGACCGGGACGACGCCTGCCCAAGATGCGGCAAAGCCACCGGGGTGCAGCCGACCACCGGCACCTCACTACCGGCGCCCTCACGGCGTTCCGTCGCAGCGCGCGCACCCGCAAGGCAACGACGTTCACCCGCACGCACGCCGTGACCCTCGGATACCTCGGCGCCGTGCACGCACGCCGAGGCGAGATCGACCAGGCATGCTCTACCTGGTCCACCGCGCTGGACGTCATGGACGGCATCCACTCAGCACGCGCCCGCCAGACCGTCGTGGACATGCGCACCGCGCTGTCGGCTTGCCGCCATAGCGGTGTCCCGGCAACCGTTGAACTCGACGCACGCGCCTGGGCCTACCTCAACACCGGGTCACCATGACACCAGACATGCTCCACAACCCTGAGAGAAGGGGCGAGATTCATGGCAGGCCAGGTTTTTGAGGTCGAGCCCGTCGCACACGTGATCGGTGGTCGCATCGAACCGACCGATGACTACTGGGGCGGCACCCGCTCCATCATCCGGATCGACAGCAGCCGATTCGACGCCGACGCCACCGCAGGACTGGATGCCTTCTCCCACCTGGAAATCGTCTACCGCTTCCACCTCACCGACCCGACCGACCTCAACCTCGGCGCCCGCCGAGCACGGGACAACCCGGACTGGCCCGAAGTCGGCATTTTCGGGCATCGCAACATGCGCCGAGTGAACTGGCTGGGCGTCTCACGCTGCCGTCTGATCAAGGTCGATGCCCTCGACCTACACGTCGAGGAACTCGACGCCGTCCACGGCACCCCCGTACTCGACATCAAACCCTGGTTCTGCGAGTTCGGCCCACGGGGCACCGTCCGGCAAGCCCCATGGTCAACCGAGATGCTCACCGAGTATTTCGTCACACCACCACAAGATTCATGAACCACCGGCCGCCACCTCGCCGCTTTCTGCCACGCCTTCACTCAGGAAGACCGGGCGGCCCCAGGATCTCGATGCCGTACTCCGCGGCCATGGCGGCTAGCCGCGCAGGGTCAGGGGGCGGGCCGCCAGCGGGCGGCAGACTCAGCGCGATCGCTGGCTCGGACCCGTCCCGGAGGAAGCTCTCGAAGCCCGTCGGCTGAGTTAACACGAGGAATCGAGCCTGGTCGGACGCGATTGCAAACGTGTGCGGAATATCGGGTGGTCCGTAGACGAACGATCCCTCTGGTGCCTCGAACAGCTCACCACCGACCCACATGGTCAATTCACCCTCAATTACGTACCAGAACTCGGCTTCCCTGTGGTGCACGTGTAGTGGTGAGCCCGGTCCGCGCGGCGCCCATGTCTCGATTACCGCCAGCCTTCCGCCGGTGGACGCGCCGGTGCTCTTGATCAGGTTCAGCTGGTTTAGAAACCATCTCGCCTCGCCCTCCTCGCGGCCCAAGACGAAAGGGGCGGTGGTGTGGTCGGCGTCATCGCTCATCGTGTTCTCCGATCATCGGTCGAGTGGGGCGGCCGCGTGTCGTCACCTTGGCCAGCTCGGTGAGCTCGCCGATCCGCAGGGCCGCCTCACCGTTCACGTCCCCATCAGACACCTTGACGCTGCGACAAGGTCAAACCACGGGCTCGGACGCGAACCGGAGGTTGCCCAAGCGACTTGCAGCGAAGTAAACAAGTGTTTAGTATAGTGAATGTGCAGTCACTACCGGATGATCGGACCGCGCGAGCGAGGATCCGTGACGAGGCGCTGCGGCTGTTCGGTGCCCACGGACCCGATGCGGTGACCGTCCGCGACGTTGCTGCTGCGGCTGGTGTCTCCGCGGCCTTGGTCTTACGGCATTACGGGTCCAAGGCCGGGTTGCGCGACGCGATCGACGAGCACGTCGCTCGGGTCTTCGAGGTGACGCTGGACCAGGTCGCGCACCCGGCCGGCGCCGGACCTTTCGACTCGGCGGCGTTGCCGACCCTGGTCGAAGTAGTGGTGGGGTACCTGCCTGCCGACTCGGCGATTCCGGCCTATCTCGGGCGGATGCTGCTGGCCGGTGGGCCTGCGGGATCGGCACTATTCGGAAGGTTGCACGCGGTGAGTCGAGACGCGCTTGCCGGTCTGGCGGAAGCCGGACTGGCCGATGCCGGCGCGGACCCGGACGTGCGTGCGGCCTTCTTACTGGTCAACGATCTCGCGTTGTTGATCCTGCGCACGCGTCTCAGCGAGGTCCTCGGCGTCGATCCGCTGTCGGCCGCTGGAATGCAGCGCTGGGGCGCCGAGGTGCTGTCGATATACCGAGCCGGTCTGGGGGTGCCATGACCAAGACGCTCACGCTGCCACACGTCGTCTCCCGCACGATCGCCGAAGGGGGCGCCCGGCTGCTCCGTTCCCGCCGGTTGGTACGTGCCCCGATCTGGCTCTACCGGGCCCGGCTCGGGTTCCTGTTCGGGACGCGGCTGCTGATGCTCGAACACATCGGGCGACAATCCGGCGCCAGACGCTACGTGGTCCTGGAGGTCATCGACCATCCCACCCCGGACACCTACGTGATCGCCTCCGGCTTCGGCACCCGCGCCCAGTGGTTCCGCAACCTGCAAGCCAACCCCCAGGTGCGCGTCTTCGTCGCGGGCCATGCGCCAGCACCCGCGACAGCGCGCATGCTCACCCCGGCCGAGGCGGACACGGCGCTGGATGCCTACCGAACCCGACACCCCCGCGCATGGGGCGCCCTCAAAGGCGTCATCGAAACCACCCTTGGGAACCCGATCGGCGACCGTGACACCGAACTACCCATGATCGGTCTCCGCCTGCGCGGGTCCAGTGGGGAGCGCTGACATGGTTGCGGCAGGTGCATCCCATCGCGAGATGATGCGGCGTGCATCCAAACCTGCCGTTGCTGGAGTTCGACAACGATTCGCCGGCACTCATTGATCCTGTACCGCTCACCACGCCGGGTGAGGTGCCCGAACATGCGGTGATCTGCTTTTTCCAGGAGGTGATCGCCGAAGCATGCGGGGAAGGTCGAGCCGAGTGTATTGGGACCTTCCGATGGGAGCATGGCGCCCATCCTCTCTACCGGCTACAAGTCCGGGGCCGCGAGGTGGCCGTCTTCCATCCCGGCGTGGGAGCACCGTTGAGCTGTGGACTGTTCGAGGACGCGATCGCCACCGGTTGCCGGAAGTTCGTAGCCTGCGGTGGAGCCGGCGCGATCGTTCCGGGATTGGCGCTGGGTCATGTCGTGGTCCCCAGCGCGGCCGTCCGCGATGAGGGCACTTCCTATCACTACCTTCCAGCGGGCCGGGAGATCAGCGCCGACCTCGATGCGGTCGGCATCGCGGTGGCTGTGCTTGAGGAGCGCGGAGTGCCGCATGTCGTGGGTAAGACCTGGACCACCGATGCGCCGTACCGCGAAACGCGCTCGAAAATCCAGGCCCGCCGCGCCGAGGGGTGCGTCACGGTGGAAATGGAGACAGCGGCGTTTCTCGCGGTCGCCCACTATCGTGCGGTGCGGTTCGTCCAGTACCTCTACGCCGGGGACGACGTGAGCGGTGACACGTGGGATCACCGGCACTGGCGGACCTCGTCTGCACGACGCGACCTGTTCTGGCTTTCGGTGGAGACGGTCCTCCGACTGTAGCCTCGCGGGCCTCGACCGGACCGCGCCCAGCCCGCCTCGATGAAGCGGCGCACCAGAGCGATCGCCACCGGCAGTTGGTCTTCCGCCAGTCGCGCAGCCGAGCAAAATGTATGCAACAGTGTATGCTAATTGGCATGCAGGCTACGAGCGTCCGTATCGATGTCGCGACCCATCAGGAGCTCAAGCGGCTCGCGGCGGAGTTGGGCGCGAGCGTCGGAGCGACGGTGGCGTTGGCCGTGCGCAGGCTGTGCCAGGATCAGATCGGGGCGCAACTCAGCGCGGAGCTCACCCCGGCAGAGGTCGATTGGCTCGATGCTGAACTCGGGTGACGTCGTCGAGCTGGATCTCGGGCTGCCGTCCGGACACGGGGCCGGCTTTCGGCATCCATCGGTCGTGGTGACGGCCCAACGAATCCTCGATGCTCGACCCAGCGTTGTTCACGTCGTGCCGCTGACCTCGACGATTCGGCGGTTCGGTTCTGAGGTTCGGATCGACCCGGACGCCTCGAACGGGCTCGAGCGGCCTTCGGCAGCTCAGTGCCAGCACCTGCGAGCCGTGTCTGCCGGCAGGATCGAACAGGTGCGCGGCAACGTGGGAGTCCAGGCCCTTAGCCAGATTCGTGAGGTGATCAGCGTGATCCTGGATCTCATCCGGTGAGGACGACTCGGGTCCGCGCCGCACGATCTAGCTAGAGCTGGTGGCTGAGTCGGGTGCGTCCGGGGCGCAACCGCAGGGAGATAGTGCCGCTCTGCGTGCGCGGCTGGGCTGGAGCAGGACCTGCTCGCCGCCCAGGTCCATCGGCGGGAACATGTCGTCGCGGTAGTGCGCCCAATGCCCGGACATCTCGTACAGCTCCCGCTCGCCGAGCACAGGTGAGTAGACGTGCTGGTAGCCCGCTCGGCGCTCTGCCTCGCGGATGTACTCCTCAATCGCGTGCCGGACGGCCGCTCCGGCGGGCGGCCAGTACGGCAGCCCAGCGCCGATCAGCGGATCAGAGTCGAACAAGCCCAGCTCGCGGCCCAACTTGCGGTGATCGTGCACGGTGCTCTCCCTGGTCAAGGGGCGAGCGGCCGACGACCAAGCCCCGGGGCCGCTTACCCCGGGGCTTGGTTGACTGCGCAGGCTGTCAGAACGCCGGGATGGTCTCCGGCGTGATCGTTGCGGCAGCGAGTTTCACGCCACCAGGGCAGCCCAAGCCATTGGTGACCCTGCGGGTCAGCTCTGCGCCGATAGTGCCTCAGTGAAGCGAGCGCTTCGGAACCGCGACAGACCGAGTGTGGCTGCGACGACCAGGAAGCCTCCTGCCGGTGCACCGACTACGAATCCAGCGCGCCGAATTGACCAGCCCCACCCCGCAGCGCCTTCGTGCAGCGTGAGCACCACAAGCACCCGGATGGCGAGCGTCGTGACGTAGGTGCCAAACCCCGAGACGCGTGCCCCGACTACACCCTCGGCGATCTCATCGACCATGTCAGCGGGCTGTCGAACGCCTTCGCCGCTGCGGCCACCAAGGATGTCGGATCGGAAACGGGACAGGGCCCCGACGGAGACGCCTCCCGGCTGGGTGACGACTGGCGCAGCCGCATCCCCCAAGGAACTCGCAGCACTCGCCCACGCTTGGCGCAACCCCGACGCCTGGGAGGGGATGACCCGGGCCGGCGGCATCGACCTACCCGCAGCGATAGCAGGCAAGGTCGCCCTTAACGAGCTGGTCATCCATGGCTGGGACGTCGCCCGCGCCAGCCAACAGCCGTTCGACTGCGATCCACGCGCGCTGAGCACGTCGATGGAGTTCGTGTCCACGATTTCCGGACAGGAAGGAGGCAGCCCCGACGGCCTCTTCGGCCCGGCCGTCGACGTCCCTGCCGGCGCCCCGCTCCTTGACCGCGTGATCGGCCTCAGCGGACGCAACCCGCCGTGGACCGCGATCAGGGCTAAACTCGAGTGTTGAGCAGTCCCAGGATCAGGAGGAAGACGGCGACCGGAATCGCCACGGTGAAGGCCGCGAAAATGGGTGTGACGTGGCACGCGAACACCAGCAACAGGCTGCCGACAGCCACCGTCACCAGGGCGGGTGATAGGCCGCCTGTGTCGAGGGCCGACTGGACCGCCCATACCTTTCGGCGATATGGCCGGGATGCCAGGAGGTCGCCCGGCCAGCGAACTCGGCCCACACCGGTATCGCCAGCTCGGCCAGCGCCAACACCGCGAAGCTGATCAGGCCCCACAGCCCCGGTACCCACAACCGCGCGATCCAGCACACTTGGACGACGGTGACCCCTGCTGCGTAGCGCAACGTTCTGCATCAGGGTGAGCAGCCGGTAAGGCACATCGTCGGTGTCGTAGGCGGAGGCGAACCAGGTGAAGTTCATCCACGCCCACCAGATGCCGAAGAACACCATGAGGTAGCCCGCCACTGCGTGAGCCACATGCCCTTCGGCAAGGGCGTGGTGTAACTCGGCCGCCGCTCGGGCCACCGCCACCACGAACGTCAGGTCGAACAGCAGCTCCAGCGGCGTGGACGCGCGGTGAGGCTCGTCGGGATCACGGCCGATCATTCGCCGTAGCCACGGTCGGGGTTGCGAGACCGCCTCTCTCATCCGTGATCACACTGCCGCAAAGCGTGGCCGCGGTCGATGGGCTTGGGTGTAAAGCCGCTCAGCCCAAGACGTTGTGCGCGGGCCGATGCCGTGTCAACGCGATGGTTTTCCCCAGCCGCGGAGCTGTATGGAGCGCCTTACCCGATGTCACTGTCAGTGAGGTCCGGAAGAGGACCAGTGCTGCGTGCGGACGTGCCACCGATGGCAACTTTTCGCCCAAAGTTGCCATCGGTGGCACGTCCCCAAAAGATCCACCCAACCTCCGGTGGGACAGGAGTGGCGGTAGAGACGAGCGACGGCCTGGCCCGTTCACGCACTCCGTGCTTAGGTCGGGAGGCGTGGTTGGTGCCGGTCGGCTCGCCAGTGAGCCGGCGCCTTGCCGAGTGCACGTTTGAACGCCCGGCTGAAAGCCTCCTCGGAGGTGTAACCAACCTTTGTGCTGATCTCGCCGACGCCCAGTCCCGTCGTGCGGAGCAGTCCGGAGGCCAGGTTCAGCCGCCATTCCGTCAGGTACCGGATGGGGGGCCGGCACCGTCTTCGATGCCGCCACGGCGACGGCGAGTTCAGCGACGGTCCAGTCGCGCGCCGGTTGCGCGTGCAGGAGGGACAATGCCTGCCCGACCACGGGATCCCGCAGGGCAGCCAACCACCCGGTCAGCTCCGCGTCGCAACTGCCGTCCAGATAGAGGCGTAGCACTTCGGTGAACAGCAATTCGGGAAGCCGATGGTTCATCCGTGCGGCACCGTGAAGCGATTGCGAGGCCATCAGGGCGTAGTCGACGCACGCCGTCACCCAGGCCGCCGCGGGGCCGGCCGGCGGGCGCACGACGAACAGCGACGGCAGCGCGCGCAATACAGGGTCGAACAGCACCGCATCGCCCCGCAGGTAGCCGCACACCACCAGCGTGTGCTCACCACAGCCGCCGTACTCGACATGGGGGAACTCGGTCCAGGGCCGAGGGGGCAGCAATGTTGCGATGGACACCGGCTCGGCGTACGCGGGGGATCCCATCGAGTGCGCATCGCCATAGGGCATCACCACGACGTCGCCGCGGGAGAGGTCGCGCTTGACGCCGTCCTCGAGCGCCACCCAACAGTGACCCTCGGCGATGATGTGAAACATCACCAGGCTGCCCGCGCCCGGCGGCAGAGCCCCGGCGAGTTCCAGCGTCGCAGGTGACGTGTAGGCCCAGGGTGCCCGGAAGTGAGACCGAAAAAGATCGCGCCGGTCAGACGTACGAGGTCGAGCACCTGGGGGACGACCTCGAACGGATCCCGGATCCCCACGCCAGAACCGAGATCCCCAGAACCGAGATCCCCAGAACCGAGATCCGGAGTTTCGGTCAAGCACGGCGGGACGCAGTAGTCAGGTCTCGTCGACTGTGTTGCCGACGAGACCTGACTGGGTCGCGATCGTTGCGCGTGCCTTCGCGGTCTTGACTGCGGTGGTGAGGGTGGTGATGTCGTAGGCGCCGTAATGACGCCGTCCGTTGATGATGAACGTGGGTGTGCCGGATACGCCGCTGAGGCCGGCGGATTCGACGTCTTCGGCGATTCGGGGAGCGTGGATGTGCTTGCGGAGGTCGGCGCGGAACCGTTCGACGTCGAGGCCGAGTTCGCCCGCGTAGTGGTTCAGATCGGCCGGCCGCAGATCCCCCTGGTGGTCCAGAAGCAGGTCGTGCATCGGCCAGAACGTGCCTTGGCTGGCCGCGGCCTCGGCAGCTTCGGCCGCCAGTTGGGCCCGCGGGTGGACGTCGGTCAGGGGAAGGTGCCGCCATACGTAGCGCACGTCGCCGAAGTCGGCGAGCAGCTCGCGGACGACCGGTTCCGCCAGTCCACAGTAGGGGCACTCGAAGTCGCCGTACTCGACCACGGTCACCAGTGCTTCGGCCGGACCGCGGATGTGGTCTCGATCCGGATCCACCGGCTCGGCCAGGTCGATGATGGCCTCCGCCGTGCCCAGCAGGGCTTGGATTCGCCGCCGTGGCGGCAGCAGCGCGGTGATGCCGAAGACGACCCAGGCCGCGGTGGACGCGCACAGCGCCGCGGACAGCACGCCCAGCTTGGCCTCCTGGAGCTGGGCGCCGTCGAAGGCGAGGGTGGCGATCAGCAGGGACACGGTGAAGCCGATACCGGCGATCGCGCCGCCACCGGCGATGGCGGCCCAGCCGACCGGGGGACGCAACTGGGCCCGGTTCAGCCGGGTGACGAGCCAGGAGCTGCCGACGATGCCGATCGGCTTCCCGGCGATGTAGCCGAACAGGATGCCGAGGGTGATCGGCGAGGTATAGGCGCGAGAGAGGAACTCGCCGCTGATCGCGATGCCTGCGTTGGCCAGCGCGAACAGCGGCACGATCAGGTAGCTGGTCCAGGGGTGGTAGAGCTGCAGCAACCGCTCGTTGGGTGACAGCGCTGCGGTGAGCCCGGTGCTTGCCGAGCGGGCCAGCTCTGGGGTCGGCTGCTCGCGGAAGAGCCGGAATAGACTCGTCGCTCGCTCGAGGTCGTCGCGCGCGGGTGGGTAGGCGAAGGTCAACAGCCCGATCACCAGGCCCACGGCGACGGGATCCACACCGGAGGAGAACAGCGCCACCCACGCGGCCACGCCGAGTAGCGCGTAGATCAGGCCGTTCCGGATCCGGCCGGCGCGGACGGCGAGGAGCACCCCGAAGATCGCTAACGTCACAACGAGCGGCTGCAGCGCGACGTGCCCGCTGTATACCGTCGCGATCACTGCGAGCGCCACGACGTCGTCGACGACAACGACGGTGAGCAGGAAGGCCCGCACGGTGTCCGGGAGGCGCCGACCGACCAGCGCGAGCAGGCCGAGCGCGAAAGCCGTGTCCGTCGACATCGCGACACCCCAGCCGTGGGCCGATGGGTGCCCCGCGTTCACGGCCAGGTAGATCGCCACCGGCACGACCATCCCGCCGATACCCGCGGCGAGCGGGAGGAGGACCCGGCGGCGCTCGCGCAACTCGCCCATGTCGAACTCGCGGCGCGCTTCCAGCCCGATGATGAGGAAGAAGAACGTCATCAGCCCGCTGTTCACCCACTCGCGAAGGGTCTGCGACACGCCAGTACCCCCGAGACGGATCGACAGCGGTGCCCGCCACACCGACTCGTACGACGCCACATCGATGTTCGCCCAGACCAGCGCGGTCACGGTGGCGGCCAGCAGGACGGCGGCGCTGCCGGACTCGGTGCGCAGGAAGGCGCGCAACGGTGTCTGGAGGCTGCGCGTCCACGCCGTCCGCCCGGCGAAGGGCGCGGGGGAGGCCTCGGGCTCGGTCATTATTACTGGAGATACTCGACCCCGTCCGGATCGGCAAGGATCGCCCCCACGCCTAAGCCGCCCCCACGCCTAAGCCGCCCCCACGCCTAAGCACTCTGCATCGGGCTACAGTCGATGTGCTTGTTCAACACGATGAGGTGACGATCGCCGGATGAGCCTGAAGATCGGGTACAAGGCATCGGCTGAGCAGTTCGGTCCGCGGGAACTGGTCGAGTTCGCCGTTGCAGCCGAGGATCTGGGCCTGGACAGCGTGCTGATCAGCGATCATTTCCAGCCGTGGCGCCATAGGGGTGGGCACGCCCCGTTCTCGTTGTCCTGGCTCAGCGCGGTGGGGGAGCGCACGTCCCGGGTCATGCTGGGGACCAGCGTCATGACGCCGACTTTCCGCTACAACCCGGCGGTGGTGGCGCAGGCCTTCGGGACGCTCGGCTGCCTGTACCCCGGGCGAATCATGCTGGGTATGGGGACGGGTGAGGCGCTCAACGAGGTCGCCGTGTCGGGCATCGAATGGCCTGCGTTCAAGGAGAGGTTCGCCCGGCTACGAGAGGCCGTGACGCTGATCCGCGAGCTGTGGCGAGATGAGCGTGTCACGTTCGAGGGTGAGTTCTACAAGACCACGAACGCCACGGTCTACGACCGGCCCGCAGGAGAAATTCCGATCTACATCGCGGCCGGTGGCCCGGTCGTGGCGAAGTACGCGGGGCGGGTTGGTGACGGGTTCATCTGCACCAGCGGCAAGGGAATGGAGCTGTACACGGAGACGCTGATTCCCGCCGTCGAGCAAGGTCTTGCCGACCGCGGGCGCGCGCCCGGGGACATCGAGCGGATGATCGAGATCAAGCTCTCCTTCGACCCGAACCCTGAGCGGGCGCTGGAGAACACCCGGTTCTGGGCCCCGTTGGCCTTGTCGGCTGATCAGAAGCACGGTCTGGAGGATCCGATTGAGATGGAGGCGGCCGGTGACGCGCTGCCCATCGAGCAGGTCGCCAGCCGCTGGATCGTCAGCTCAGACCCCGACGAGGCCGTCGCGGCGATCAAGGCCTATGCCGATGCGGGATTCAACCACCTGGTGTTCCACGGCCCGGGCCACGACCAGAGCCGGTTCCTCACCAGCTTCGCTGAGCAGGTGCTACCCAGGTTGCGAGGACCTCGATGAAGCCCGCTTCTAGCCGGGCCGACACCGAGCGAGGAGGATATGGCGATGGCGGAAGCCACATCCGGGCCACCTTGCCGGACAGGTTCAGATCCATGACGGACCACCGCCCTCCCGAGCGTCCTGTGCAGCGGAACGGGCCAATCGTCCCCCGATCACGCGGCCGCGCCAGCACCGAACAGCCGTCAACCGGAGTGGGCCGGCTCACCCGGATGCCCGACATGACCATCTACTTTGTGTCAATTTCCAGCAATCGTTCATCTTTTGTTAACCCCGACAGGGTAGGTCTGTACTGAGATCATGTCGGCCGATGACGGTGCGGGGAAAGATGACTCATTTCTCACTGCTGGTCGACGTTGTGATCATCACGGCGCTGGCGTTCGACTTCACCAACGGCTTTCACGACACCGCGAACGCGATGGCCACCTCGATCGCTACCGGTGCCCTGCGGCCCAAGGTGGCGGTGCTCATCTGCGGCGTGTTCAACCTGGCCGGTGCGTTCCTGTCCACCAAGGTCGCTCTCACGATCTCCAGCGGCATCGTCAACGAGAAGCTGGTCACCCCGGCGATCATCTTCGCTGGGCTCATCGGGGCGATCTTGTGGAACCTGGTCACCTGGCTGGTCGGCCTGCCGTCGAGCTCCTCGCATGCGCTGTTCGGCGGGCTCATCGGCGCGGTCTGGGTCGGCGCCGGGATAAACGGCGTGCACTTCGACCAGGTGATCAGCAAGATCCTTCTCCCGGCGGTGGCCTCCCCGATCATCGCCGGCATCGCCGCGCTGATCGCCACCTACCTGGCCTACCGGATCTGCCGCCCAGCTCGGGAGGGGTCGGTCACCAGCGGATTTCGGCACGGTCAGACCATCTCGGCCTCGCTGGTTTCGCTCGCCCATGGGACCAACGACGCGCAAAAGACGATGGGCGTGATCACCCTCACGCTGATCTCCACCGGGGCGCTGGCCTCCGGCTCGAATCCACCGTATTGGGTGATCGCCTCCGCCGGGCTGGCCATCGGGCTGGGCACCTACACCGGCGGGTGGCGGATCATCCGCACGATGGGCAACCGGCTGACGGACATCGCCCCGCCGCAGGGATTCGCTGCCGAAACCAGCTCGGCCGCGGTGATCCTCAGCTCAGCGAACCTGGGATTCGCGCTGTCCACCACGCATGTGGTCGCCGGATCGGTGCTCGGGACCGGGCTTGGCCGACGGATGGCCGAGGTGCGCTGGTCAGTTGCCGGGCAGATGGCGCTGGCCTGGTTGTTGACTCTCCCCGCGGCGGCCGCGGTCGGTGCGGTGTCCGCGTCGGTCGCGGTTCGCGGGACGCTCGGCGTCGTGGTGATCGGTCTGGTCGCGCTCGCGGTGGCGGTTGCGGTCTACGTGGTGTCCCGCCGCGAGCCGGTGACCGCGAACAACGTCAACGATCTACCGCCGGCGGGCGCCCAGCGCGCTGCTCTCGGTACCGCGGCCTGAGGGGGAGTCATGCACATCGACTGGACTGCGCTCGGCGAGGTTGCGGTGGTCAGCATCGGTGTCGCGGTCGGTGTGGTGGTCATCTTCAGCCTCGGCGTCCGGTCGCTGTCCCGCCGCGAGACCATCACCGAGCGCGGCGGCGACGGCACCGTCGCGCTGACCGGTGCGGTGCTGTGCTTCGCGGCCTGCGCAGCGGTGGTGCTCTACGGCATCTACCTCATCATTCCTCAGCTGCATCACTAATCTTCGGGCCATGACTTCGGCCGAGCAGGTTGTCAACGACTTCCGCCGCGCCCCCCGGGGAGCCGGTCATTCCGAGCGGACCCGGCAGGCGCTACGGGAGGCATTGCGGACCGTGGACCTATTGGACCACCTGCAGGGCCTGTCGGTGCAGGAACTCGACGACGACGAGGCGCTCCTACTTGGCTCCGATGGACGTGAGATCACCACGTGGCAGCAGGACTACCCGTACGCCGAACGGATGGGTCGCGAGGAGTACGAGCGCACCAAGCGGTCTCTACAAATCGAGCTGCTGAAGATGCAGTCCTGGGTCAAGGACAGCGGGCGGCGAGTCGTTGTGCTCTTCGAAGGCCGTGACGCGGCGGGCAAGGGCGGTACCATCAAACGCTTCACCGAGCATTTGAATCCGCGTGGGGCGCGAGTGGTGGCGTTGGAGAAACAAAGCGAGCGAGAGCGCACTCAGTGGTATTTTCAGCGCTATTTCAGCCAGCTTCCCGCCGCGGGGGAGATCGTGTTATTCGACCGGTCCTGGTACAATCGCGCTGTCGTCGAGCGCGTGATGGGATTTTGCACCCCCGATGAGTACCGGGAGTTCATGAAGCAGACCCCGGGATTGGAGCAGGCGTTAGTCGACAGCGGCATCCACCTGGTCAAGTTATGGTTCTCAGTCTCTCGGGCCGAACAACGGACCCGGTTCACCATCCGGGTCATCGACCCGCTCCGGCAGTGGAAGCTCAGCCCTGTCGACCTAGCCGCCCTGGATCGATGGGACGCCTACACCCAGGCGAAAGCGGCCATGTTCCAGCACACCGACACCCCAGCGGCGCCGTGGACGGTGGTAAAGAGCAACGACAAGAAACGTGGTCGGATCGCGGCGCTGCGCTGGGTCCTATCCACTCTGGACTATCCGACCAAGGACCCCGATGTGGTCAGCACACCCGACCCTCTCATCGTCGGCCCACCAGCCCAAGTGTATGAGCAGAGCGAACGTGATACCTGACTACGAGTCTTGCAGCCAGGCGATATTCCTGCGTTTGCGCATCCGCTTCCACGTTGCCGGAAGGTCGTTCTCAGCCTGCCCGGCGCGGGCCGCCTCGGCTGCGTACATGACGCCGTAGGTGAAGCCGTGCCCGCCGTCGAGGTGGGCTTGTGCGGCGAGCTCGCGCAACACCGGCCGGGATACGGCGGTGTCCTGGTGCTCGCCGAGTAGCTCCTGGACGGCCTTCAGACGCTTGCGCAGCCGCGCAGCCGGCTTGCCCAATGTGGGACCGACGGCCTCGGTGGCGTAGCGCAGCCGTTTGGCAGCCTTCCGGGTCTCGTGCAGAGCAAGGTCACGCCCCTCGCCGGGTGGCAGGCGATCCGCGTCGGCCATCCGCGATTCAACCCGGCGGTAAGCCCGCCGGACGCTCTTGGGCAGCTCACGCTTGGCTTTGCGGGGAGCGCGGGCGGTCACCGGCGGATCGGCCAGCAGAGCGTCGATCCGATCGTGCAGGGCCAGGTAGCGGTCACTGTTCAGAGCAGCGAGGCCGACGTCGCGGGCGTCAGCCTGCCGGCGCTCGAAGGAGCGGGTTATCGCGGCATCGACCGGACCAAGCTTGAGCTCGTCGGGCAACTCCGTCAGCATCGACGCGAACCGCTCGCCCATCACCTCCGCATCCCTCGCCCCGCCCAGCTCCCCGGCAACCCACTTCAGCTCCGCGACCAGCTCCCGGGTTTCGTCCCGGTCGATGAC
Source organism: Actinomycetota bacterium (assembly GCA_030854185.1). Taxonomy (GTDB): domain Bacteria; phylum Actinomycetota; class Actinomycetes; order Mycobacteriales; family Pseudonocardiaceae. Next base: position 8,552 of record JALYTS010000022.1, on the reverse strand, counting down.
CCGACCGAATGCCTGCAGCGCGCTGCGCATCCGGCGGGCGGAGACACGCATCTGGTGGACCGCATCCGGGGCGTCGCGCCGCACCAGCGGGTCATACCGGCGCAGCCGCTGGGCCTGCGTCCCCAGGTAGCCCAGCACTACCTCGCCAGCCGAGCGAGCAGGGCTCGGCGGAGCGACACCAGGAGGAATCCGGTCGGCCAGCACCCGGCCCAGCTTCGAGGAGAAGCCGGCGCGCTGAGCACCGACCTTGAGCAGCCGGCGCTCGATCCGGTCCAACAGTTTCACCTGACCATGCTCGCCGAGCTCGACTTCCACCTCACGCCAGGACACGGTCGTGGTCTGCGCCCCCATGGTCTGCGCGGTCACCCGGTCATCGACCAGTTCGGCCAGCGCATGCCCGCCTTCGTCGGCGAGCATCCAGCGGCGCCGCCGGGTGGTCAGCTCGGCAACCGGGGCCAGCGCGGCGCCGCGCGTGTACACCCGGCTCAGGGCGACCAGCTCGGCAGGCGGGCGCCGCGCGCCGCGTCCCAACGGCAGCCGCAGCTCCTCCCGGCTGTCCTTGCCCGCCGGAAGCTTCAGATGCCAACCGGGATCGGACCCGCCTTCCCTGCGCCGCAACGTCACCCCCGCACGTATCAGGCGCAGGTCAGCGGTGTCGAAGTACACCGCCACCAAGTCCTGCTCCTGCGGTTCGGCGCCGGCGCCGAACCCGAGCAACCCAACCGGGTCCAGCAGCTCCAACCCCTCGATCGCCTCGTACTTGCGCTCGGTTTCCCGCATCGTCCGCACCGCGTGTCCCTTCGCCGCTGCTGTGGGTATACCCCAAAGACGCCTCGTGGTAACCCATCCGTGGCCTTACTGTTGCCCTTCATTCACCTTGGTCGCCACCACACGTGCCAGCATGAGTTGATCAATAACCACTCCCGAGGGTCCCGCAGGTAGCAGGCGGGCCTTCCTATGCTCGCCTCTTCAGGGTTGGCGGGAGTGGTTGGCGATGCGGCAGGGAATTTCGGTGTTCTCGTCGAGATGATAGCTGGCGCAGACACGGTGATAGCCGTCGGCGATTTGTAGGAGGATTCCGTCGGTGATGTTGCCGCGGATGAGCAGGACTGGGGAGAGCGCTTTGTCGTTTTTTGCTTTGGTTAGGTCGGCCGCCACGTGGGGGTTGTCTTGCCCGAGTAGTGGGAGCCCAGAGGCGCGCAGTATGTCTTTGGCCTTGTAGTGGCTGAGTGCCGCGGTCTTGAGCTGTTCGATTAGGTCATCGACCTGGTTCGAGGTGACGATGAGTGACAGGTAGGATGCGGCGGCCGGGTAGTCGTGTGGGTCCGGCTCGGCTTTCCAGGTCACTTTTCTCATGTGCGTGCTCCTGGCTGCCGTGTCGGCGCAGATTGTAAGGTACAGGGTCAGGAACTATTGAGTTCTTCGAAGGCTTCGAGGGCTTCGCCGGCGGTCCCGAAGTAGGCGTCTGATCCCACTGCGGTGGTGATCCCGTAGCGGTCCAGCTGAGCGCGAACCGGTTCGATGATGTTGGACAGGACCAGGCGGGTGCCGTGAGTGCGTTGTTGCTGGTGCACGCGGATCACGACGGCGGCGGCGGTGTAGTCGACGTCTCCGATGGCTGCACCGTCCAGGCACAGCCATCGCGGCGGGTGGCTGTGCTGGGTGAGGGTGGTGATGTCGGCGGCCAGGCTGGCGGCGTTGGCGAAATAGAGGCTGGTGCCAAAGCGATAGATGACCAGCCCGTCGGTGGTGCGGGCGCCCGCGGACACCGGCGTTGACTGCCAATGCCCGGCCGCGGATTTCGTCAGAACGCTGCTCCGCGGGTGATAGCTGTGGCGTAGATGGTCGATGATGGAGGCCACGATGGCCAGCAACACACCCTGTTCGACGCCGAGGAATACGACGGCGGTCGCGGTGAGCACCGCGACGACGAACTCCTCGCGGCGTAGAGCGTAGATCCGGCGCATCCCGGCCACGTCGATCAGCTCGATGCCGATGACGAAGACCACGGTGGCCAACGCAGCGATCGGCAGGTAGGCGAGCGGCCCGGTGAGCAATAGCACGACCAGCAGTACCACGACGGCGGCGGTCAGCTGGGACAGTTGGCTGCGGCCGCCGGCACTGTCGACCATCTGGGTTTTGGTGGGGCTGCCGTTGACGACGAAGGCGCCGGTGAACGCGGCGGATACGTTGGCGCCGGCCAGCCCGACGAGGTCGAGGTCTTCGCTGAGAGTTTCGTCGTAGCCGGCCGCGTAGGCCCGCGAGGTCGCCGAGCTCTGCGCCACGATCACCACGAACATCGACACGGCGGTGGGCAGCAGGAGCCGCAGGTCGGCCGGCGTGACGCTCGGAGCGGTCAGCTGAGCCAGCCCGTGCGGAACCTCTCCCAGCACCTCGACTCCGTACTTGGTCAGATCCACCGTCCGGCTCAGGGCGATCGCACCGACGACGGCGATCAGAGCGCCGGGTATCCGGCGGGTCAGCCGCCGAACACCGACGACCAGTACGAGCACCCCGAGCGAGACCAGCGCAGCAGCCACGTTGGTGTGCGGAAAGGCTTTCAGGGTGGCTATGAACGCGACTGCGGTGTGGCTGCCCGCGGCGGTGATCCCGAGCATCTGGGCTAGCTGCCCGCCGGCGACCTGGATCCCGACCCCGGTGAGGAATCCCACCAGCACCGTTCGGGACAGGAAGTTCGCCAGAAAGCCCAACCGCACCAGCCAGGCCAGTATCAGCAGTCCCCCGACCAGCAGCGCAGCCGTCCCGGCGAGCTGCACGTACCGCGGCGAGCCGGCCACGGCGACCCCGGCCAACCCGGCGGCCAGGATCGCCGCGGTGGCCGAGTCCGCGGCCACCACCAGATGCCGGGAGGACCCCACCAGCGCGAAGACCGCCATCGGAACCAGCATCGTGTACAGGCCGGTGACCACCGGCATGCCCGCAATGCGGGCGTAACCCAGCACCTCAGGTATGGCTAGCGCCGCCAAGGTGATACCCGCCAGAGCGTCGGGACCCAGCCGCGATTTCGGGATCGGCAGCACGCCCCCGAGCACCGGCAACCTCACCGTGGCTACTCGAACGGGGACGGGTCGCCGGCGCCCCGGCGAACGATCTCGGGTTCGGATCCGCACAAGTCGATCACGGTGGTCGGCTCGGTGCCGCAGTCGCCCGAATCAACGACCGCGTCGACCGCATGGTCGAGCCGTTCCTTGATCTCCCAGCCATGCGTCATCGGTTCGGGCTCGTCCGGGAGCAGCAACGTGGACGACAGCAGCGGTTCCGCCAGCTCGGCGAGCAGCGCCTGCGCGACGGCGTGCCGCGGGATCCGCACCCCGACCGTCTTCTTCTTCGGGCGCAGCAGCCGGCGCGGGACCTCCTTCGTCGCGGGCAGGATGAACGTGTAGCTGCCCGGGGTCGCGGCTTTGATCAGCCGGAATACCGTGTTGTTCACGTGGACGAACTGGCCGAGCTGGGCGAAGTCCCGGCACACCAGGGTGAAGTGATGTTTGTCGTCGAGGTGACGGATCTCGCGGATCCGGTTCAGGCCGTCGGGGTTCCCGAGCCGGCAGCCCAGCGCGAAGCAGGAGTCGGTGGGGTAGGCGATGAGCCCACCACCGCGGACCAGTTCGACCACCTGGCTGATCGCGCGCCGTTGCGGGTCGACCGGATGCACATCGAAATACCGCGCCATCCGGAAAGCTTAGTATCGCGTCGATCTGCTGCGCTCATCTCAGTGCGGGAAGCGGCATCTGTCCCTGGGCGTTGCGGTCGAACGGGGAGCCGGCGGCTTGCTCATTCCACTTGCCCACCGCTGCGGTGGCCTCCGTGCTCTGCTTGTTCGTCACCGTTGGTGGCAGCTCGGTGAGCCTGAGGTCGGCGTCGACGGTGAAGCCCCACGTGACGGCCACGTACACCCTGCCCGCGTCCGCCCCGGAGTGGCAAACCGCCATGGCCTCGAACTGCCAGGTGGTGTCGGGCTGGTTCCAACTCGAGCGGTCGGCCATCGTGGCCGGTGTGACCGGGGCGCGGCGCCTCCATGCGGTCAGCTGGGGGCTGCCCGTCCCGTCGTCCTTCATCCCGTACCAGCCTTGCTTCTTGCCGCTGAGCCGGTCCACGCTCGTGGCTGACGGTGTCTGGCGCTTCTGGTTCGTCGCCTCGGGGTCCTTGTTGCAGCCGCTCGCGGTCTCGACGAGGCGGACCGTCTGGATGAACGCGATCTCGTCGGCGTTGACGACGGCGGTGTCGGGCGTGAACGAAATGTTGATCTTGTAGGTGAACCAGGTGTCCGTGGCGCTGTCGCCGTCGCTCCTCTCGGCGACCGTGGTCCTGAGAGTGCCGAACGCGGTGCCGGGCGCGACCTTGGCCGCCGGGACGCCCTTGTCCCGCAGTTCGACTGCGATCGCGACCTGGTCCACCGTGCCGGTGCCGCCGAGCACTGAGCGAGCGCGGGTCACTGCATCCTGGAGCGAGCGCAGCTGGTCGATCGTCAGCGGCGCCAGCTTCGTCGCCGGCAAGGCGAGGTTCGCTAGCGACGTCGCCGCCATGGCCCAGTCGCCAGACCTCACGGCGTCGTCGAAGGCGTCGTCTGGGCTGACGACGGGCCGCGGCGGCGGCGACAGTGCCTGCGCGCACTCACGCTGGGTGTCCCGGACCCAGAGCCGTGCACGCACAACTTGATCGTGCCAACTTCCCAAGGTCCTGTGCAGCGGCCTTTCGGGCTCGATCTAGGGGCCTGGCCTTCTCGTGGTCCGCTTCGACCGTCCACGGTTGGGCGATCTGACTGGGCAGTGCGGTGTGCACCTGCAGTGCCACATCGGGACCGACACAGTGTCTCTTGCCCGTCTGGGCGCTCGGATGACCGGCCTGGATTTCTCCTCAGTCGCATTGGCACACGCCCGACGACTGGCCCAGCGCACCGGCACCGAGATCGACTTCCACGAAGCGGACATGTATGACGCCGTCGACGTACTCGGCCCGGCGGCCTTCGATTTCGTCTACACTGGGGTGGGCGCCCCGTAAGGCTAACTCGCATGCCTGGCCGGGGTCGCGATGCGGGTGGCGGTGATGGTGGTGCCACTGTGTTCGCCCGCCACTACCACTTCGGCGCCGATGGGGAAGCTTTGCGCAGTGGCGGGGGCCTTCTTGGTGCCGAACGTGGTTGTCGGGGTGATGTTGATCGTGTAGGTGGCGCCCTTGACGGTGTTGAGGGTCCAGGTGCTGCCGTTCTCGGCGCTGATCGTGCCGCGCAGCGCCCGCGGGTGGTGATGGGTGGTCGGGGCCGCCGGTGCCGTCGCTGAGGGCGGGGGTGGGGTGCTCGCCGAGTTCGCCGTGACGACCTGGTGACGCGAGCGCGCGGAAAGCTTGATGATCATGATTCCTCCGGGGTAGGTGCGGCTAGCGGAAAGTGGGGTGTCGCCCCAGTCGCGAGTGGTGTCGCTGTCGCACTGTGCAACTCGAGTCTGTGAAAACCGACAAGCTCACGGGCCAGTCGCCCGAATCTTCAGGGACCCTTCAGCGCCGGTGGGCAGGCGGGCGGTGGGCTGAAAGTTCGCTGAAAAAACCCAGCGGGCGCTGTGCTTACCCGGGTCGTCGGTCTTACCGTCATTTCTTGTGAGCACTCACACGATCACCTCGGCCAGCACGTACCCGTCGAACCGGTTGGTTTCTCGCGGCGCTGTGCTGGCTGAGCAGGACGCGGTGCGTCGCCTGGTGGGGCGGCTGGGTTTGGGACCCAAGCCGGGTGAGCTCGAGGTGGCCGGCCGGGTGGGGTTCGTCGGCACGCTGGCGGCCTTGACCACTGCGGTTGGGGCGGATGCGGGGGCGGCGGCGACGCCGGTACCGGCGCTGGGACCGACCACGAGATCCGGTGGCAAGCCGGTGGGTGCCGCCGCGGTCGCGGTGCGGCGGGCGCAACGCCAAGCGCTGGCCGCCGAGGGTCGGGCGTTGGGGGTGTGGTGGCTGGACCGCATGGCCGCCGTGGACGCCCCGTACCCGGAGCGGATGACCTGGTTCTGGCATGGGCATTTCGCCACCAGCATCCAGAAGGTCCGCTTCGCCAAGCTGATGTATGCCCAGAACGAGACGTTCCGCCGGCTCGGGCGGGGTGATTTCCGGGCCCTGGCCCATGCGATGATCATCGACCCGGCGATGTTGATTTGGCTCGACGGCCAAGGCAACCGGAAGGGTAAGCCGAATGAGAATCTGGCCCGGGAGTTCATGGAGCTGTTCTCCCTGGGGGTGGGCAACTACAGCGAGACCGATGTGCGCCAGGCAGCGCGGGCGTTGACCGGCTGGACGTTGAACTACACCACCGACATCCCGCACTTCAACGCGCGTGCCCATGACCCCGGTCCGGAGACCGTGCTGGGCCGGTCCGCCGGCTTCGATGCCACCGGATTGGTAGACCTGCTGGTGCAAGAACCCGCCTCTCCGAAGTTCGTCGCCGGGCGGATCTGGACCCGGTTCGTCTCCGACACCCCACCGGATGCCGCGACGATGGACCGACTACTGACCGCCTACGGCCCCGGTCACGACATCACCGCCCTGATCCGCGAAGCCGTCAACAGCCCGCAGTTCACCGACCCGGCTTCGGTGCTGGTCAAGGAACCGGTGTTGTGGCTGGTCGGGGCGCTGCGCGCGCTGCGTTTGCCGGCGTCGAAGCTCCCGGGGCAGGCGCTGGCCGGGTCGCTGAGAGGACTCGGGCAGGTGCCACTGACCCCGCCCAATGTCGGTGGCTGGCCGGCCGGGGTGCCGTGGCTGACCACGGCCGCGGCGCTGACCCGACTGCGTCTCGGTCAACAACTCGCCGCCCTGGGCGACATCTCGCCGGTCACCGAGACCTCGCCGTCTGGTCGCATCGACGCCACCGCGGCGCTGCTCGGGCTCGGTGGGTTCGCCGACCGCACCGCGGCGGCGCTCACACCGCTGGCCAGCCAGCCCGCCCAGCTGGTCGGGCTCGCATTGACCACGCCGGAATACGTCGTCAGCGCCTAGCGGCCGGGGCGCCCCAACCTCATCGGATGGGAATCCGCAGTGAAGGAGAACACCTCATGGCTGTCGTGCTCAACCGGCGCCGGTTTCTGACCTACACAGGCGTGGGCGCGGTCGCGTTGGCCGGCGCCGGCTACGGGATCGACGCGTTGATCTCTCGCGCGCGGACCGATCCGCTGCCCGCGGGGGCCGGTGTGCTGGTGATGCTGACTCTTTACGGCGGCAACGACGGGCTCAATACCGTCATCCCCGCCGCAGACCCCGCCTACCAGGCTGCCCGCCCGGACCTGGCTTACGCCGAGTCCGACGTCTTGGCGCTGGGGGAGGGGCTCGGGCTCAACCCCGCGATGTTGGGCCTGAAAGGGCTGTGGGACAACCAGCACCTGGCCATCGTGCGGGGGGTGTCCTACCCGCAGCCCGACCACAGCCACTTCCGCTCGATGGACATCTGGCAAACCGCCTCACCCGAACACCCCACCGCCACCGGATGGTTGGGCCGCTGGCTCGACGCCAACGGCCGCGACCCGCTGCACGCGGTCTCCCTCGATCCGGTCCTACCCCCGATGCTGGCCGGGGCCACCACCGCCGGCGCCGCGCTACCCGCCGGTGGGCTGGTGCTGCCCACCGGCCAGCTGGGTGCGGCGTTCCAAGCACTCGGCGCCCCGCTGGCCGGGGAAACAGTGCAGCAGGCGACCGCCGCCCGGGCGATCACCGACCTACACCGCAGCGCCACCACTCTGGGAGCGGCCCTGGACCAGGCCGTCGCCCGCGCCACCACCGCAGCCACGGGCTCGGCAGCCCCCCCGGTGAAGTCGACGAAGACCGGCCAGTCGGGGGGCGGCAAGAAAGGCGTCGGGGCGGCCGGGCAGCTGGCCCACGAGCTCGACGTCGTGGCCACGTGTATCGAGATGGGCGCCCCGACCCGGGCCTACTCGGCCAGCATCGGCGGGTTCGACACCCACACCGCGGAACGACCCACCCAACAACGGCTACTGGCCGAGGTCGATGCCGCCGTCACCGGATTCGTCAACCGCATGGCCGGCTCGGCGCGCGGGCGCAATGCGGTGCTGGTGGCCTACTCCGAGTTCGGCCGCCGGGTCGCCGCCAACGCCAACCAAGGCACCGACCACGGCACCGCCGGGTCGATGTTCGTCGCCGGGGCGCCGGTGCGCGGTGGGTTCGTCGGTGACCAACCCAGCCTGACCGATCTGACCGACGGCGATCTGAAGGTGACCACCGATTTCCGTGACGTCTACGCCACCCTGCTCACCGACGTCCTGGGATCTGACCCCGAACCGGTTCTCGGACCGGGCCGAGCCCACCTACCCCTGATCGCCGCCTGAGCGGGTCGGCACCGGAAGCCCGTCGGGGCGGTGGCGTGACCGCAGGTCGTGTTCTTTAGCTATCCAATAGCTATACGTCGAGAAGTCACCCTTGGTGGTCGACTCCGGAAGTCCGTCGGATTGGCGCCGATCGGACACCTCCAGCACTACCTGCCCAGCGATCGTGCACGTCGTGAACTCGACAGCACGGACCTTTTTGGCCGCGGAAAACGTCCGTGC
>JALYTS010000178.1 GCA_030854185.1 Actinomycetota bacterium | reverse complement strand
CAATGAAACTCAGCCGCAGAGCAGCAGGCTGATGTCACTTCCGCCCTCGTGGTCGCGACGGTGGCGGTCGTGGCAGTCGTCGTAACCGCCAGCCGGCTCCATAGCCTGCAGGTCGAGAAGAACCATTGTTTTCACCTCCCTCCGTATGTCGACGCGGATACCAAACCGTTCCTCCCGGTCAGCACCGCCGGCACGGGGGCATCGTGCGGCGGAAACTGCCGTGGTTCACAGAGGAACGGGAGACCGACGGGGTGCTCGTGTACAGCCGCACCCAGTGCGAGTAGGACGCCTGCGGCGCCGCTCGCCAGATCCATCGACAGCCGGAGCAGCTGTTCGCCGGGAAAAGCGAGATGGCCCTGGTAGTCGATGCGGTGCCAGCCGAGGCGCCGGATCTGGGCGGCTACCTCGTCATGCCAGACCGCGTGCCCGGGTGGGTATGCCCGGCTGAGGTAGAGAATCATTCCGGCGCGGCCGCTGAACAGACCCGGCTGAATGTAGAACCGGGACAGGGCAGCGCGGCGAATAGCGGCCGCTGCGTTGACGAACTCGTCATCGACCCGGTGCGTGAGGTACTCGTCGAGCACCATGCCGATTCCCGCGCTGCCCCGGTCGAGGTAGGGCATCGCCCGCCAACCCTCGTTGACGCGCATCGAGCCGTCGTCACGTAGCAGGCATCGACGCAGATCCTGGCGCAGCGCGGTCGCGGACAGTTCGAGGAAGCCGCGGTCGCCGGTGTGCTCGTAGAGCCGCAGGAACATCAGCGCCGGCCCCGACGAGCCTTGCATCAGCCCGGCGTAAGGGTGATCCCCGCCGCTGATCGTGCCGACGCCCTCGACGGTGCCCAGCCGATCGGCGACGATGTCGGCGACCCGCAGCGCATGGTCGAACAGTGAAGGCTCGCCGGCCAGGCCCGCGAAGTGGGCGAGGTTGAGCGCGACGCCGGCCAGGCCGCCGGACAGGTCTGTGCCGAGCTGGTCGCTGTGCTCGGTGAGGCAGAATTCGATCAGGTCGAGGGCCGATTGCCGGTATCCCAACTCCGCCAGCACGTACGCCACGCCGTGCAACCCGTCGTAGAAACCTAACCGGGTTCCGCGGGGCGCCGCGGCGGCCCGCTCGAGTAGCCAGTGCTCCCCGGCGGGGTATGGAGTGGCCCGGGTGACCCCGAGCGCGTAGAGCACACCAGCGGCGCCGTGGGCGATGTTGAGGCCACCGGTGCTGAACTGGGCGATGTCGCCAGGAAACAGCCGGTCGGTGCGTTTCGGAGTAGCACTCGCCAGGATTCCGGCGACGATCGAGTCCCGGGCGGCTGTCCAGCCGCTTATCCCGTCAGGTAGCGGTGGCAGCGCTCGGACGCGCCGTCGGGGTTCAACCCCGTTGGTCCCGCTGGTTCCGCCGGCTCCGGTGATCGTCCGCACGGCCTCCGCCAGGAAATCAGGCGGCACCGGGAAATGTTCGGCGATGACCTCGGCGAAGTCTTCCGGCTTTCCGGTGTCGAGCCGGATCATGGCGGTCAGGGGTAGGAACAGGGCCAATCGCAGGCAGGCCAGGGAGTACCGGTCGATATCGAATCCGGTCCGATCTCGCGGGGCGGCGAATGCAGGGCTGCCCAGGGTCGGTCGGCGTGCCTCATCGATTCTCGCCGCGACCTCGTAGTCAATCAGCGTCGCCCGACCATCGTCCCGGACGATGACGTTGAACAGATGCAGATCGCCGTGGATGACCCCACAACCATGAACGGCCGTGATGATCTCTTCCACTTGGGCGCACATCCCCAACGCCCATTCGGTGTAGGCGGCGAACTCGGCTGATCCAGCCGCGGGGTCGTTCATCGGCCAGCGTTGCGCGAAAACCTTGTTCAGCGGCGTTCCCTCGATGAACTCCAGCGCGAGGAAGTGGTGTTCGCCCAGGGCGAAGTGATCGTGGACAGTGGGCACGCCCTCGACTCCAGCCAGGCGTTCGAGCATTTCCCGTTCGCGCTGCAGTCGCTCGACCGCATCGGCGCCGTCGGCGGCGAGGCCGGCATGGGGCCGAGCCTCCTTGAGGACCACCCGTGCGCCGGTGCGCTGGTCGGTCGCCTCGTAGAGCCCCCCACCGTTGGAGAAGTGCAGGACCTGCTCGATGCGATACGGCAGTTCGGTGACAGTAGTGGCGTTGCGTGCAGCAAGTTGCGGAACGAGCAGGTCCGGCAGGGTCACCCACGGAGGCGTGCAGAACACCGCATCCCTGCGGTCGGGCACCAGCGCTCCGTTGGGGTCCTCGATGGCCGGGACCCGGTCACCTCGTGCCGACAGGCAGTGCCGCAGCGCGAAACCCCCGTAACGCACATAGAGCGGGCCTTCGTTCCAGCGCAGGTCGCTGAGGATGTAGGGACCTGGTTCACCGGTCAGTAGTGCACCCAAGTCCTGCAGGATGGTGCCGAGCTCGTCGATGCCGGTCGGGTAGATCGTGACGAACTTGCCACTGGATCCCCGAGGCGCGTACTTCGCGTTCTGCAGGTGAACGGCAGTTCGTGCGGCGAGGAACTTGAAAGTGATCCGGCGCGGGACACAGTAGGCCCACACGGTTTCCAGAATGCGTTCAGCATTATCGAGGCACGCCGACGCGTGGACCTTCCAACCCTGTTGGGGCACCGAAGCGCCCACCGGGTTCATGACCACCCAATTCTCGAGAAACCGCCGTTCCCACCCATCGGGGACCGGACGTGTCACCGCATCGAAAGACTCCCACCGGTCGGCCCCGGACATCGAATCGTAAAACAACGGATCCGCGATGCAGTACACCTCGTAACCGTTGTCCATTGTCTCCCCCTTGCCGACCGATCATCGCTATGCAGCAATGGTCGCGCCCACACCATGGGTGCGGCAAGTGGTGTTCGTCAGGCTTTCCATGTGAAGGAATCACTGGTGTCGGCAGTGATTCACACGCCATCTCGCGCGGGTGATCGTCAGCTCAGACAACCGGGGCCGAGCAGGGCCTTGAGATCACCCATCAACGCGCTGCTCGGGGTCACCCGCAGGCTGTCGTCGAGCCTCAGCAGGTGTTTGCGACCGCCGTTGACCAGGCTCAGCCGCACTTCCTGGGAGCCGGGGTGGCGGGCCACCGAGCTGGGCGAGGTCGGGAACCACAAGGTCGTTGGCGATCAGCGAGATCCGATCGTCTCGTTTGGTTACCCGGGCCTTGACCAGCACGATGTGGTCCTCTGCGACGTTCACCCCGACGACCGAGTAAGTCTTGGGAAAGAAGAGCACCTCGATTCCGGCGGCGAGATCCTCTAGCTGGGCCGCCGCCCAAGGCTCGCCGTTGCGGTTGACCCGTCGCGTCACGCCGGCGAGGATCCCTCCGACGATCACCTGCGCACCGTCACTGACGGAGCCATCGAGAATCGAGGCAATCGGAGTGTCCGCCTGGCGAGCCAGGGTGCGCTCGACGCCGTGCAGCGGGTGCCCAGATGCGTACAGACCGAGCATCTCCCGCTCCAGGGCGAGCTGGTGCTTGGCGTCCCATTGCTCGGCGGGCACCGGCACGTCGAACAGGTTCAGCCCAGCGCCGGTGCCGGGCTGGCCGCCGAACAGGTCGAACTGCCCAAGAGAAATCGGTGTAGGAACCCTTCTCGGTGCGAGCTCGGGTGATCGCGTCGACGACGTTGCCGGCAGAGCCGGCGAGGAAGCCGCTGCGGTTCTGGCGCCGAGGTACGCCGTTGCTGGCGCACCGGCCACCGATTGATCTTCTTGTTGATCTTCTTGGATCGTGCTGGAAGGACCCGCCGCAGCTGGTCCGGACCAGGTCAAACGCCTGATCACCCGCTCAGTAATCTGTCTGCCCATGGTGGTAAACGATCGCGGCGTGACGGCGCAGAGCGAGGACTTCTCTGCCTGGTACAACGAGCTGGTCTTCAAGGCCGAGTTGGTGGACCGGGGCCCGGCGAAGGGCACCATGGTCATCCGACCGTACGGCTATCGCCTGTGGGAGCTGCTGCAGTCCGAGCTGGACCGGCGGATCAAGGACACCGGCCACGACAACGCCTACTTCCCGCTGCTGATCCCGGAGAGCTACCTCAGCCGCGAGGCCGAGCACGTCGAGGGCTTCTCACCCGAACTGGCTGTCGTGACCCACGCCGGCGGCAAAGAACTGGAGGAACCGCTCGTCGTCCGGCCGACCAGCGAGACGATCATCGGCGAGATGATGGCCAAGTGGGTCCAATCCCATCGCGACCTGCCGCTGCTGCTCAACCAGTGGGCCAACGTCGTGCGCTGGGAGCTGCGCCCACGGATGTTCCTGCGCACCACCGAGTTCCTCTGGCAGGAAGGCCACACCGCGCACGCCGACCAGGTCGACGCGATGCGCGAGACCATGCTGGCGCTGGGCATGTACGTCGAGATAGCGCGCGACGTCGCGGCCATCCCCGTCGTTCCCGGTGAGAAGACCCCTGGCGAACGCTTCGCCGGCGCGGTCGCAACCTTCGCCATCGAGGGCATGATGCGTGACGGCCGGGCCCTGCAAGCCGGCACGTCGCACTACATGGCGGCCAATTTCGCTAAAGCGTTCAACATCCAGTACACGGGCGAGTCCGGGCAGCTGGAGCTCTGCCACACGACGTCCTGGGGCATGAGTACCCGGATGATCGGCGGAGTCGTGATGACCCACGGCGACGACAAGGGATTGGTACTGCCCCCGAGGCTGGCGCCGCACCAGGTCGTCATCGTCCCGATCGGCCGGGGTGACCAGGCCGATCGCGTCGAACACGCCGCTGGAGAGCTCTCCGACCGTCTCAAGAAGGCTGGTGTCCGCACCCACGTCGACACCCGCCCGCAGCTATCCCCCGGGTTCAAGTTCAACGACTGGGAGCTGCGCGGCGTGCCGGTCCGGCTCGAACTCGGCCCACGTGACCTCGAAGCCGGAACCGCCGTCATGGTCAAGCGGCTCGGCGACGAAGGCAAGCAGTCGGTGTCGATCGAGTCATTGCCGCAGGTGCTCCCCGGCGTGCTCGACGACTTCCAGAACTACCTGCTGCGGCGGGCGACTGAGTTCCGCGACAGCCACACCGCGACCGTCGACGGCTGGCCGGCATTCACCGAAACCGTGTCCACCGGCTGGGCGCAAGCCTTCCACTGTGGCAATCCAGCCTGTGAGGACGACATCAAGGCTGAAACCGCAGCCACGCCGCGGTGCGTGCCGCTGGAAGCCGACGAAGCAACGGGTTCGTGCGTCCGGTGTGGGAGCTCGTCGGCGTATGGCAAGCGCGTCATCTTCGGGCGCGCTTTCTAGCTACCCGCGCGTGTACCAACCAGGCGCAGCGCTCCGGCGGAAGCGGCACGTTACAGACGCGGGAACGCGGACGAGAGCATCGTTCCTGGGAAGGGCTGGGTGGCGGAGTTACCATCCTGCACGTGCCCGATCTGCCGGATCTTGACGTGCTCGCCCTGTCTGGGATGCGCGCTGCCCTGGCGCAGCGCGACATCGCGAGGGCCTTCAAGATCCTCACCGGGCACGGTGTGTCCCAGCGGCAGATCGCGAACCTGACCGGGCAGTCGCAGTCTGAAGTCTGCGAGATCCTCAAGGGTCGCCGGGTGCAGGCCTACGACTTGCTGCTGCGCATCGCCACTGGGTTGGGCATCCCGCGTGAGGCGATGGGGCTGGGCGAAGCGACCTATCCTGAGGACTCGGCCTTCGAGCCGAGTGAGGCGGACGACGACGTGCTCCGTAGGCAGTTCCAGCACTTGCTCGCGCTGGCGGGGATGGCGGCGTTCGGTGTCACGGTGCCCGGCGTGGGCGAGACGTCCACTTCCTCCCTGCTCGGTCGGTTCGCGGACACGCCCTCGCGCATCGGGAGGACCGACGTCGAGGCGCTCCGTGACCTGACCAGGGCGGTCGCCGATTCCGCTCGGACCGTGGGAGGTCAAGCCGGGCCGGCAACCGCCCTCGCCGAGTGGGCGGATGAGTCACTGGCAGCGCAGGCATCAGACGCGGCACGCAACGCCCTGCTCGCTGCGCTGGCTGACCTACACGTCATCGCGGCGTGGTGTTGCCATGACAGTGCGGCCCCCGCTGCTGCTCATCATCACTTTGCGCAGGCAGTGGATCTGGCTTCTCAGGCTGGGGACGGCTATCGGGCCTGCTACGCGCTGCGGCACGCGGCGATGATGTTGATCGATCGCGACGAGCCCAACAACGCGTTGA
>JALYTS010000177.1 GCA_030854185.1 Actinomycetota bacterium | reverse complement strand
GCTGTGTGTAGTCCCGGCTGTGTGTAGTCCCGGCTGTGTGTAGTCCCGGCTGTGTGTAGTCCCGGCTGTGTGTAGTCCCGGCTGTCTGTCACGGCCTGTGTAGTCGCGGCTGATTCTTAACACGCCGGTGGATCAGGACTATCGATCACTGACTCTCTCGATTACAGAGCAGGTCAGTCTCGTCCAGTGCGCGAACGACTAGCCCCTTGCTCACCCAAGGCTCGCGCGGGTTCGTGGCGAGTCTTTCCAGCCATTGAAGTTGGTCCGTGAAGTACGTCCAATATGGTGTACCTTCAGCGAAGACGAGCATCGGCCCCTCGGTGCCTCGCTTGCCATGACCGTAAAGCATCACACGACAGCTTCGATCAATCTTCTCCATTGCAAACGAGCAGGGGAAGTTGAATGTAAAGATGCGCATTCCGGCTGATGGGGTTGCAGGAACTATCCTTTGCGATGCATCAAAGAGTGGGCGAAGAATTTCTCGGGTATACCGTAAGGGATCTTCCATTGCGGCTTCGGCGGGCTCGATACGGTATCTATCTTTCCGGGAGTCGCAGTACGGATCCATGACGTAGAACGTTACCGGAATCTCCCGTGCTTTCGCTTCGAATAACGGAAGCATGTCATCTTTGGCGTAGAAGTTGCGGGTGAGTCCAAAAACTGTAATCTCTTCACGGGCGTTGTCGACGCGTTCCACTAAATCGTTGAGGACAGCTTCATTGGTGCGGGGCCATAGATTAGAGATTTCGGCTTCTTTGTGCTGATCGGCCAGCTCGGTTGACGCGATCGGTGGGGTAGGTGTCGTCGCCGCCCGCAGCTTGGCCGGTTCGGGTATGAAGTCGATTCCGCCGTCGTGGGTCTGGAATAGCTGGTCGACTTTCCAGTCGGGGAACATGGTCTCTAGGATTCGGCAGTGGTCGGGGTAGGGCAGTCCGACCAATTCACCGGAAAGCCACCGGTAGAACTGTGCCTTGCTCGGCCAACCTCCCCGCAGAGTCGGATCAGCTTTCGCGGCGACTCTGTCGTACTCGCGGCAAAAGGCACGGTGTGTTTGCAGGTGGCGGTGCTGGAGTAGCACCTTGAGCACGAGGGGCTTGGCGTCCAACGGTGGTGATCCTCCCTTCGGCGTTGGGCGAGACGAGACTATCACATTGGCGAGACTGCGCGAGACAAGAGGAGGCACAGAAGGTGCAGAAGAGACGATCACGAGGTCGAGAACGGACCTGACCTGGCCGAAACTTGTGGTGTCGCCCGCCGCAGACGGGGCGGCGCCACACCGACAGCCGAGTCAGAAGGGCAACTGTTCATGGCGATCCCCAGGGGATACCGGTTTAGTATCGCGTTCGATAACGCGTTTCCGCAGGGCTTGGTTTTGATTGGCGACGTCGCGCCGGATAATGAATATCAGACGCGTGAGGACAAGGCCGCCGGCCGTCCGGTGCGGCAGAAAATCGATGAGGTGACGGGTCAGCGGCAGTGGAAGGCCACGGTCACCGACCCGGGCGAGCCCGCAGCCAAGCGGGCGTCGTTTGAAGTTACGTTGATCGCTGACGTTCAACCGGTTCCCACGACCACGGAAGTCCTGCCGGGGATGCGGCCTATTCAGCTCGATGGGCTGACGGCCGAACCTCGGGTCGCCGGCAACGGCGAATTTAAGTATCAGTCCTATGTCTACCGGGCAACAGGTTTCACCGCGACGGCCAGTGCTGCCGGAACTCGGCCGTCGCAGTCGATCAAGCCGAGCAGCGCCGCGAGCAGCGGTGAGCAGCCCGGCAAGGCCGCGTGAGTGCCGCGATGGGCCGCGGCGAGGTCGCGCCGGGCCGGGGTGCTGGGCGGGAGGGTCTTCGGGCCACCCGGCCGGTCTCCGGTCCTCCACACCCTGGTGCGTATCTCGGGTCGGGCTCTGCGGGCGATGTGATGGCGTCAGCGAAATCCACTCGCGTCTGGGAGGCGGCCTACCGGCAGTACGGCCGCGCCTGGGAAACAACCGCTCGATCAGGCAAGGGCGACCCGGTAGCAGCGCGGGAGATGGCTGCGGCGTCCTGGGCGGTGGCGGCGGCCTGGCGGCAGATCGCCGCTGCCACCACGTTGCCCTGGTGGATCTTGGCCGCGATCGAGTCCGCCGCGGGCGCCTTCGAGTCCCAAGCCCGCGACTACGAGACAGGAGGCACCAGCCAGGGGTCATGACCATCGACAAGCCCACCGAGCCAGTGACGCTAGTAGAGGCACACGAGGTGCTGGCGCGTGCTCGACCGGGTCGGCAAGCGCCGCTTGCCCAGTGGCTTGCCCATTACCAGCGATCCGCGGCCCTGTACGCCGAAGTCGCCGAGATCGACCGGGGACACCATCACGAAAGCCTCTACTGGGCAGACCACCAACGTGAACGCCTGAAAGAGATTGAGGCTCAAATCCGCACGTCTGAGGGGCTATGAGGTACATGGTGACGCGAGGCAGGCAAGTAGTGAGCTGTGGTGAGCGCGGGAGATGACAGCCGTGGAGAAAATCATTGCACCGGGACCGCCGACGACGTTGATGCAGGCTCACGCTGAGTTGGTGCGTATTCGACCGGGCTTAGACGCGTCATCGTCGGCGTGGCTGGCGTATTACCAGCGGTCGGTGGCGCTGTACGAGCAGATCGCCAAGATCGATCCCGGCCATGAGCTCGAAGCCCGGTATTGGGCGCAACGGGAGAAAACCCGCGCAGCGAACATCGCGGCGCGAATAAGGGCACAGGCGCCAAGCGAGTAACAACGGTCCGAACCACGGGACAGGAAGGGAGGTGGATGATGCAGGAAGGTGGACGTTGGCGTGCGCTAGTCGCGCGAGCACAGCGGCTATGGCCAGGCTCGCGACGACTCAGCCGCGGACAGCGAACTCGATGGACGTGGCAGACGTGCCAACGGTGCCGGAGCAGGTCGTATCTGCGGATCGATGGTGATCGGTTGTGCAGTGGCTGCCGCAGCCTGCAATAAACACACCACACTACAGGAAGCGCAGGAAATTTAACGCGCCGGGGGTGGTGCGGTAATGCCGCACGCCCTCATGAATCACAAGACCGACGTACGCGCAGAAGCGGAATCTCTGGCTACCAACCTGATCCGCTTCTGCGCTGTCCACCCGAGTCAGGAGTGAACAGTAGTGAGGATACGCAGACCCACCAGACCGGGCGCAAGCCCCCTCCCCGGTCTGAATGAAAACCGCACCGAACAAACGCACACCGCGATCCCCTCCCTGAGAGGTGGCCGGTGATGGACGTGTACATGATCGCACTTGTGCTGGGCGGTGGCGCCTCGCTAGGCGTCGTGGTGTGGGTGCTCGCCAAACTAGGCAAGGCGCTGATCAAGATCGCTGAAGCACTGGCCGCGGCGGCAGTGGTGCTCTTCGCCGTGTGGCTGGTGGTCAAGGCTGTGGTGTGGGCGCTGCGCCAAGTGTTTAACCACTGGCGGACCAGTCTGGCCTTGGTCGTCTCGTTGGCGTGGTGGCAGTGTTGGGGTGGGGCTTCGCTGGCCCTGACCGCGGGTGTGGTCGCCGGGGTGCTCACCGTGTGGCGGCTGGTCGACCTCGCATCCTTTGATGCGTGGGCGGGTCGGCACCTGCGGGCCTGGTGGCTGCGCTGGACGGTCTACTCCCCCAAGCTGCCCCAGTGGCTGCACGCCTGCGGCCTGAGCATCAAACTCGACGCCGCGCCCGTAGTGGTAACGGTCAATCCCCTCAGGCGCAGCATCCGTCGCGGCCAGCGCCAGACGCAGGCGCGGCTACCCCAGGTTCTCGGGGTGCGCTCGGGCGCATCCTGGGACGAGGTACGAGTGCGGCTGGTGCCGGGGCAGAAGCCCGAAGATTTCGATGAGGCCGCGCGAGCGTTGGCCTCGGCCCGGGGAGTGGCGCGCTGCCAGGTCCGCGAACTGTCCCCCAACGTGATCTCGATCGATTTCCAACGCCGCAACCTGCTCGCCGACCCCGTAGCCTGTCCCGACCTCGCCACCCTGACCGATGTCGCGGGCACGGCCATTGATCTGCGGCGGGTGTTCTCCGGGCGCACCGAATACGGCCAGGACTGGCACGTCCCCCTCGCCGGGGGTCACACCCTGGTGGCCGGCTCGACCGGGGCTGGCAAGAACTCGGCGATGTGGTGCCCGCTGGTGTCCATCGCCCCCGCCATCCGTGACGGGCTGGTGCGGGTCTCGGGGATCGACCCGAAGGGGATGGAGCTGGCCTACGGGCGGCGCATCTTCACCCGCTACGCCGTCACCGGCACCGACGCCGTCGCGGTGCTCGATGATCTCGTGGCGGCCATGCACGCCCGCAAAGCCGAATTCGCTGGGCAGGTGCGGGCGGTGCCGATCAGCTCCCAGCACCCCTTGGAGCTACTGGAATTCGACGAAATCGGAGCCCTGACCAAATACATCGACCGTAAGACCCGCGAAGCGATCACCGAACGGGTGGCGCTATTGACCACCCAGGGTCGGGCCTTGGGATTCACCGTGCGCGGCTATGTCCAGGAACCCACCAAAGACACCGTCCCAGTCCGGGAACTGTTCCCCCGGCGGATCTGCCTGCGCGTCTCCGCGAAATCCCACGTGGGCATGGCGCTGGGAGACCAGGCCTACGAGCGAGGAGCGTGGGCCAACCGGATCACCGAAGCCGAAGCCGGCGTCGGATACGTCTTCGGCGAAGGCATCCGCGAGCCCCTGCGGGTCCGGGCCGGGTGGGTGCCCGACGAGACGATCAAGCAACTCGAAACATTCGTCACCCGACCGGTAGAGCACGACACGGCGGTGCTGCCCTTCCCCACCAAACCCACCGACCCCACTGGGTCAACACGCGGAGGTGCGGCATGACAACCACCGTTGACCTGTCCGGGCGGATGACCCGGGCGCAGCGGGCCACGCTACCGCTGAGCGCCGAGGTTGCCCAGGCTCTGGCTGCACAGCACGGCGTCTGCGTTCGGCCGCTGGCCATGCGCCGCATCGACACCACCGGCCGCACGGACATCGTCCCCGTCCCCTGCGGGTCCACCCGCGAGGACCAGTGCCGGCCGTGTGCGGACAAGGCCCGCCGGCTGCGGATGACCCAGTGCCGCGAGGGCTGGCATCTCGACGCGGAACCGGTCACCGACCGGGCCACGCCCAGTGAAGACCACAAGGCGCTGATGGCCACCCGGGCCGACCTCTGCGCCGTCTACACCGAATGCAAAGCCATCGGCGACGAAGTGACCTGTGAGCAGATCGCCGAATCGGTCGCCGAACTCGACGTCGAACTCCGCGCCGCCGGAGTGCGCGGTCGGCTCACCCCACTCGACCCACCACCCAGACCGGTCAAGCGATCCACCAGGCGCCGCCAAGACACCCCGGATCTACCTCGCCGACCGATCGACAAACGCACAGTAGGACGGGTGTTCGCCGGGCGATACCGGCCGTCCACCTTCCTCACCCTCACCCTGGATTCTTACGGGCGGGTGGACAACGAGGGGGCGGCGTTAGATCCGGACCGGTATGACTACCGGCGGGCGGCGCGGGACGCGATCCACTTCCCCGCGTTGGTGGATCGGTTCTGGCAGAACACCCGGCGCTGCGTCGGCTGGGAGGTGCAGTACTTCGGCACCGTCGAACCCCAAAAACGCGGCGCCCCGCACTTCCACGCCGCCATCCGAGGAGCCATCCCCCGCACCGAGCTACGGTCCATCACCGCCGCGACTTACCACCAAGTCTGGTGGCCGGCCCATGACCAGGTCCTCTACAGCGGACAGCGACTGCCGGTGTGGGACACCCGCGCCAAAGCCTTCACCGACCCCGACACCGGGGCGCCACTGCCCACCTGGGACCAGGCATGTGAGCAGCTGACCGAACCCGCCCACGTCGCCCGATTCGGGACCCAAGTGCACGTCAAGGGCATCCTGGGTGGCACCGAGGAGGCTGGCCGGCACGTCGGCTACATCACGAAATATTTGGCCAAGAGCGTCGGGCAGGCTGCGGGTCTCGGTGGGCACGCGACCGACGCCCAACGCGACCACGCCCGGCGGCTGCACGCTGAACTCCAGGTCACCCCGTGTTCGCCGCGGTGTCCGGTGTGGCTGCTCTATGGGTGCGCCACGAGGCGCTGTTGTTTCGGATGGAGGTGAGAGGCCGTCCATTTCTTTGTCGTCGTAGCGGCGAAGTGAAGCTGGAGGCAGCCTGATCCGGGGGTCGCCGGGGAGGGTGGGAGCAGCC
>JALYTS010000078.1 GCA_030854185.1 Actinomycetota bacterium | reverse complement strand
GGTTCGACGAGGGCCGCAGCCGGGCTGCGGCGGCCGACCGGGCCCGACCGGCGGTCGCCGCAGCGATGATCAACGCGAAGCCCAGCCCGGCCGGTGCCGACCTCGGCTTCGGCCCCGGCCGCTCACCTGCGTCTACCTTGGCTGCGGCGCCTTCCCCGACAGATAGGCACACCTCCAACGGGGAGTTCTTGACAGGTGGAGTCCCCAACGGCCAAGGCCGGCACGGTGTGCCGAACCGACAACGGCTCGGATCACACAACAACGGCGACGGGTCCCACTACGACGGCAACGGCGCGCGGCAGGCACCCGCCGGCACGCCGACGGCGGCGGGAACGCAACGGACGGTGAGCGACCTACTGGCCGCCCACGGAGCGGCGGCGGTCCCCCGACGCCGGCATGTCCAGAAGGACACGCGATCGGCCTAGCGATCCTTGGTTGCTAGGCCGTGCGAGGCCATCCCGCGCGGTAGCTGATAGCTGCCCTGCGCAAACCTCCCCCAACCCGCAGGGTCGCTGTTTGGAGTGAACTCGACGCAGCCGCCGTTTACGCCGAGGCCAAAGGTCGGTCCTGTCGAGTTCACGGCGCTACCCGTAGGCGGCACCGACGGCGTGCTGGCGCGCGCGGGTGGTCGTGGGGTCCACCGCGACGACCCCAACCAGAGTGACCCGTCCAGCACAGCTCGGCTTAATTGCAATAATTGCAGTTACTGCAAAAATTATGTACTCTTTGCTCATGCCTACCATCGAGGTCTCCGACAGGGTGTACCAAGCGTTGAAGGAGCTAGCTATCCCGTTTGAGGACACGCCGAACTCCGTCCTCGAGCGGCTGCTTAACGACCAAGGCAAGCAGCGAGGCGACGGCGCCGCGCAAATCCCACCGCCCGGTCGTGCTGCCGTCGGGACCCTCCTGCCGGAGGGCGACTATCAGCTGCCGATCCTGCGGGCGCTCATCGAGGCCGGCGGTCGCGCGTCGGCCGGACAGGTGACGGACCGCGTCGGCGAGCTGCTCGAAGGACAGCTCACCGAAAGGGACCACGACTGTCTCCGCAGTGGAGACAGTCGCTGGCGGAATCGGACTGCATTCGCGCGGCTCACTCTTGTGCGGCGCGGGTTGCTTGCTGATGGATCGCCTCGCGGAATTTGGGAGATCACCCAGCAGGGACGTGAGCACGCCCGCCCCTCGTAGGCCGTTCCGCCGAGCCGGTCGGTACCTCAGCCCCCGAGTCGAGCCCTTGGACTCCTCCGGTCCATGGCACAGCTGGTCAACCGGGCAGCTCCGGGGTCGTAGCCGGTCGGATCACGTCGAGGTCCGTGGCGGCGAAGTCGTCACCGGTGCATAGCAGCGGGAGGCCGGTGCGCTCGGCGAGGGCGTAAGCGAAGCAGTCACCGAAGTTCAGCGCAGCACGATGCCGGCCCTTCCCGTACCGGCGCCACGCACTGAGGGCTCGGTCTGCGGCATCGGAGTCAACTACCACGATTTCGATCTCGGCATCGCGCAGGAATCGGCTGAGCGCGTCCACTCCCGCGGCGCCCAGTCGGGCCTCGATCACGATGCCCAGCTCCACTCGGGTGGCAGCCGACATGAGCCGAGCAGCGGCGGCCTCTAGAGAGCCAACGAGATCATCGCTGCCGGGCTCGCTCAGGAGAACCGCGACGGCCGCTGAGGTATCAACCACCACCGCCTGGGCCACCAGCCCGCTCACGCAGGCAGGCCATGGTCGTCGTAACCGAGAATCTGCTCCGGCGCCCGCGCATCGACGACCGGCAGCGCCGCAACATCTGACTGGAGTCTGCGCAGCCGCGCGCTGATTCGTGGACCCCGCCGCGCGTGCTCGCGCACCAGCCGCTCATGTAGCGCGATCACAACGGCCTCGGTGAGCGACTCGCCCGTTTCGGCGGCCAGCTCCCTGGCGAGGCGGTCCGCCTCGTCGCTCTTGATGCTCAACGCCATGGCAGAAGTATAGAACCCCAGGCGGCATTCATCCCAAATGCCATTCCAGTGGCGGGCGAGCCTCAGCCCGCCGAGTTCGGCACCAGGGCTGTGCGAATGCAACCGAGCGGCCGTGGTGTCGAACTCGGCGACGGCAGGGCAGGTTGGGGGCATAGGGTCCGGGCCATGAGTGGGGTTGGACCTGTGCCGCTGGCGAGTGCAGGGCAGCGCGGACAAGTCCTGCTGCCTGCGCTGGGTCTGGTGGCGCTGGCCGTCCCCTTTCTTATCGCGCTCGCGATCATCAGCACCACTGTCGGTGGCGATGCCGTGCTGGTGGGCGTGATGGCGGCGGTGCTCCCGGTGTTGCCGGTGGTGGCGGTGTTCTTATGGGTGGACCGCTGGGAGCCCGAACCGCCACGGTTGCTGCTCGCCGCGTTCCTGTGGGGCGCGGGAATCTCGGTGCTCGGCGCGACGATCGTCAACGACACCGCGACAGCGTTCGGTGAGCGGGCGCTCGGTACGGGGGGTGGCGATCTCGTCGGGGCAGTGATCTCCGCCCCGGTCATCGAGGAGGCGCTCAAGGGCTCGTTCCTGGTCGGCCTGCTGTGGCTGCGCCGCCGCGAGTTCGACGGCGTGGTGGACGGGATCGTCTACGCGGGGCTGGTTGCCACCGGCTTCGCGTTCACCGAGAACGTTCTTTATTTCGGGCGCGCGTTCGCCGTCGACGGGCTGGTCGGCGACGGCGGCGGGGTGGCCACCGTGTTCTTGATGCGGGGCGTGCTCGCACCGTTCGCGCATCCGGTGTTCACCGCGATGACCGGAATCGCGTTGGGGCTGGCAGCTCGGCGCCGTAAGGCGGCCCGGTGGACGCTACTGCCCTTCATCGGGTACCTGGGAGCTGTTGGGCTGCACTCGCTGTGGAACGCATCAGCTGGGTTCGGCTTTCTCCCCACCTTCTACGGGGTGATCATGGTGCCGCTGTTCGGCGGGTTGATCGCGCTGGTGTTCTGGCAGCGCCGCCGGGAACAACGGGTGATCTCCGCGGCGTTGCCAGGATTCGCCGGCGCGGGTTGGATCGCACCCAGCGAGGTTCCGCTGCTGGCCAGCCAGGCCGGTCGGCGGGGATGGTCCGCAGCGGTGCGCCGTCAGGCGGGCGACGCCGCCGCCGACGCGGTGCGCGACTACCAGCATGCGGTCACCGAACTCGCGTTCTCGCAGAACCGGATGTCTCCGGGAGATGTCGGTGCCGACGCCGGGTGGCGGCATCACGAGGAGTTGGACGCGCTGCTAGCCGCTCGGTATCGGGCTCAGCGGGCAGCGGACTACCCGTTGAGTGAAGCTGCTCACGCCGACCGGCGCGAATAGCTCCAGCGGGGCTAATCTGCGGCAGTCCGGTACCCGCGGCCAGCGCGGGACTGGAACATTTGGAGGACGGCAATGGCGACGACGCCACGGTCGGGTTCAGCGGCGTCCCGCGGTGTGGCCGGCCGCCCCGCCAGGCTGGCCGTGGGCGTGGTTTCCGCAGGCCGGGTGGGTTCGGTCCTGGGCGCCGCCATCTCAGGTGCTGGGCACGTGGTGGTCGGTGTGAGCGCGGTATCCCAAGCATCCCTGCGCCGCGCCGAAAATCTGCTACCCGATGCGCCGGTGCTGGCGCCCGACGACGTGGTGCGGCGGTCGGATCTGGTCCTGCTCGCCGTCCCCGACGACGTGCTGCCGGGCCTGGTGTCCGGGCTTGCCACAACTGGGGCGTTCCGGGCCGGTCAGATCGTGGTGCACACCAGTGGCGCGCGGGGGGTGGAGGTCCTGGAGCCGGCGACCGCATGCGGTGTGCTCCCGCTCGCGCTGCATCCCGCGATGACCTTCACCGGGCGCGCGGAGGATATCGCGCGGCTGGCGACAGGCTGCGTCGCTGTCACGGTCGCCGACGAGACCGGCTGGAGCGTCGGCGAGGCGCTGGTGCTGGAAATGGGCGCCGAGCCGGTGCGCGTGCCAGCGGAGGCCCGGGCGCTGTATCACGCGGCGCTGGCCCATGGAGCCAATCATCTGGCCACCCTGGTGCGCGACGCGGTGGACGCGCTGGAACAAGCCGGTGTGGTGCCCGCTGAACGGCTACTGGGCCCGTTGCTGGAGGCGGCGCTGGACAACACGCTGCGTCATGGCGACCGCGCGTTGACCGGCCCGGTGATCCGCGGCGACCTCGACACGGTACGTCTGCACCTGCGGGTGCTCGCGGACTCCGCGCCGGAGCTGCTCGAGTCCTACCGCGTGCAGGCGTCCAGGACCGCCGACCGGGCCGAGGCTGCCGGGCTGCTGGCTCCAGCGGTCGCCGGCCAGATCCGGGAAACTCTGCAGGTGCGAAGGTGACCAGCCGGCTCCGCGGCGAACTGGCCCTCCACGAAGACCCCGCTGCGCTTTCTGTGGTGGCTCGCAAGCTGCGCCTGGCCGGGCATCCGGTCGTGCTGGTCCCGACGATGGGAGCGTTGCACGCCGGCCACCGGGCGCTGATTCGAGCGGCCCGGGCCATCCCGGGCGGCCGCACGGTGGTGTCGATCTACCTCAACCCCCTGCAGTTCGGCTCCCGCCACGACTTGGACCGCTACCCCCGCAGCTTCGACGCCGACCTCGCGATGTGCCGGGAGGAGGGCGTGGAGCTGGTCTTCGCGCCCAGCGTGGCGGCGATGTCCCCGGCCGGCGGGGACACTACCGGGGACACCACCGTGGAGCCCGGTGCGCTCGGTGCGCAGCTGGAGGGCGCCGGCCGAGCGGGTCACTTCGCTGCGGTGCTCACGGTGGTGGCCAAGCTGTTCGGGATCGTCGCTCCGGATCGTGCGTTGTTCGGCGAGAAGGACTACCAGCAGCTGGTGCTGGTGCAGCGGATGGTGGCCGACCTGAGGATGGATGTGCAGGTCCTCGGGGTGCCCACGGTGCGCGAAGCTGATGGGCTCGCGCTATCGTCACGCAACGTTCACCTGGATGCCGAGGCCCGGGGTGCCGCGGTCGCCTTGTCGGCGGCGCTGAGCGCCGGTGCCCAGGCTGGCGTGGGGGGTCCTGACGCGGTGCTCGCAGCGGCCGGTGAGGTGTTGGCCGGGCAACCCGCCGTCGCGCTGGACTACCTGGCACTGCGCAACCCCAAGCTCGGACCGGCCCCGGCGCAAGGATCGGCCCGGCTGTTGCTGTCCGCCACCGTCGGGACCACGAGGTTGATCGACAACGTCGGCCTGCGGCTGGGTCCCGACTCGAACGGACGAGGAGCCCCGTGATGTTCCGGACGATGCTGAAGTCCAAGATCCACCGGGCCACCGTCACCCATTCGGATCTGCATTACGTGGGGTCGGTGACCGTCGACGAGGAACTGATGGACGCCGCCGATCTGCTCGCCGGCGAGCGGGTGGCCATAGTGGACGTCACCAACGGCGCCCGGCTGGAAACCTATGTCATCCCCGGCGCGCGGGGCAGCGGTGTGGTCGGGATCAACGGCGCCGCCGCGCACCTGGTGGCGCCTGGCGACCTGGTGATCCTCATCTCCTACGGCACGATGGACGACGACGAGTCCCGGCACTACCTGCCCCGGGTGGTGTTCGTCGACGCCGGTAACCGGATCGTGCACCAGGGCGGCGATCCGGCGCATGCCCCGGACGGAAAAATGATCGCCGGCTCGGTCGGCGTCTGACGGGGGCGAGTGAGTGCTGCTCACCATAGATATCGGCAACACCAACATCGTCCTGGGCTTGTTCGCCGGCGATCGGGGAGGTGACTGCAAGGACGCCGGGGTGCTGCACGACTGGCGGATGCGTACCGACGCCAGGATGACCGCCGATGAGATGGCGCTGACCATCCGCGGCCTGCTCGGCGCCTACTCCAACAAGATCACCGGCATCGCTGCGCTGTCCACAGTGCCCGCGCTGCTCCGCGAGCTGAAAGTGATGGTGGACCGGTACTGGCCGCAGCTGCCGCGGGTGATCGTCGAGCCCGGGGTACGCACCGGCGTGCCGTTGCACTACGACAACCCACGCGAGCTGGGTGCCGATCGGATAGTCAACACGCTGGCCGCCTATACCCTCTACGGCGGTCCAGCGATCGTGGTGGACTTCGGCACCTCCACCAACTTCGACGTCGTCAGCCAGCGGGGCGAGTTCCTCGGTGGCGCGCTGGCTCCGGGCATCGAGATCTCCATCGATGCGCTCGCTGCCCGAGCGGCTCAACTGGTGAAGGTCCAGCTCGTTCGACCGCGGTCGGTGATCGGCAAGAGCACCGTCGAGGCTCTACAGTCCGGGTTGCTGTTCGGCTTCGCCGGGCAGGTGGACGGGCTGGTCCAGCGGATCGCCGCGGAGCTGGCCCCAGGAGCCGAGGCCGACGTGGTGGTCGTCGCCACCGGCGGCCTGGCCCCGCTGCTGATCGCCGAGTCGCGGACCATCACCCACCACGCCCCCCACCTGACGTTGCGCGGTCTGCGAATGGTCTTCGAACGCAACATCACCTGAAGCTCCGGCCCGTGCGCCAAGATGCTATCCGGTACCGGAGAGGCGCCTGCCGTGAACTCGACGCCACCGACGTGGATGGCGACGCCACAGGTCGGTCCCGTCGAGTTCACGACCTGGGGCAGCCGGGAAAGGGCGCGACGTGCGGGCAGGTCGTCCACAATGCCCGACGGTACCGGCGGTGAACCCGCGTCCAACGGATCACTAGGTTGTTCGGGTGACCACCGAGCAACCCCGCACCGACGACGAGCTACCAGACCAGATGCGGGTGCGCAGGAACAAGCGGGAGCGCATGTTGGCCTCCGGGCCGCACCCATACCCCGTAGCAGTTCCGCGTACTCGAACACTGAAGGAAATCCGGGACGCGTACATCGGGCTGCCGCCGGATGTGGTCACCGGGGAACACGTGGCCGTGACCGGTCGGGTTATCTTTTTGCGCACCGCCGGAAAGCTCTGCTTTGCGACGTTGCGCGAGGGCGATGGCACTGAGTTGCAGGTCATGGTCAGCCTGGCCAATGTGGGCGCCGACGGACTGGCTGCGTGGAAGGCCGATGTCGACCTCGGGGATCACGTATCGGTGACCGGCGAGGTGGTTACGTCGCGTCGCGGGGAGCTGTCCGTGCAAGCGACGCAATGGCAGATGGCGGCCAAGGCGTTACGGCCTCTTCCGACGGCGCACAAGGAACTGGCCGAGGAGACCCGGGTCCGCCAGCGTTACCTCGATCTTATCGTTCGCGATGCGGCCCGGCGGACCGCCCGGATGCGTGCCGACGTGGTCCGATCGGTCCGTGCGATGCTGCATTCTCTCGACTTCGTCGAGGTCGAGACACCGATGCTGCAGATCGTGCATGGTGGTGCCGCGGCCCGGCCGTTTGTGACGCACTCCAACGCTCTCGATACTGACCTGTACCTGCGGATCGCCCCAGAGCTTTACCTCAAGCGTTGTGTGGTTGGCGGGATGGAGCGCGTCTTCGAGCTCAACCGGGTGTTCCGCAACGAGGGCGCGGACTCTACGCACTCACCGGAGTTCACCATGCTTGAGGTGTATCAGGCCTACACCGACTACGAGGGCATGGCGCAGCTGACCCGCACGCTGTACCAGACGGTGGCCCGGGAGGTGTTCGGATCCACAACAGTTCGACTCGCCGACGGC
Source organism: Actinomycetota bacterium (assembly GCA_030854185.1). GTDB lineage: Bacteria > Actinomycetota > Actinomycetes > Mycobacteriales > Pseudonocardiaceae. The sequence continues at coordinate 13,962 of JALYTS010000078.1, read as the reverse complement.
AGCGAGTACGACATCGGTGGTCAATGGGCGCAGGTCAGCCTGTTCGGCGCGGTCTCCAAGGCGCTGGGCGAGGAGATCACTCCGCTGACCGGCCGTGCGGAGTTGCTCGGCCACGCCGAGCGAGTAGGCCTTGCGTGCAATCATGCCTGGCTACCGGGAAAGCTGGTTGAGGAGTTGTTCGAGCACCTCGTCGTGCCCGAGCTGCACGCGCCGACCTTCGTGAAGGACTTTCCGGTGGACACCGCGCCGCTGACCCGGGAGCACCGCAGCGTTGCGGGTCTGGCCGAGAAATGGGATCTCTACATCCGTTCCGTCGAGTCAGCCACTGCGTACTCGGAGCTGGTCGATCCGGTCGTGCAACGGGAGCGTTTCGAGGCCCAGGCCGCGCTCACGGCGGCCGGCGATGACGAGGCGATGCCGCTGGACGAGGAGTTCCTGACCGCGATGGAGTACGGAATGCCGCCGAGTGGCGGCATGGGAATGGGGATCGACCGGCTGCTCATGGCGCTCACAGGTTCGGGTATCCGCGAGACCATCCTGTTTCCGCTGGTCCGACCACAATAGTGGACTCCGATGACGGTGATTTCGCAATCCGTACGGAAATGGGCTAACCTACTCGTTGTCGTTGTGGAGTCGTCGTGCGATGGCTCCGTCCACCAAGTCCCTGAGGGAGGACGACGCGCATGGCGCAGAAGGTCACCGTAACCTTGGTCGATGACCTCGACGGAGGTACCGCTGAAGAGACCGTTGAGTTTGGTATCGACGGCGTGTCTTACGAGATTGATCTGTCGGCCGGTAACGCAGGGAAGTTGCGTGACTCACTGGCGGACTATGTCGGCAGCGCCCGTAAGTCGGGCGCGGCAGGCGGGCGCCGCAAGGTCGCGGGTACGGCACGTCGGGCCGGGACCGGTGGCCGGGCATCGGTGGACCGTGAGCAGAACGCTGCGATCCGCGAATGGGCCCGCAAGAACGGTTACAACGTCTCGGACCGCGGCCGCATCCCGGCTGAGGTGTTGGAGGCCTACCACAAGGGGAACTAATCCCCTATGCACCGGTGTCGCCTGAGTAGGGCGGCACCGGTGTGTTGTAAGGGGCCAGGTGTTCTCCTGGTGCAGCCGCAGGCTTAGTCCTTATGGTCCGCGCGGCCGGGAATGAGTGCGTCAGCCATGGCCGACTGGGGGCGCTTGAGCACTCGGACTCCGTAGACGAAGGTGAGCGCGCCGCCGAGGTAGCCACCGGCGACGAGTAACACCCAAGATATGATGCCGACGGTCAAAGCCAAGCTGATGATCTTTCCGGTCGAGTACCCGGCCAACTGCAGCTTGAACGTCCACGCGAACATGCCGGTGGCGCTGGCCATCAGGGTCAGGTGCCACCAGCCGAGCGTGCGGGCGGGCGCATCCGCCGGAATACCGAACAGGTCCACCAGTCCGGTGATGATGGTGGGTAAGGCGGCGATGAGCCCGATTCCGATTGTGATCACCGACGCGGTGGCCATCGCGGCCTGTTGGAACCCGGCCGCGCCGGCCACGAGCATCGCCACGCCAGCGGTATAGGCGCCGATACCGATGTCGGTCAGCGGCGCATGCGCGGGCTTGCCCGCGAAACCCTTCACCAGGCTCACCATCGGACGGCTCCCTCCGTCGAAGCGTGACTAACCCGCGGGCTGTGTTACCCGCATCACAGTAAACGCTGTGGCCCCAGGCAGCGGTTCATCAATCTGCCCAACTGGCTCCGATCGGGCTCACCGGTCGGGCTCACCGGTCGGGCTCACGAGCGAACCAGCAGAGCGCCGCGGTCGACGCGCATCCGCATGCCTCGCGCTTCGCCCACCGGATCACCGTCGAGTTGCGCCTGCTGGGCAATGTCCGAGCTGATGATGACCGTGCGGCCCTGCCAGTGCTGAATTATCCGGTGGCCATGGCGGCGGCGGGTCAGGACCCGCGCGGTCACCGCCAGCCAGCCGAAGATTCCCCTCGGCCCGATCGTCACCACATCCAGCAGTCCGTCATCGACTCTGGCCGCGGGCATCAACACCAGGCCGCCGAGAAGCTTTCCGCAATTGCCGACCACCACCGCGCGGACCGGCCGGGGGAGCTCGAGCCGGCCGTCGACGGCGAGGTTGATGCTGGCTCGCAGACCGCGCAGCGCGCGCACTCCGGAAACGACGTATGCCAGCGAGCCCAACCGGACCTTCAACTCATGCGGCGCACCAGCCATGATCGCCGCGTCGAAGCCCATCCCGGCCATCACCATGAACGCGTGCTCCTCGGCACCATCGTCGATGAGCGCCCAGCCGACGTCGACCGCGCGGGTTTTCCCACACAATGCGATCCGGGTGGCTTGAGCACGGTCACGCCGGGCAAGGGCGAGGTTGCGGGCCAGCAGATTGGCGGTGCCGGTAGGCACCAGACCCATCGGGGTGCCCGATCCGGCGAGGACTTGCGCCACGTGGCGGACCGTGCCATCGCCGCCGCAGACGAGCACCACATCAGCGCCGGCCGCCAGCGCAGCCGCCGCTTGACCACCACCAGGGTCGGCAATGGTGGTCGGCAGCCATAGCGGTGGCTTCCATCCCGACTCCACACACACCTGGGTGATCTGAGTCTGCAGCTTCGCCGGGTCCTTGATGTTGACCGGATTGACCACCACTACCGGCAACAGTGGCTCCGGAGGCGAGGCAGCGGCCGGCTGGGGCGTCACAGATCATGAAGATACGCCGCTGCGCCGGCCTCAAGCCCGATCAAGTGTGCCGAAGATGCAGGCCCGTTCGGAATCGTTGATTCGCGGGCAGCTGGCGCACGGGCGCTCGACCCCGGGCAGGGCATAGAGAAAGCAGCATGAGCCCCGCAGCCGGGTCCAATGGGTGCGGCCGCGGTCATCAGTCAACTCGCGGATCGTGGACGCCGAGGTGAGCGGTTTCTCGCCATCGGCGAGCACCAACCGCGCATCGGCGGCGCCGGCCTGCGGTGATCCGAACGAGCGCCCAGCCAGCAGCAGGGCGCTGTCCAGCACGTCGGTCACCGCCGCCCACTGGGTGCGGGATCCGAAACGCACCATCGGGCCGTACACCGTGAGGAAATGGGCGGCGTGTGCGATTATCTGACGGCGCAGTATCGCCCCCAGCGCTGCCTCGTCGGGCACCGGCACCGCATCGGGATGACCCGCGTCGGGATCATCTGGCAGGCACCAGAATCGCCCCGGATGCAGCGCCACCTCCGCCACCTTCGCCGGGTCGAGCCGGAAGCTGAGCTGCCGCGGTGATAGCGCGGGCACCCGCCGGGCGCAATGGAACAGCACCGCCCCGAGGTAGCTCGGGATGACCAGATACCACTGCAGCACGTAGCCACCGGTGGTTTTCTCCGGGACCCGGGTCGTCTCCAGGCCGTGCGACTGCTGCTCGGCTAGCCGTTGCGCGACCTGCATCCGCCACCGCGGGAAGAAGTCCGGATCAGACAGGGCGCGGTCACACCTGATCCACCCGTCGCCGGCCAGGTCGGTCATCCGGTCGAATATCCGGAAGGACAACAACTTCACCGCACCGTCGGCCGTCACAACCGACGCGGCCAGTGGATGCGCGAAGGTCGGCTGCACTGCTGCTGGCGACTCGCCCACCGGAACCACGGCTTGCGGCACAGCCTCTCCTTCGCTGTCGTGGTTCCCAGACCGCTTTTTCGAGCGGGGCATCGAGCAGGAATCGAACAGGGTTGCCTTACCTAATGGCGAGCAAACCTAGCAGCCTGAGTCCCCGCGGGCACCCTCTGCTATCCCGAGACCACCCGAGCGAGTCTCGCTCTCCCCGATCGGGCAGCGTTCACCTAGAGCGGACAGGCCGCCCGATGCGGAATCCGCGCCGGTGGTGACACGTTGCAGCAGGAGTCGGGCAGCAGTTCGAGAGCGAGCACGACCGTCTGCCAGCTACAGTGAGGGTACGGACTGTCTGACCCAGTACCGGCTGCGCCGCGATGGCGCGGCAGTCAGGAGTGCACCATGTTTGAAAGGTTCACCGACCGCGCGCGGCGGGTGGTTGTACTGGCTCAAGAAGAGGCCAGGATGCTCAACCACAACTACATCGGCACCGAGCACATCCTGCTGGGTCTGATCCACGAGGGCGAGGGCGTCGCAGCCAAGGCCCTCGAGTCGCTGGGCATCGCCCTGGAAGGGGTGCGCCAGCAGGTCGAGGAGATCATCGGCCAGGGCCAGCAGGCGCCGTCGGGTCACATCCCGTTCACCCCACGAGCCAAGAAAGTGCTGGAGCTGTCACTGCGCGAGGCGCTGCAGCTCGGCCACAACTACATCGGTACCGAGCACATCCTGCTCGGGCTGATCCGCGAAGGCGAGGGTGTCGCCGCACAGGTGCTGGTCAAGCTGGGCGCTGACCTCAACCGGGTGCGCCAGCAGGTACTGCAGCTGCTGTCGGGCTATCAGGGCAAAGAGCCCGCGGAGTCCGGCTCGGGGCGCGGCGAGGGCACTCCGTCGTCGTCGCTGGTACTCGATCAGTTCGGTCGCAACCTCACCGCCAGCGCCCGAGAGGGCAAGCTGGACCCGGTGATCGGCCGCGGCAAGGAGATCGAGCGGGTCATGCAGGTGCTGTCCCGGCGTACCAAGAACAACCCGGTGCTCATCGGCGAGGCGGGCGTCGGCAAGACCGCCGTCGTAGAGGGGCTCGCGCAGAACATCGTCAAGGGCGAGGTGCCCGAGACGCTGAAGGACAAGCAGCTCTACACCTTGGACCTCGGCTCGTTGGTGGCCGGCTCCCGGTATCGGGGTGACTTCGAGGAGCGTCTGAAGAAGGTCCTCAAGGAGATCCGCACCCGCGGAGACATCATCCTGTTCATCGACGAGATGCACACCCTGGTCGGCGCCGGTGCTGCGGAAGGGGCGATTGACGCCGCGTCGATCCTCAAACCGATGTTGGCCCGCGGCGAGCTGCAGACCATCGGCGCGACCACACTCGACGAGTACCGCAAGTACGTCGAGAAGGACCCTGCGCTGGAACGCCGGTTCCAGCCGATCCAGGTCGCCGAGCCGAACCTCGAGCACACCATCGAGATCCTCAAGGGCCTGCGGGACCGGTACGAGGCGCACCACCGGGTGTCCATCACCGACAGTGCGCTGGTGGCCGCCGCCACCCTGGCCGACCGGTACATCAACGACCGGTTCCTGCCGGACAAGGCGATCGACCTGATCGACGAGGCCGGCGCCCGGATGCGGATCCGCCGGATGACCGCACCACCGGACCTGCGTGACTTCGACGAGAAGATCGCCGCAGTGCGCCGGGACAAGGAATCAGCTATCGACGCTCAGGACTTCGAGCGGGCCGCGAAGCTGCGCGACTCCGAGAAGCAGCTGCTGATCAAGAAATCCGAGCGGGAGAAGCAGTGGAAGGCTGGTGACCTCGACGTCGTCGCCGAGGTTGATGACGAGCAGATCGCCGAGGTGCTGGCCAACTGGACCGGAATCCCGGTGTTCAAGCTCACCGAACAGGAGACCACCAGGCTGCTGCGCATGGAGGATGAGCTGCACAAGCGGATCATCGGCCAGCACGAAGCGGTCAAGGCCGTGTCCAAAGCGATCCGGCGGACCCGTGCGGGTCTGAAGGACCCCAGGCGACCCTCCGGCTCGTTCATTTTCGCCGGTCCCTCCGGTGTGGGTAAGACCGAGCTGTCCAAGGCGCTTGCGCAGTTCCTGTTCGGCGATGACAACGCACTCATCCAGATCGACATGGGCGAGTTCCACGACCGCTACACCGCATCCCGGCTCGTCGGCGCCCCGCCTGGATACGTGGGTTACGAGGAGGGCGGCCAGCTCACCGAGAAGGTCCGCCGCAAGCCGTTCTCGGTAGTGCTCTTCGATGAGATCGAGAAGGCGCACCAGGAGGTGTACAACACGCTGTTGCAGGTGTTGGAAGACGGTCGGTTGACCGACGGCCAGGGTCGCACGGTGGACTTCAAGAACACTGTGATCATCTTTACCACCAACCTCGGCACCTCGGACATCTCCAAGGCAGTGGGACTGGGCTTCTCAGCCAGCAACGACGAGACCTCGAACTACGAGCGGATGAAGAGCAAGGTCAACGACGAGGTCAAGAAGCATTTCCGTCCGGAGTTCCTCAACCGGATCGACGACACCATCGTCTTCCATCAGCTCACCGAGGAAGAGATCATCACGATGGTGGACCTGATGATCTCTCGGGTAGAGGTTCAGCTGCGCAACAAGGACATGGAGCTGGAGCTGACCACGATGGCCAAGAAGCTGTTGGCCAAGCGCGGATTCGATCCCGTGATGGGGGCTCGGCCACTACGCCGGACCATCCAGCGCGAGATCGAGGACCAGATGTCGGAGAAGATCCTGTTCGGCGAGCTCGAGGCCGGGCAGATCGTCGTCGTTGACACGGAGAACTGGGACGGCGAAGGTACGGGCGAGGACGCTAAATTCGTATTCCGCGGCGCGGCCAAAGCGTTGCGGGTGCCCGATGCGCCTCTGGTGGACCTGGACAGCGCCCCCAGCGCTGAGTAGATCCTTGTTGTGGAGGGGGGCCCGATCCGAAACCGGATCGGGCCCCCTTTCACGCGTGCCCAGAACGCCCCAGGTCGCGTAAACCCATCCAACGACGCTCAGGCTCCCGAGCTCAACCCCAGAGTTGTTCCACGCCGACACGACAGCTCTGCTGTTGAGCTCGGGACACCGAGAGGCTGTTGAGCTCGGGACACCGAGAGCTGTCGGTGCTTGCCCGCCAGACTCCCCACAGCAAGGTTTGATCACGGTTTGCGTGCCTACGGTGACATGTGCTGTCGTCGTGGGCACACAAACCACGATCTTCTTGTCGAGACGACGACGCCTTGAGCTCTGGTTACCGCAAGTGTCGTTGCAGCGTCAGGGATTACCGGGATCGGCGGATTGGGCTACTTCGAATTCAAGTAGGGAGCTGCCGGTCGACACTGGGTTGGCACGGGGACCGGTGTGGGCTTCGGTGCCCGGGCCGGTGCGGCCGTTGTGCCAGGCTTGGAAGTGTTCCTCAGATTCCCAGCGGCTGTAGACGAAGTAGCGGTTGTCCCCGGAGACGGGGCGCAGCAGCTCGAACCGCAGAAACCCAGGAGCTGACGTCACGGCCTCATGGCGGGCCGCGAACCGGCGCTCCAGCTCGGGACCGGCGCCTTCGGGCACCTCAATTGCGTTGATCTTCACGACGGCCATGCAGCCAGCCTACGGCTAGCGCCGCGGTGCGGCCGCGTCTCCAGGCAAAGCGTGTCCTCCAGGTAAGGCGCCTTCTCCAGGCAGTGCGCGTTCTCCAGGCAGGGCGTAGCGCCCGTCGATGGTCGGCTCCACCAGGCCGTCGATCAGCAGCGAGCCCAGGCACCGATCGCGCTGCGTCGCGTCGCGCCAGACCACGTCCAGCCGAGCCCGGGGCACCGGGCCGGACGCTGCCCGCAGGACATCGAGCAGTAACCCGCGCACCTGACGATCGGTGCCCGCGAAGCGCTGCGAGGGTCGGCCAGGGGAGGTTGGGGCCGGCCGCCCCGCGCGCACCCAGGCACAGTCGCCGGCCACCGGACAGTCCGCGCAGCGCGGGCGGGCGGCCGTGCACACGACAGCACCGAGCTCCATCAGCGCGGCGCAGAATCGCGCGGCCTGCCTCTGCGGCAACACACCATCCACATCGGACAGATCACGAGCGGTGGACGGCGGTCCGGCGTCGGCGATGCCGTGCATCGCGCGGGCAACCACTCGGCGGACGTTGGTGTCCACTACCGGCACGCGGTGGCCATATCCGAACGCCGCCACCGCCCGGGCGGTGTACGCGCCGATCCCGGGCAGCGCGAGCAGCATCTGCACATCTGCTGGCACCACGTCGTCGTATTGCGTGGCGATGGTAATGGCGGCGGCGTGCAGTCGTAGCGCGCGCCGCGGGTAACCCAGCTTGCCCCAGGCGCGCACGACGGTGCCGGGCGTCTCGGTGGCCAGGCTCGACGGCGTGGGCCAGCGAACCAGCCACTCAGTCCACACCTCCGCCACGCGCTGCACCGGGGTCTGCTGCAGCATCACCTCGCTGACCAGTACTCCCCACGGCGTGGTGTCCGACTCGCGCCACGGTAGTTGCCGCGCATGGGCGTCGAACCAGGCGATGAGCAGCGTCGGGTTCATGGTTGGGATGGCAAGACCTCAGTGAGCTCGCCGGTGTCGACGTCGACGATAAATCCCCGCACCGCCGTGGTATTCGTCAGGAATGGGCTGCGCCGAACCCGTTCGATGCACTGGCGCACCTCGGATTCGGTGTGCCGGAAGGTCTCGACCGCCCAGGGGGGTCGCAGGCCGGTGGCCTCCTGCAGTTCGGACCAGAACTCCTCGTCGGTGAACGACGCCATCCCACATTTGGTGTGGTGCAACAACATCACCTCGGTAGTCCCCAGCTTTCGCTGGCTAACCGCCAGGGAGCGGATCACATCGTCGGTGACAGCGCCACCCCCATTACGAATCACGTGCGCCTCTCCTGGCCGCAAGCCGAGTACGTCGAAGATGTCGATGCGGGCGTCCATGCAGGCCACCACCGCCACATGCAGGCTGGGCGGGGACGGCAGCGGTCCGGGGCCCGGGGGGCGCGACGCGTTGCGGTCCACCAGGTCCTGTATCGCTGTCATGGGCTGCTCCTTCGCTCTGCGTGATTTTCGGCAGTGTGGCACGGTCGGAAGTCTTCGCTGACAAGTCTCCCAGAGCGGGTCCGAGGGAGGCCGGGCTGACGTCGGGTTGTCACGAGACGTGAAAGTGCCTACTCTGTGTGTGGGGCTTGGCGCGGTAAATGGGTGGTTCGCCGATCCGTCGGCGGCTACCGCTATTTGTCGCGTCGAGACGAGGTGGTAGGTGTGCTGGTCGTAAGTTCTCGCGGCCGCCTGGGTTCTTTTGCGGGCATGCCCGGGGTGAACGTGCCCGGTGCGAACGTGCACAGGGCGAACGTGCACAGAGCGAAGGGGTTGCGGCGATGACCGCGCCCGCGCCGCGCTGGGATCAGGAATTTCTGCACCCGGCACTGTTCTACCGCAGTACCGCGGAGTATCTCGACGGCACCGTGGCGTTCGTTCGCGCGGGTCTGACCGCTGGCGAACCCGTGGCGCTCGCCGTGCCCGGTGCCAATCTGCGGCTCATCCTCACCGAACTGGGCACCGACGCCGAGCGGGTCCGGCTGCTCGACATGACTCGAGCCGGCCGTAACCCAGGGCGGATCATTCCCAATGTGCTGCGCGCGTTCGCCGACGCGCACCCGGGCGAGCGGGTGCGCATCATCGGCGAACACCTGTGGACCGGACGCACCGCGAGGGAGTACCCGGCCTGCGCCCAGCACGAGACCTTGATCAGCATCGCGCTCGCCGGCCACCCGGTGACCATGCTGTGCCCCTACGACGTCAACCGGGTCGGCCCTCGGACTCTCGCCGAGGTCGAAGCCAACCACCCTCGGGTGATAGATGCCAGGGGTGAGCGACCCAGCACGCGCTTCACACCCGAACGCGTCGTCTTAGAAGGTCACCGGCTGTGCGGGTCGCCGGTAGGTCCTGGTTTCACCTTCGATATCACCAATCAAGCGCTTGCCAGCCAGTTCGCTTGCGATCACGCTGCCCGCCTCGGTCTGAGCGGCGAGCACTCGGAGCTCAAGCTGATCGTCGGTGAGTTGGTGGCTCGCAGCCTCGTTCACGGCTCGGGCACCGGCGCGCTGCGTGTCTGGGCCGAGCGCGGCTACCTGGTATGCGAGGTCCGGCACTCCGGGCACATCAACGACCCGCTCGCCGACCGCCCATTGGCGGACCCCAAGAGACCAGACGGCCGCGGCCTGCTGCTGGTCAACCATCTGTCCGACCTTGTCGAACAGCGCTCCTGCCCGCAGGGTACGACCATCCGAGTGTATCTGAAGCTTCCCAGCGTCGATGAGCCACTGAAGGACCCCGGCGAAGCGGCTCCTGCGCCGCCGCGCGCCCGGCCACCCGCGCCGCCAACGGGCCCGACGCCGTTGCCATGGCAGACCTACGAGGCGCTGCACGCCGCTGAGCGCTTCGGGCGGTATCTCCCGCAGGACGCGCCCGTCGACGCTGCCCGGCCCACCGCTTCGAACACCGAACGGCGCCTGGCCGAACCGGTACTCGAGGCCTTGACCGCGGTGGAGGCGCTGGCCCGGGTGGTAGACCGGTGGCGGGCGAGGCTGGTGCGCTTGGCTCGGACCCGTGGTGCGCCGTGGACCGACATCGGTCACTCGTTGGGAGTGAGCAAGCAGGCGGCTCATGAGCGGTACGGGCGGGCGCGCAGCCGACCTACTAGACGACCCGGTCAGGTTGGCCCGCTGCCGCCGTCGGTGCAGGGCACGTGATCAACCAGACCAGCCACTTACCAGGTCCAGTCCCTCTCACCAGCTCCAGTTGGAGTGCAATTCGGCGTACCACGAATATGGGTAAGTCTGATCGATCACGAAGGCCATTCCAACACCGCGGGCCAGGTACACGCTGCGCTCCAGCTTGCGCGTGATCGGCCCGCCCGGGTCGCCGTTGTTGTCCGACCACGTTTCCCACTGACGTATGCAGCTTCGTACCCCGAGGTAGGCGTTGCTGCACGTATTCGGCGGTGACCACACCTGCGAATGGTAGAAGTCCACGGACTTGCCGCTGAACTGTTCGGTGATGGTGCCCCATGTCTGGAGGCAGTAGGGTTGTGCCGGGATACTCCACTGCACGTAGTGTTGGCGGCCTCCGGCTGACTGCAGCGGCGTCATGCTCTGACAGAAGCCGTCGCCGATCAACTCCCGGTTCACCCGCTGCACGTAGTACTTCCCGAAGCCGCGCCACCCGTCGAGCAGGACCCAGTCGCCGGTGTGAATGAAATGTTCCGCGCTGTCGGGTGGCCACTGCGATGGGTCGCCCCACAACACCTCCGACTCGTCGCCATGCGGTGTCCACGACCACTGCCCCGCAACGTTGCCGCCGGAGTAGAACTGCCCGGCATGGCGCTGAGTCATCATGGAGTATTCGCCGTAGTCCTGCGTCGGCGCAGCGGTGGCAACTGGCCCGACCGCGAACATCAGCAAGGTCAACACGACGAAGGGAAGCCAATTTCTTACTCTGCGTTGCACTTACTGGCTCCCTGCTGCGCGATGGCGCGCTGAGCTATCGCTACCCATCGCCAAATAGCAACCTAACGTTACTATGCGCAGTGCAACCGCACAACTACCCCGCGCGTTAGGGGTTGCGTATTAGGGACCTGAACTTCAACCCCAGCCACGGCTTGCGACCCCAGGCCATCAGCTGACCCTTGGCAATCGCATTCCACTGGCTCTGGCGTTGCCAGAACACCATGAAGAACGCTGCCGGATCGGCTGAGATGTGGCAGTCGACCCGGTGGGCTGACGGCTCTTCGACCGTCACCGACCCATCGTCGAAAACGTAGCTGAGCCGGCCGTGTCCGCGGAGGCGAATGTCGTAGGTGGCCTGGAGGCCGGCCGCCGTCTCAGCGTTGACAAACGTCCGAGGATCGGCCGTCTGGATGACCGGAACGAAGAACTGCTGCACCACCATGGCCGCGTGTGCCGGCTCTATCCGCCAGTTGCGCCCGGCGGCATGTGCCATGTCGTAACCATGCATGACCACCTCGTTCAGCAGGTGGCAAGTCAGGGCCGACAGAGGCACCGTGGTGCCTTCAACCAGCCACGGGCGAGGCTCATCGGGAGAGTGCCCGGCGCACTCGCCGAGATACTCCTGCGCGCGCTCTTCGATGCGGTCAGCCAGGACAGCGAGATCACGCTCGGCGTCGGATCTCACCGCGAGCGTGGTCGTGTCAGCCAGATCCCACATGTCCCGGATCAACGAGTCGCCGGCCACGCCGGCAACGTCGGGCACCACTGCGTGAATCCGGGAGAGGTCCCGTCTGGCCAGGCCAGGCACCACTATCCAGGCCTGGCTGAGATGCATGGCGACCTCAGCGAGGTTCCAGTTGCCCACTGCAGGGGCTCCCGGGTCACTGATGGACCGCATCAGGGTTGTCACCCGCCGAACCTCATCGCGAAGGGCGTCCCGGCTCTACTGCCATTGCCGAATATGCGTGTGACGGATCTGGCGCTGCGAGTAATCGGCTAATCGGATTGACGAGGCGAAAGCTTGCGTCGCGGGTGCGCCGCAGCAGCTGCCGCCTACTACCGCAACGGCACTTGCGGCCACTTGCGCTCAACGCCGCCGCCCAGGCAAGGTGATCACGGTTTAGGTGCCTAGGACGACAGCGGGTGTCACCATAGGCACACAAACCGTGATCAATCCCTGCTGAGGGAGATCCGGCGGCCAAGCACCGAAGGATGTGCCGTTGCCGTGCTAGATCGTGGCCGTGGCGCGGTGGCGTCCGCCGTGGGAGATCGAAGCCCGGGCGCAGGCTCGCAGGGCGCTGGCCAGATCGTGATGAATGTCGACGATCTCGCTCAGCGCACTGATGTCGGGCCTGCTGATGGCTGTCGAGCGCGGATCCGTCACGACCGCGAGGTGGCCCTCGATGTCATACCGGTCGAGCGCCTGGAAGACCGCTTGCAGCCCGATCGAGTCGAGCACCGCGATGGCGGACAGATCGATCACAAGGTGCGGCTGGCCATCGTGGACAGCCTCGATGAGCTTGTCAGCCAGGACCGGGGCCGTGACAAGATCCACGATCCCGGTGACCCGGCACACCGAAGTGGCTGGTTGAGGACAGCTCAAGGTTGCGATGACCATGGGCCCATCAAGCGGTGGTGCTGGTGTGAGTGTCTCAAGTTGGTCGTGCACCAATGGTGTCAAGGTCGACTCCTCCCCCCCGGGTACTACAGCCGAGATCCGACCGTACACGCACCGCAATGGCGGTCAACCGCCACGTCAGGTACGCCTGACGACCCTAATGCGCTTTGTCCGGAATGACCTTTATGCGGTTTTCGACAGTGACCATTGGGACTCGTGTAAACTTAGCGCACATGCTTGAGTGCGGTGCGTAGCGGGTGAGCGGAGTGGATCTATGGATCCCAGCCTCGACATAGCTGTTCATCACCACGGTCAGGTGGTGGTGATACACCCGCGCGGGTTACTCACCGTGCGCACTGCCGCGGATGTGCGCACGGTGCTGGTGCGGGAACTGGTCGACCACGGGCGAGTCATCGTCGACCTCGACGGGTTCCGGCTGACCCGGGAGTCCTGCGTGACGGTTTTCCCTGCCGTACTGACCCAATGTGGCGGCTGGCCGTCGGCGAAGGTAGCGCTGTGCCGGCCTGACCCGGCGATGGCTCAGGCGCTGGCGGCTCGCCAGGTGTCCGCCCTGGTCCCGGTGTACCACCTCAGGCTCGAGGCCGAGGCCGCGATTGACGAGCGGCCAACGGTGGTACGGATGCGGGTCCAGCTGCCCTGCGACCCCGGGGCGCCGGCGATGAGTCGCCGGCTGGTCCGCGAGATGTGCCCGAAATGGCAGGTGAACGATGACGTCGAGGACACCGCCGAATTCGTGGTCAGCGAGCTGGTGTCGAACGCGGTGGAACATGCGTGCACCGGCGTCGGATTGACCCTGGAGCGTGGCCCCCGCGGGCTGCGGATAGCTGTGCGGGACGCCTCCCCGGTCGGCTTCCCTGGGGCGGTGAAGCGCTCGACCGACCCGCTGGGAAGGGTCCGTGGTCGGGGTCTTGAATTGGTAAGGAGCCTTACCGAGGCGTGGGGTGTCGACGTCCAGCCTGACGGCAACACCGTCTGGGCCGAGATAGCCGGGTAGATGTTCGTCGATTGTCATTGGTCTGCCGCCAACCGTGCGCGCTGCTCTTCGAGGTTCCAGCCGTCCGGCGTCGGCCAGGTAGGCGCCATCTCCTCGAGTCGCTCGGCGAGAATGTTTGTGATCGCCCAATTGCGATACCACTTGTGGTCCGCCGGTACGACATACCATGGTGCGACCTCGGTGTTGCATTCCCGCAATGCAACTGAATATGCTTGCTGGTAG
>JALYTS010000021.1 GCA_030854185.1 Actinomycetota bacterium | reverse complement strand
AACGGGCCCAGCCATGACCCGCTTTACCAGCCCGCACACGATGCTCTCAGCCCCGACGTGAACGCCACAGCGCGCGCCCGACCGCGCCACATCACCGCCGAACGCCATAAGACACCAGCCACCTAGGGTCAGTCAGACTTCAGGGCGACAGTCACCACCAGCGGCCGCCCGTCGCGAACCAGCGAAATCGGTACTCGCTCGCCGATAGCCCGCTCACGAATAGCGACCGTCAGCGCGTCGGCAGTGCCAACGGTCCGGTTGCCGACCTTGGTGATCACATCGTTCTCCAGGATGCCGGCCTCGGCGGCGGCACTGCCCTGCTGAACGTTCTGCACGCGGGCGCCGTCGGACTTGCCGTCGGTCACCGACGCGGCGTTGACGCCCAGATCGGCGTGCTGGTAATGCCCGGTGCGGATCAGCTCCTGCGCAATCGTTCTGGCCGTATCGATAGGGATGGCGAAGCCGAGCCCGATGGAGCCGCCGCCTTCGACGGCGCCCAGGGTGCGGATCGCGGTGTTGATTCCCACCACCGCACCCGCGCCGTCCACCAACGCCCCACCGGAGTTGCCCGGGTTGATCGCCGCGTCGGTCTGGATCGCGTCGATCACCGCGTTGCCATTACTCCCCTCAGCCTCCAGCCGCACTGGCCGGTTAACCGCGCTGACGATGCCGCTGGTCACCGTGCCGGCGAGGCCGAGTGGCGACCCGATAGCGATGACCGGGTCACCCGGCTTCAGAGTCGATGAACGGCCGAGCTGCGCCACGGTGGGGTTAGCAACCTCCACCTTGACCACAGCGAGGTCGGTCTTGGGATCCCGGCCCACGATCCGCGCCGGCAGCCGGGTGCCGTCACTGAATACCGCTTCCAACGTGGAGTGCGGGATGTCCGCGGCGGGGGCCACCACGTGGTTGTTGGTCAACACGTAGCCGTGGCCGTCAATCACCACACCAGAGCCGAAACCACCCTGATCGCCGACCCGGTACTCCAGCGACACCACCGCGGGCAGAACGCGACCGGCTACCGCCGCCACCGAGCCGGCCGGTCTGTCGATCGACGGCTGCACCTGCGCCAGCGTCATCCCCGGATCATTGAGCAGGGTGCCGCCTTCGGCGGTGAGCCGGCCGACGAGTCCGCCGACCCCGCCGATCAGCAACGCGACCGCCGCCAGGGCTGCGAGCGCCCGGTTGCTCAATCTACGACCGAACAGCACTTCCGCCACGCTCAGCCGGGCTCCTGGTCGTGGCGGTTCGCCGGCGTCGACATCGCGTTGCCCCACTGCCGGGGCCCCGAGTACGGCGGCCGCCCACGGATCACGCCACGGGTCACGTCCGGCGCCCTGCGGCCAGAAGTCATCTTCCGCCAACCCTGTCGAGGGTCGCGCTCCATTGCGCCCAGGAGGCCGCTGCAACCGCTCATCGGACCGCGCCGGCCTACCGAACGCCGCCACCAACGCCTCCGGGGTTGGTGGCGCGGCAGCCGGTTCACGGATGGCGTCACCTGGCTGATCGGCAAACGCTCCGAGCACCCCAGGAGGTCGACCGAACCGCTGCGCGGCGGCCGGGTCGACCGCGGGCCGCGGCGCCGGTTTAGAGACGAACGGCGGCGGCCCCGGATGCCCTTCGGCCGTCAAGGTCCGGTAGAAGTCGTGATCCTGCGACGTGGCCATGGTCTCCTGGGTCAGACGGGTACCAGCGATCAGTCAGTCTTCCCGCGCCCTGGTGAAATGTGCGTAGCGCTGCTATCGCCCGATCAAGCGACCGAGCACCGAGGGTCCGGCACCCCAACGGGGGCTCGCACCCAGCGGCCCGGGGGCCAGGCTCGGATCAGCGAGCTCGACGATAGCGCCCTCGGCCGTCACCGCCAGCCCGGCCGGCGCGTTGGGCAGGTCCGCGGTCTGCGGGATCTCGCGCAACGCGGCGAGCAGGTCGGCGGGGGCCGGTGGACACTGCGCCGAACGAACCACACTGCTGGCCTGGTGCTGAGCGGCGACCTCCGCGGCACAGGACTGGCACATGGTGAGATGGGCGGCGGCACGATCACGGGCAACCGCGCCGAGCTCTCCGTCGACGAACGCCACCACGGCGTCCACCGCCAGGTGCTGCCCTGCGTTGAGGCTCGCTACCAAGTCGGAGAAGCTGCGGCCGCGAAGGTCCGTCATCCAGCCTCCTCACTCAGCGTCAGCGCGTCGCTTTTCGAGCGCCGCCTTGAGCGCCTGCCTGCCGCGGTGGATCCGGCTGCGAACCGTCCCGAGCTTCACCCCGAGCGTGGCGCCGATCTCCTCGTAGGACAGACCCTCTACGTCACAGAGTACGACAGCTGCGCGGAATTCTGGTGCGAGGTCGTCCAATGCCTGCTGCAGATCCGGATCGAGGTGGGTCGCAACGTAGACTTGCTCCGGGCTCGGCCCGCCGCTGACGAGCCGGTCGGTGTCCTCAGGTAGGCCCTCCATTCGCAGCCGGGAACGTCGACGCACCATGTCCAGGAACAGGTTGGTCGTGATCCGGTGCAGCCAACCCTCGAACGTCCCCGGTTTGTAGGACCCCAGGCTGCGAAACACCCGGATGAACGTTTCCTGGGTGAGGTCCTCAGCGTCGTGCGGATTGCCGGACAGGCGGTAGGCCAACCGGTAGACCCGGTCGGCATGCTCACGCACCACCTCGTCCCATGAGGGCGGTACCCATGCCTCGGCTGCCAGTGTTGCTTCGTCCTGCGCCCGGGTGGGCGAGATCGTCTGCCCAGGAGCAGCAGGGTCGGAAAAGCGAGTCTGGGTAGCCATTGGCTGGGTCTCCCACCTCCGGGTTGACGACAGGGCGCCGGTCACAGGGCATGCACGGGTAGTGCAACGCTGGGATGGCGGACAATGTTTCCGAGATCCATCGCAACGATTCCCCCTCCTATGATGGGGTGCCAGCGTGTGCACCAGGTAAGCGGCAGGTAAGAAGATCCTGAGAGTCGGCCGGTCCGAGCGCGGCTGATTCGGTTGGAGTGTTGGGCTGATCCGGCGCGGCGCCGCCCGGATGGTGCACACCGCGGCGCTACGCTGCGCAGCGTGAGGTCGACCGGCAGCGCAGGCGGGCCTTCTGCCCTCTCCGACGGCGGCGTGCGCGAGTACCTGGACAGCTTCGTCACCGAGGACGGGTTACTGGCCGCGGCGCGCGAGCGCGGTCGGGAGTTGGGCTGCGCTCCGATCGCGCCTGCCGGCGGCGCGGCGCTGCGATTTCTGGCCGGCGCACTCGCCGCCCGCGCCGTGGTCGAGGTGGGGACCGGCGCAGGCACCAGCGGGTTGTGGCTACTGCGCGGGATGACCCCCGAAGGGGTGCTCACGTCGATCGACGTCGAACCCGAGCACCAACGCGCCGCCAGGCAGACATTCGCCGAGGCGGGGTTCCCGCCGTCTCGCTACCGGCTGATCATGGGACAGGCCTTGGACGTCCTGCCCCGGCTCACTGACGGGGGCTACGACCTGGTCTTCGTCGATGCCGCCGAGCCCGAATATCCGCGCTATCTGGAGGCCGGCGTGCGGTTGCTACGGCCCGGCGGGGTGATCGCGTTCGACAACGCCTTATGGGGTGGCCGGGTGGCCGATCCAGCACATCGCGACCCGTCCTGCACCGCCCTGCGCGAGATCGGCGCCATGGTGCGCGAAGACGACACGCTCATCCCCCTGATGCTCCCCCTGGGCGACGGCCTGCTCCTCGCGCTGCGCACGTCCTAACGCGGGTCGAACCGGCGCGCCGCGTGCGCGAGAGTCAGCGAATGGTTACTGGTGTGCTGGCCGAGAGGATGCTGTAGAACCACGCGCCGTGGCGCAGCGCTTGGTACTGGCGTATCGAGGCGATCACATTACCGTGCTGGACATCCGAGCGGATCCCGGTGACGCGACCGAACACGGCCAGTGGATACGTCCAATACGCCATGCGGTACAACCGGCGTAGCGAGGGACGAGTGTGCACAGTCACGTCAGCGAGCCACGGGTCGACGAATCCCGCCGCCGCCACGTGCGCCAGATGCTCGCCCGCAGTGTCGATGTCAGGGACGGCCCAGCCCTCGAGCCACTCGCTCAGCAGCGTCTCACCAGCGGGGTCCACCGGGCGGGCGACCCGGACGAAGTCTGCGACGACCACCCGTCCGCCGGGACGCAACAGCCGGGCAGCCTCCTGATAGAAAGCGGCCTTGCTGGGCGCATGGCACAGGCTCTCCACCGCCCATACGATGTCGAAACTCGCGTCCGGGAACGGAGTCGCGGTGAAATCGGCCACCTGGAACTGCACGCGGTCAGCCAGGCCTCGGCGGTCAGCGTGAGTACGCGCCATCGCGACCTGCTTGGCGGCCAAGGTGATCCCGACGACCTCAGCCTTGCGCTCAGCGGCCAGCCACAGGCTGCTGCCACCGATCCCGCAGCCGGCATCCAGGACCCGCTCGCCAGGCTGGACCTGCACCCGGTCCGCCAGTACCCGATTCATGTTCTTCAGCGCATCGGTGTGACCGTGGGTGCTGTCGTCGGTATAACCGAAGTGGACCGCCAGGTTGTCCTTGTTGAGCCACAGCACGCGATAGTCGATCCAGGTCTCGTCGTAGTACTCGACGATCGCCTCGGTGAGCGAACTGGTCGGCCGCCGTTCGGCGGCATCTGCGCCTGTCATAAGTCAGTGGCCATCGACATGGCTGCCATCAGCGGTCTCCCCTACTCGAGTCTGCGCATATTGGACCACACTGCAGGGATCACACCGCTAGGCTCAGCGGCGGCGGGCCAGCAGCACAGCCGCCAGGGGCCACAGTGCCTGGGCTCCAGCGAGTACGCGTTCGGACAGCCCGATCCGGGAACCCTCGCCGAAGTAGTCGATCCCGAACCAGCCGAGCAGGACGAGCAGGCCCGCGGCGGCGGAGAGCCAGACGGCCGGCCTGGGCTTGATGCCGCGCCGCACCGCCAGCGCGGGCCACAGCGACAGCGCGGGGAAGGTGACCGTGGCAGCTACCACGTGGGCTGGCGAATCCCCGGTGACCGGTAGCGGCAATGCGGCCAGCGCGACAGTGGCAGCCCCCCCGGCGGCGAGCAGCAGGCGCCCTGGGACGGCCGCCGGCACCAAACCCGTGGCCGTGATCGCGTGGCACACACCGACCCCCACAAGCGCTGTCGTCATGATCCACCGATCCGTGGCACCGCGGCCGGCCAGCTCGCTGATCGTGTGGCTCACCTGGTCGAAACCACCCCGCTGGCGGGCTGCGGCGAGTTGCCAACCACCGATCAGGAGCACCGGAGCGCAGGCCGATGACAGCACAGCCCACCAGGGAACTGTTCGCACCGCGCCACGCTAGCCCACCGGTCTATTCCGCGTGAGCTCCCTTGCCCAACACCACGACGCCGCCACCGCTGACCGTATAGCGCTCCCGGTCCAGATCAGGGTCCATTCCAACCTGGGCGCCGTCGGGGATCACCACGTTCTTGTCCAGGATCGCCCGGCGCACTATGGCACCCTTGCCAACCCGCACACCGGGCATCAGCACGCTGCCCTCGACGTGGGCGCCAGCCTCAACCACCACGTCGCCGGACAGTACCGAGTGACTCACGTGGGCAGCGGAGACGATCGAACCCGCCCCCACGATCGACTCCTGGGCGCTGCCGCCCTGAACGAACTTCGCGGGTGGCAGCGGGGGCATCGCGGTGCGGATCGCCCACGCGTGGTTGTACAGGTTGAACACCGGATGCACCGACACGAGATCCATGTGCGCGTCGTAGTAGGTGTCAAGCGTGCCGACATCGCGCCAGTACCCGCAGTCTCGGTCGGTGGCGCCGGGTACCACGTTGTCAGCGAAGTCATAGACCGACGCTTCGCCACAATCGACCAGCGTGGGGATCACGTCGCCACCCATGTCGTGGTCGGAATCCTGGTTGGCGGCGTCGGCGCGCAGTGCGGAAACCAACATCTTGGTGGTGAAGACGTAGTTACCCATCGATGCGAACGTCATCTCCGGGTCGTCCGGCGTACCCGGTGGCTTCGCCGGCTTTTCCAGGAACTCGGTGATCCGGCCGGAGACGTCAGCGCCGATGCATCCGAAAGAACTGGCTTGTTCCCGCGGCACCCGAATTCCGGCGACGGTCACGCCCGCGCCGGTGGCGATGTGCTGCTCCACCATCTGCGACGGATCCATCCGGTACACGTGATCGGCGCCGAAGACGACGATGTACTCCGGCGCCTCGTCGTAGACGAGGTTGAGCGACTGGAAGATCGCATCCGCGCTGCCGGTGTACCAACGCGGGCCGAGCCGCTGCTGGGCGGGCACCGGAGTGATGTACTGCCCCAGCATCGAGGACAGCCGCCACGCTGTGGTGATGTGCCGATCCAACGAGTGCGACTTGTATTGGGTAAGCACACAGATCCGGATATATCCGGCGTTGACCAAATTGGAGAGTACGAAGTCGATCAGCCGATAGTTGCCACCGAACGGTACGGCCGGTTTTGCCCGGTCAGCCGTCAACGGCCACAACCGCTTTCCCTCACCGCCGGCGAGAACGATGCCCAGCACGTGCGGCTGTCCCTTCACAATTGGTCACCCTAGCCCCGGTCGCACCGCGGAGCCACGTGAGATCCGGCCCGGTCATTGAATGTTCACCGGTTCCGCGAGATGACTCACCAGCATGGATGGTCTAATCGCCAGCGTGGTCTGACTGCCGGCGCAACCCGGGGGGACGCTAGCGTGACACAGCGTGCGCATCGGAGTGCTGACCCGAGAATACCCGCCCGAGGTATACGGCGGCGCCGGGGTACACGTCAGCCATCTGGTACCCGAGCTGCGACAACGGTGCGACGTCGAGGTTCATTGCTTCGGCGCACCCCGCCCACAGGCGCACAACCACGCCGTGGCGCCGGGGCTGGCCAGTGCGAACCCGGCCCTGCAGACCTTGTCGGTGGACCTGGCGATGGCTGACGCCCTGGGCGGCGTCGACCTGGCGCACTCGCATACCTGGTATGCCAACATGGCCGGCCACCTGGCCCGGACCCTGCACGGCGTGCCGCACGTCGTCACCGCGCACTCGTTGGAACCCCGCAGGCCGTGGAAGGCCGAGCAGCTCGGCGGTGGCTACCGGGTGTCCTCGTGGGTGGAACGCACCGCCTACGAGCACGCTGACGCGATCATCGCGGTCAGCGATGGTATGCGGGCCGATGTGTTGGCCTGCTACCCCGCCGTGCACCCAGAGCGGGTGCACGTGGTGCGTAACGGGATCGACGCCGATCTCTACCGCCCGGTCCAGGAGACCGACGCCCTTCGCCGGCTCGGAGCCGATCCGGCGCGGCCGATCGTTGCCTTCGTGGGCCGCCTCACCCGGCAGAAGGGAGTCGGGCACCTGCTGGCTGCGGCTCATCACATCGACCGCGGTGCTCAGTTGCTGCTGTGCGCGGGCGCGCCGGATACTTCGGAGATCGAAGCCGAGGCCCGCGCCGCGGTGGAGGAACTGTCCGCGACCCGCCCTGGGGTGATCTGGGTGCCGGACATGCTGCCCGTCGAGGACATCCGGCAAGTGCTGTCGGCGGCCACCGTGTTCGCCTGCCCTTCGGTCTACGAGCCGCTGGGAATCGTCAATCTCGAGGCGATGGCCTGCGGTACCGCGGTGGTCGCGTCCGCGGTCGGGGGTATCCCGGAGGTTGTCGATCATGGCGTCACCGGGCTGCTGGTGCCCTATGACGAACAGGACCTGGACGGATTTCGGCACGGCCTGGCGCAGCACATCAACGAGCTTCTCGCCGACCCGGATCGCGTTGCGGCGATGGGCCACGCCGGCCGCAAGCGCGCGATCACCGAATTCTCCTGGTCAACAGTCGCCGACCGCACCGTGGCGCTCTACCAGCAACTCCTGTCCTGATCCCGTCCTGATTTTCCGCGTTCTGGATGCAGACTGCGGTAATTCGGGCACTTTTTACCGCAGTCTGCATCCAGAACGCGTGGTGGTCGGCGCGGGATGCGACGCGGGGCGTCTGCGAAGATGACGGGGTGTTGCGGCGGATCGGGCAGTCTCGGGTGGTGCGGGTGTTCACTCGGTTCGCTG
Organism: Actinomycetota bacterium; assembly: GCA_030854185.1. Taxonomy (GTDB): domain Bacteria; phylum Actinomycetota; class Actinomycetes; order Mycobacteriales; family Pseudonocardiaceae. Next base: position 44,103 of record JALYTS010000021.1, on the reverse strand, counting down.
CTGGCACGGTTGTCTCCACGGCATGTAGCCAGCTGGTGTTTGTGCTGCTCTTCGGCGTTGTCCAGGCCGGCGCTGCGGCGTCCGGGGCGGCAGCTTTCCTGGCCGGGGCGATACCGAATTTCTTCATTCACCGGTTCTGGACGTGGCGACGTTCCGGTCCGGTGGGGATGCGCCGCGAGCTGCTGCCCTACCTCGCGGTGATCACATTCAGCGGCCTGGTGGCGACCGGCCTCACCACTGGCGTTGATCGGCTGGTCGGCGCCGAACTCCATGACCACGTGGTGCACACCGCCGTCATCGCGATCGTCTTCAGCCTCAGCTACCTGCCGCTCTTCGTGCTCAAGTTCGCGTTGCTGGATCGGTTGGTGTTCGGTGGTGACGACACTGGTTGTGACGACACTGGTTGTGACGACACTGGTTGTGACGACACTGTGCGGCGGCGTCGGGCTCGGGTTTCTCGGGACCAGGTGCCGACCAGTACCCGGGCGTAGCGGATCCCGTAGATCAGATTGTTGCCTTTTTTCGTCTTTCCCGCTGTGCGGCCGAGCATCGTCATGGGCTGCTCCAGGACCCGGTAGCCGTGTGAGATCACCCCGAGCAGCAGTTCCGAGGCCTGGTACTGCGCTTGGACCAGGGTGACGACCTCGGTGACCTGGGCTCTCATCGCGCGAAAGCCGAACGATGTGTCGGACAGGCGTTGGCGGGTCAGTGCGCTGGCCAGCGCCGCGAACACCCGCACACCGAGGTGGCGCACCGGGTCGGAGGTCTCGCGGCGGCCCAGGGCCCGCGAGCCGGTGACGAAATCGGCCTCGTCGTCGATCAACGGTTGCAGCAGCAGCGCCAACTCGGTCATGTCGTATTGACCGTCGGCGTCGGTGGTGACCAAATATCGTGCGCCGCCCCGGCGGGCCAGCGCGTAACCAAGCCGCAGCGACGCGCCCTGGCCCCGGTTGTGCGACAGCTCGCAGACTCGCGCGCCGTGGCTGCGGGCTACCTCGGCGGTGCCGTCGGTGGCCCCGTCGACGATCACCAGCGTGTCCACCGGCACACCGCAGCTCATCGGCGGAACGGCGGCGAGCACCGCACCGATACCGTCCTCCTCGTTATAGGCGGCGATGACCACCACCACCGCAGCGAACGTCACCTCGCCGTCGGTCCGGACGAACTCCCGCACCGTCGCGGAATCCACCGGATCGGGGTAGGGCCCCATCGGGGGATTGAGTTTCCGTCGTGGCCCCGGCCGGCGCAGCGGACCGGTGACCGCGGTGACACCCAGCGCCCCGGCCATCGGCAACAACACCAGTCCGGGCAGCTGGTAACGCCAGGAGAACTCGAACGCCGCCGCCGTCATCAGCACGGTCACGCCGAGACCGGACACCAGCAGGCTGGCGGCACGGATCCCCGACCGCCGCGCGTTGCCGATCCCGAACCCGCCGAGCAGCCCAGCCAGCAACCCCAGACCCAGCAGCGGACCCGGGGTGTACCCGATGGTGAGCTGATACCCCCGGAGCAACTGCGCCAGTCCCCGGTTGACGCCGATCGGCACGCCACCGAACTGCACCGCCCTCGCGTCGACCCGGTCCTGGATCCCGAAGTAGGGATATGAGGTCTGGAAGTACCACCGCTCCACCGGTACGTCGTTGGCGTCGTCGACGCGGACCGGACGGAAACCCTTCACGAAGTCCGCCACGACCGCCGCCGCGAGATCCACTGGCTGGTGGGCGAACACCGCGCGAGCAAACGAGACCTGGGTCTGCTCCATCGACACGCCCGCCGGCAACGCCACGGCCAACGCCGGCGACGCGGGATCGTGGACGTAGTAGTCGACGCCGAAACGGTGACCCAACGGCTCCGTCGGGCACACGGCGCGTTCCGGAGTCCCCGGCGAGAATTGTTCGCAGTCGGCGATCACCGCAGCCCGGCCGTACAACACACCATCGCCGGCGCCACTGATACCCCAGACACCGGTGGTCACCCGGTAGTAACCGGCATAACCGGTGAGCAGGACCGCGAAACCCCCAGCCATCGCGACCGCCCGCACACCGATCTGCCGCCAACCGGTCCGGCGCACCCACAGTGACCCAGCAACGACCAGATAGGCCACCGCCGGGATCAGCAGGGTGATCCCGACCAACCGGACGATCACCGCGAAGCCGATCAGCACACCCGCGCTGGCAGCGTGCCACGGCCTGGGCAACCCACGCCAGGTCAGCACCCAGATCAACACCACCAACAACGCCTGAAACCACACATCGGGCATGATGTTGTGCTCGATCTGCACCTGGTAGGCGTCGAGCAGCACCGGGACCGTCGCCAACGCAGCCAGCCAGCGCCGGGCCCCGTGCCGCAACAACAACGCATAGACCACCACCGCGATACCCAACCCGAGCAGATGCTGCACAACAGCAACCCCACGCAGCCCACCGACCGGCAACAGGAGCTTCAGGATGAGGTCATAACCGATCGGCCGGATCATGTCGGGACGCAGGTCGTGGAGATTGTCCAGGTAGCTGAACGAATCGATGTAGAGGATCGCGGGCTGATAAGCCAACACGGTCAGCACCCGTAAACCAGCACCGATAACCAGCACCACCAGCAGCACCCAGTGCAGCCGCAACCACCGCGGCGCCCGGGAGGCCAACATGAGGGCACCGGAGTCTGAGGCGCCGGTCTCCGGTCGTGCTAGCAGCCCGGTCACCGGGGAGGACCGCCTGCGGCGACTGCGGCCGTGGCCATGAAGTCGTGCCACACCGTGGCCAGCCCATCGACCAGCGAGACCGACGGTCGGTAACCCAACTGATCGCGCGCACGACTGATGTCGACGATCACCGCGGGCATCTCGCCCGGCTTGGCGGCGACGTGCTCGGCGGGCAGCGGGCAGCCGGTGACCGCGCGCACCGCGTCGAGCAGCTCCAGCACAGTCACCGACTGGCCGGAGCCGACGATCGCGGTACCGGTGAAGTGCCGATCCCACGCTGATTGCAGCGCGGTAACCACATCATCGACGTGCACCAGGTCGCGCCGCTGCAACCCGTCGCCATAGATTTCTACCCCCTTGCCGGCCAGCGCGGCGCGCATCATCCGGGGCACGAAGCTGTCCTTGCCCCCCATGCCGGGTCCGTAGATGTTGGTGAAGCGCAGCGCGCAGGTAGCCATCCGGTAGGCACCCGCGTAACCGCACAGCAGCATCTCGGCCGCCGCCTTGGTCGCGCCGTAGGGAGTCAGCGGGCGAAGCGGCACCCCCTCGTGCATCGTGGCGTAGCCGACGTCACCGACCACCGCGTTGGTCGACGCCATGATGAACCGCTCGACACCGGCCTGCCGGCAGCTCTCGAGCAGATCCTGAGTCACCGCCACGTTCTCCTGATACACCGCGACCGGGTATTCCACGGAGCGCAGCACCGAGGTGATGGCAGCCAGGTGCACCACACCGGCCACCTCCCCGCCGCGCAAAACCTCGGCGATCAACCCTGGATCGGAGAGGTCACCGACGACGCTGCGGACCGCCGGGTCGGGGTACGGACTGCGGTCGACCACGGTGACCGGGTTGTCCCGGCAGGCGAATGCGGCGACGGCGGCACGACCGACGAAGCCGGCGCCCCCCGTGATCACGACCCGACCGGTCCCAGCTGGTGGAGTGGCCATCAGCGCGGAGCCTAGCTGGTCAATGAGCAGGCCAACTCGATCAGGGTCCGGGTGGCGAAGCCGGTGCCCCCCGCGTTGACCTCGTCGTAGTTCTGCTCGGCGCGGGCCGGACCGGCGATGTCCAGATGCGCCCAGGGCAGCCCGCCGGTGAACTCCCGCAGGAACAGCGCCGCCGTGACACCACCGGGTCCGGGCGGGCACTGCCGCAGATCCGCGATATCGGAGCGCAGAGCTTCGGCGTGATCGTCGATCAGCGGCATCGGCCACCAGGCTTCGCCGGCAGCCTCGCCGGCGGCCTGGATACGGTCGGTGAGCTCGCGTTCGGTGGCGAACAAACCGCCGGTGCGCAAGCCCAGCGACACCTTCATCGCTCCGGTCAGCGTCGCGATGTCGACCAGCGTGGTGGGCTTGCACGTGCGCACCGCGTGAGCCAACGCGTCGGCGAGCACCAGCCGACCCTCCGCGTCGGTATTGGTCACCTCGGTGGTGGTGCCGCCCACCTGCCGCACCACGTCACCCGGCCGGTATGCCGACCCGGACACGTGGTTTTCCGCGCAGGGCACCAGCCCCGTCACCCGGAGCGGCAGCGCCAGCTGCGCGACCGCCAGCAGTGCGGCGATCACCGCAGCTCCCCCGGACATATCCGTGCGCATCAGGTGCATGCCATCGGCCGGCTTGATCGAGATTCCCCCGGTGTCGAAGGTGATGCCCTTACCGACCAGCACCAGATGCTCCCCATTTCCCGGACTTCCGCCGGGGGGATCCCAGGCCAGCTCGAGCAACCTCGGCGGCCGGGCCGAACCGCCACCGACCGCCAGCACTCCCCCGAAGCCGTGCTCAGCCAACCAGTGCTCGTCGCGCACGGTGGCTCGCAGCCCGGGCACGGCGCCAGCCAACCGGGCAGCGGTGCCGGCGAGCCACGCGGGGTCTTTGGTGCCGCTCGGGGTGTTGGCGAGGTCCCGGGCCAGCCCGGTGGCCCGGCCGAGCACCTGCGCCCTGGCGACAGCCTCGGCAACTGGCCCGGCCCCGTCGCCGGGCGGTGCGATGAGCGTCACGGTGGTCATCGACGGCAGGCGGTCGCCGGCTGAGCCGGCAATCCGGCGGTCGCCGGCTGAGCCGGCAATCCGGCTGGCGCCGGCCGAGCCGGCAATCCGGCTGGCGCCGGCCGAGCCGGTGACGCGGTAGTGATGCGAGCCCACGACGCACCCCAGGGCCAGCGACGCCGCCTGCTGGGCTGTCGTGCCGGGCGGTAGGTGCACTTGCACCACACCGCTGCCCGCCCGGTCCGAGCCGGCCCGCGCCAGAGCGGCACCGGCCGTTCTCCAGTGCGCTGCGCTGCCCTGCCCGGTGCCTACCAGCCAGCCGTATTCGTGGCGTCCGGTGGCTAATGGCACGACCTGAGCCGAGCCCGCGCTGCCGGTCACCCGGTACCGGGTTAGCCACTGCTCGTCCACACCGAGCTCGCCAGCACCAGGCCCCAAGATCAACTGAGCCTCTCCCGGTGAGGGCTGCTGGCCGACCAGCACGGCATCAGGAACCCCCGAGTCGCGCCGCCCCCGCACCCGGACTTCAACCAGCGAAGTCGGGATATCGGGTATCGCGTGCACGGGCATCTCCGGATCAGCTCGCGGCGCGGCCCCGGCGCGCCTTTCGGGCGTCAACCGAGGCCACAGAACGACGGACTTAGTGCGCTGGCCTTCACTCCACGACGGCTCGCAACTCCTCGCCGAGTTCGCCGGCCTCGTCCTTCGACAACTCGACGACGAGTCGCCCGCCGCCCTCGAGTGGGACGCGCATCACGATGCCCCGCCCCTCCTTAGTCACCTCGAGGGGACCGTCGCCGGTCCGGGGCTTCATGGCCGCCATAGCGTGCTCCCTCCGTGCATTTCGTCACCGCAGCTGGCCACGCGACACCGGTGACCCCCTGCATTCTCCCCTATCGGCTCCGACGTCCGGAAAGCAACCGATGATCGCGCACATTGGACCCATCGCACTGTCCACCTGGGACCGTCGGTTTACCGGCGCAGGACCTCACGTGGTGGCGCGGCGGAAGCAGCCGACCAGGTGGTCGTCGACCATCCCGGTGGCCTGCATGAGCGCATGGCAGGTGACGGGACCGACGAAGGTCAAGCCCCGACGCCGCAGCGTGGCAGCCATGGCCTCGGATTCGCGGGTTCGGCTCGGCACATCAGCCACAGTGCGCGGCGCGGGGCGCCCAACGCGGTCGGGAGCGAAGGACCACAGCAGGGCATCCAAATCCTCGCCCAGTTCGGTGACTGCCCGGGCATTGCGCACCGTCGCCTCGATCTTGGCTCGGTTGCGGACGATGGCTGCGTCGGCGAGCAGGCGCGCCACGTCGTCTGCGGTGAACGCGGCGACCGAGGCCGGGTGGAAGCCGGCGAAGGCGCGCCGGAAGGCGTCGCGCTTGCGCAGGATCGTCAGCCAGGACAGACCCGACTGGAACGCCTCCAAGCTCAGCCGCTCGAACAGCGCCGCCTCGCCGTGTACCGGTACCCCCCACTCGTCGTCGTGGTAGGTGCAGTAGTCGGGCGCCGAAACTGCCCACGGGCAGCGCATCCGACCATCGGTTCCGGCTATCGGGTTCACTGCCGGTCCTCGAGCTCGGCCACCCGGGCGCGCAGCGCGTCGAGCTCAGCCGCGGTTCGCTGCAGCGCCCAGTCGACCTCGGACATCCGATACCCCCGCAGCACCTGGGAGAACCGGATGGCGCGCACGTCGTCGCCGACAATCGGTCCCGCCGGCAGCGAGGTCAGGGTAGCGTCCGGCGGCAGCGCGGCCAGCTCCTCGCCGCGACCGAACACCAGCGAGGCGACCAGAAACACCACTGCGGCCACTACCGCCGCGACGATGAGGTAGACCAGGACCGTACCCACGTTCGGAGATCGTGGCACAAGTCAGGCTGAGCGAGCGGCGAGGACGTCGCGCATCGGCGGCCGGTCGGCCACCAGGACGCCGCTGTCGGTGGGCATGAAGCGCGCACCTAGCTGGGCGAACTGGGTGATGCCGGTAGCTCCCGGTACCTCGGCCACTCCGCACCGGGGCAGCGCGGCGCCGAGAATCTGCCGGGACATCACACCGAGCTCCAGCAACGAGCGGTTCCGGTGTTTGCGCACCCCGAGGTTCACCTGAGCCAGCCCCTCCAACCCGCAGCGGGTGTGCGTGTCGAGTAGCAGCCCGATCTCCACGCCGTAGCCGGCGGCGAAGGGCACGGATTCCAGCAGACCGCGAGTCGCTGCGTACTCGCCGCCCAGTGGCTGCACCACTCCGGCCAGCTCGGGACGCAGCGCGTTGAGCAGCGGCCGGGCCAACAGTTCGGTGACCCGGCCGCCGCCGGTACCCGCCTCGACGCTTTCGATCCGCAGTGGGCGCTGGTAGAAGCCCTTGACCAGCTCGACTCGGTGTCCCGGCCGGTGCGGCAGCAACAACGGCCCGAGCAGCGCCGCCACGAACCCGGAATCGAAGTCGATCAGGTCGGAGTCGATGAAGACCAGCAGATCGCCCGAGGTAGCCGCTAGGGAGCGCCACAGCACTTCCCCTTTGCCGGGCCACGGCTCCAGCTCGGGCAGCACGTCGGTGCGATGCACTACCCGGGCGCCGGCCTGGCGGGCCACCTGGGCAGTCTGGTCTGTGCACCCGGAGTCCATCACCACCAGCTCGTCGATCAAACCGCCGACCAGCGGTCGCAGCTCACCGACCAGTGCGCCGACCGTTGCCTCTTCGTTCAATGCAGGCAATACCACGCTGACCGTCCGACCCCGCTTGGCCGCGACGAGCTGTTCGAAGGTCCAGGTCACGCTCTGCACAGTGGCTTCACTGAACCACCGCCGGGTCTTCAGAAGCATAAGATACGGTTCCCTCAGCTCGTTGCACGCTTCGCAATCAAGGGCTGTTTTTCCCCATGGGGACGCTTACCATATCGATAGCGCGCCGAGCTTCCTTGACATTGTGACAAGAAAAACACGCACCCCCCTCCGGCCGCAGAGCGAGAGCACGGCCGGCGGGGCCTCCAGCCGCTCCGTCATGGGGATGAGCGGACCGACACGTTCGATCTCTACAAGCGCAGGTACCTCGGGCCCCGGTGCGGTCTCGACACCCCGATGTCGACGATATCCGCACCATCGGCAACCGCCGTGTCGACGGTGCTCAAAGCGTTAGACAAAGAATGGTGTCTTCCTTTGTCGTAGAAAGAGTCAGGGTTCGATTGATCACCGCCATCACCAGTAGCCGGCCCGCTGGGAGTCGTGGCGCCCTAGCCTCGCGTTTTCCCCATGTTGTGTGCCGTCAATGGGTGTCCTGCCACGCTTTATAGGACTCCCCGACCAGCCGGACCACGTCGTCGACGTCGTCGGTGATGTGCAACAGAGCGAGCTCGGCCTCCCGGAGCTTGCCCTGCGCCGCCACCGTTTCGGCCAGCCACGTGTACAGCCCGCCCCAGTAGTCTCGCCCGAACAGGACGACGGGGAACTTGGTGACTTTCTTGTTCTGCACCAGAGTGAGGGCCTCGAACAGCTCGTCGAGGGTGCCGAATCCACCGGGCAGGCAAACGAAGGCTTGGGCGTACTTGATGAACATGGTCTTGCGGGTGAAGAAGTAGCGGAAGTTGATTCCGAGGTCCACCCAGGGATTGAGTCCCTGCTCGAAGGGCAGCTCGATGCCCAGGCCCACGGACAGGCCGCCGGCCTCGGACGCGCCCCGATTGACCGCTTCCATGCTGCCGGGGCCACCACCGGTGATCACGGCGAAGCCGGCGTCGGCGAGCGCGGCTCCCAGCGCGCGACCGGTGGCGTATTCCGGGTGGTCGCGGTCGGTGCGCGCCGAACCGAAGACGGTCACCGCACGCGGCAGCTCGGCGAGCGCACCGAAGCCCTCGACGAACTCGGCCTGGATGCGCAGCACCCGCCACGGGTCGGTGTGCACCCAGGCGCTGGGTCCGCGCGAGTCGAGCAGCCGTTGATCGGTGGTGGTCTCCTCGTGACGGCGCTCCCGCCGCAGCACCACCGGCCCAAGCTGCTTCTCCCGGGGATGTTCCTCATCCGCCCCGTTCGGACTGATCCCTTTCCCCCCGTTCGCCGTCATGGCGCCAGCCTACGGCTGGCGTCGTGAGTGGCATTCAGTGCCAGAACACTGTTACTCACTCACGAGGCGCAGCCACTGAGGTAGCGGCGCAGCAACTCGGTGCAGGCGGTGATCTGGTCGGTGTGCACGTGCTCGTCGCGAGTGTGCGCGAGGTTGGGGTCGCCCGGTCCGAAGTTCAACGCGGGGATCCCCAGCGCGGCGAAGCGCGACACGTCCGTCCAGCCGTACTTCGCGACCGGGGCGAGCCCGATCGTGGCCAGGAACTCCTGGGCTGCCGGCGTGTCCAGACCTGGTAGCGCTCCGCAAGCACCGTCGGTGAACTCGAGGTCGAAGCCGTCGAGCACCTCGCGGACGTGCTGCTGGGCGCCGGCCAGCGAACGGTCCGGCGCGAACCGGAAGTTGATCTGCACCTCGCACGCGTCGGGCACGATGTTGCCGGCGACTCCGCCGGAGATACCTACCGCCTGCAGTCCTTCCCGGTAGGTGCATCCGTCGATCTCGACGCTGCGCGGCCGGTAACCGGACAGCCGGGCCAACACGTCACCGGCAGCGTGGATCGCGTTGTCACCCAGCCACGACCGAGCACTGTGCGCGCGCCGCCCCGCCGTGCGCGCAGTGACGCGCAGCGTGCCCTGGCAACCGGCCTCGACCAGGCCGCTGGTGGGTTCGGCGAGGATCGCGAGCTGGGCCGCCAGCCAGTCGGGATGCTCCCGCTCAATCCGTCCCAGCCCGTTGCGGGGCGCCTCGACCTCCTCGCAGTCGTAGAGGACCACGGTCAGGTCGCACGCGGGCTCGGGCACCGTGGCGGCCAGGTGCAGGATCATCGCGTCGCCGGACTTCATGTCCGACGTGCCGCAACCGTAGAGCAGGTCGCCGTCGCGCCGGGCGGGCAGATTCCCGGCGATCGGCACCGTGTCCAGGTGCCCGGCGAGCAGCACCCGCTGCGCGCGTCCCCGGTCGGTGCGGGCCAGCACAGTATTGCCCGAGCGCACCAGCCGCAGGTGCGGCGCTTGCGCGGCCAATGCGCGCTCCACCGCATCGGCCAGCGCGTCCTCCTCTCCCGACACGCTGGGAACATCCACCAGCGCGGCGGTCAGCTCCACCGGGTCAGCCGTCAGGTCCAGCGCCACGTCCACGGGTGCGACGGTAGCGCCGCCACGCCGGACGCTGACGCCCACCCGCTGCTTGATCACTATTTGGGTGCCGAGCGCGACATTCCTTGTCGCTTCCGGCACACAACCGACGATCAGCTCAGGAGTCCGCTTGCTCCCAACCCTGGGCGCGCTACCGTGCCCGTCGTGGACCAACCCCAAGCGAGTGTCGGGCAGATCGCTTCTGCGCACGGCGTGGGGCTGGCAACCCTCACGCACGCCGGAACCGTACTGGACACCTGGTTCCCCGACCCGGCGCTGGAGGCGCCGCCAGACGCCGAGGTCGGCACAGTACGGATAGCGCCGGACGAGGTGCCCGAGGAGTTCGCCGCGCTGCTCGGCCCGGACCCGGCACGCGGTGTCGACCTGGTGGCGGTGCGTACCGCGGTGCCGGATCTGCAGGCCCCACCGGTCGACGCGCACGACGTGTACCTGCGCCTGCACCTGCTGTCGCACCGATTGGTGGCGCCGCGGTCGGTCAACCTCGACGGCGTTTTCGGACTGCTGGCCAACGTGGTGTGGACCAACTTCGGGCCGTGCCCGGTGGCGGACTTCGAGGCCACCCGGATGCGGATGCGCCGGCTGGGCGCGGTGACCGTCTACGGGGTGGACAAGTTCCCGCGCATGGTCGACTACGTGGTGCCCCCGGGGGTGCGGATCGCCGACGCGGATCGGGTGCGGCTGGGCGCGCACCTGGCCGCCGGCACGACGGTGATGCACGAGGGATTCGTCAACTTCAATGCCGGCACGCTGGGCACGTCGATGGTGGAGGGCCGGATCTCGGCGGGGGTCATCGTCGGAGCCGACTCCGATGTGGGCGGCGGCGCGTCGATCATGGGAACGCTGTCGGGCGGCGGCAAGGAGCAGATCTCGATCGGCCGGCGTTGTCTGGTCAGCGCCAACGCCGGGATCGGGATCTCGCTGGGCGACGACTGCGTGGTGGAGGCCGGCCTGTACGTCACCGCGGGAACCAAGGTGACGCTGCCCGATGGCACCGTGGTGAAGGCCCGCGAGCTCTCCGGCGCAGCCGGGGTGCTGTTTCTCCGGAACTCCGTGACCGGAGCGGTGCAGGCGATCCACCGCAAGGGCAAAGCGGGCATCGAACTCAACGCGATGCTGCACTCCAACGACTGATGGCACCTCCTGCCAGCCCCTCGAGCAGCTCAGACCAGTAAGGTCGAGCCGATGAGCGCCGTCACCCATGGCCACCACGGCAGGCCGTTGCGACCAGGCAAACTCGTCAAGCTGGGTGACCCGGTCCGGTCCCGACCGTCCGATCCGACGGTGCACCAGTTGCGCGCCGCCCTGGACACCCGGCTGCGAGCTCTGCTCGCACACGACCCCGGTACCCGGGTCGGTGAGGATCCGGAAGAACTGCATCAGATGCGGGTTGCCGTGCGCCGTATGCGGGCCACCCTCAAGGCGGCCCGACCTGTGCTGGACCGGGTCTGGGCCGACGACCTGCGCGCCGAACTGGGTTGGCTGGGCCGGGCGTTGGGGCCGGTCAGGGATGCTGACGTGCTCATCGAGCGCCTTCGCGGCCGCGCAGCGGCGTTCGACGACACCAGCCGCGAGGCGGTGGAGACCTTGATCGAAACGCTGGTGACCGACCGGGAGGCCGCTCGCACCGAGATGCTCGCCGTGCTGGGCAGCCGCCGTTACACCGTCTTGTTGCGCCGGCTGGCAACCGCGGTGTCTCAACCGCTGCCCACCTCCAGCGGCCGCCTCGCGGCGCCGTCACTGGTCGAGCTGGTCCGTGCCGAGTACCGCCGCCTGTCCAAGGCGGTGCGGGCCGCCGGGGAGGACCCGCCCGACGAGGTCCTGCATGCCTTACGGATCCAGGGCAAGCGGCTGCGCTACACCGGCGAGCTGGTCGCCACCTCAGGTCGCAAACGCGAGCGCACACCGGTACGCGAGCTGGTGGAGTCGACGGTGGCGCTTCAGGACGTGCTCGGTGAGCACCAGGACGCCTGCGTGGCGCAACACCGGGTGATGCTGCTGTTGGACGGCCTGGGCGACGTCGTCGATGTAGGCGTGGCCTTCGTCGCCGGTCGGCTGGTCGAACGTGAGGAGATCAGCCGGATGGCGATGCGACAGTCCTGGTCGACCGCGTGGCAGCAGGTGCAACACCGAGCACAATCCCTGCAGCCCACTTCCTGAGCCTGCACCGAATCGACCGGTTTAAGCCGCGGGCAACATTGTCAGCCGGTGCACCGCGGCGGCGACCCGCTCGTCGGTAGCGGTCAGCGCGACGCGCACGTGCCGGGCGCCAGTGGGACCGTAGAACTCGCCGGGGGCGACGAGCACGCCGACCTTCGCCAGCCGGATGACGGTGTCCCAGCACGGCTCCCCCGCGGTGCACCACAGGAACAGCCCACCCTGTGACTGTTGCACCCGCAGCCCGGCCCGGTCCAGCGCGGGCCGGAGCAGGTCCCGGCGCCGGGCGTAGCGGTCTCGCTGCTGCGCGACGTGCATGTCGTCGGACAACGCGGCCAGCATCGCCTGCTGCACAGGCCGGGCGACCATCATCCCGGCGTGTTTGCGCACCGCGAGCAGGCCGGCGACCAGCTCGGGATCACCGGTCACGAAACCGGCCCGGTAACCGGCCAGGTTGGACGACTTCGACAGCGAGTGCACCGCCAGCAGCCCGCGGTGGTCCCCCCCGGACACCTGCGGGTGCAGCACGGAGACCGGCTGCTCCTCCCAACCCAGCGCGAGGTAGCACTCGTCGGAGGCCACCACCGCGCCGATCTCCCGGGCTTGGCGCACCGCGCCGGCCAGCACCTCAACGAGCGCGATGTCGCCGGTGGGATTGCTCGGCGAGTTCAGCCAACGCAGCCGGGTGCCTGGCGCGGCGGGCTGCGCGGCGGCAAGCCGGACCGGAGTGGCACCGGCCAGCCGCGCGCCGATCTCATAGGTGGGATAGGCCAGCTCCGGTAGCGCGACGGCATCACCGGGTCCGAGGCCGAGCAATGTGGGCAGCCAGGCCACCAGCTCCTTGGAGCCCAGGGTCGGCAGCACCGCCTCCGCCGGCACATCCGTGACCCCGTACCGCCGCGCCAGCGCCGCGACGGCGGCCTGGCGCAGTTCGGGCGTGCCGTGCGTGGCCGGATAGCCAGGCAGCGCCGACACCGACGCCAGTGCGTCTCGCAGAACCTCGGGAACGGCATCCACCGGGGTGCCGACCGACAGGTCCACCACACCGCCGGGATACGCGCTCGCCAGGCGGGCGGCGCCGGCGAGACCATCCCAGGGAAAGTCCGGAAGATCCAGACGCGCGGCGCCGGTGCCATACGGGACACCCGCGCCGGTGCCATACGGGACACCCACACCCGGGGCGCTGCCGCGTATCACTCCTCGTTCTGCGGCGGCAGCTCGGTGACTATCGGCGGGTCATCGTTGACCACGCCGACCTTCGACGCGCCACCGGGCGAGCCCAGGTCGGCGAAGAAGTCGGCGTTGGCTTTGGTGTAATCCTTCCACTGCTCCGGAACGTCGTCCTCGTAGTAGATGGCCTCCACTGGGCAGACAGGCTCGCAGGCACCGCAGTCGACGCACTCATCGGGCTGGATGTAGAGCATCCGGGCGCCCTCGTAGATGCAGTCCACCGGACATTCTTCGATGCACGATCTGTCCATGACGTCCACGCACGGCTCAGCGATCACATATGTCACGGGGTTTCTCCTGCTCCTCACTCACGGTACCCGCACCGGGGCGTCTACCTGCACAGTATCTCCGCCTACCCGGGCGTTCACCAACGACCCCGCTCACGAGCGGGCGAATTCGCGACCCAGCAGGAAAGCGGCCGGGAACAAACCGGCAGCCAGCAGCAGCGCCGGGCGCCAGCCGTCGGGAAGCAGCACGTCACCGCCGGGTCCGCCGAGGCCCAGGACACCGAGCGTGAGCACCCAGACCACCAGCGGGATCGCGGCGACCAGGCGGGGGCCGCCCAGCTCCGCCGCGCTGCGCACCAACCATGGGGTACTCAGCGCAGCGAGCAGGATCGTGATCGGCAATGGCACCGTACCCACCCGTAGCGGGAGATACAGCAGCTCCACCGCGGCCAGCGCGAACGCATCGAATACCAGCACCACCAGGGTGATTCGCGCGATCATGGTCACTGACTCATCCGCTCGGCGCGGGTAGGCCGCCGAAGAGGTCGTCGCGCGAGCCGGCGAGCGGGCCGTGCGCGAGGGTGAAGTACTCGGTGTCGGACACCGGCCGGGCCACCCCGTCGGACAGCGCGAACGCGGCGTGAGGGCCCGCGGTCCAGACTCGGATCTGGGTGGCGTGGGCACGCATCGCCGCGAGCACCGCACCGCGCTGCGCGCTGACGTCCAACGACGTGGTCACCTCGGCGTCGGCCACCCCGGGCAGCCCGTCGGATCCGGGCAGCGGGAAGGGCAGCCCGGGCATCCCGCGCAGTGCGCCGATCCCGTCAGCCACCGCTGAGACCGGCCGCACCGCCCAGAACACCCGGGCCACCCTCGGGATCCGCGGTGCCGCGGCCATCGTCACCTGGTGGGCCCGGATGTGATCGGGGTGCCCGTAGCCACCGTCCGGGCCGTAGCTCACCACGACCTGGGGACGAACCTGTTCGAGCACCTCGACCAGCGCGTCGACCTGCTCATCGAGCGGCCCGGCGGTGAATGCCCGCGGGTGCAGGTCCGCCGGCGCGCTTGCCCTGGCGCCGGGCTGTGCGACCATGCCGGAGTCGCGCCACCGGCCGATCCCACCGAGGAACCGCTGGTCGGTGACGCCGAGCAGGGCGCAGGCTGCGTGCAGCTCGGCCACCCGGTAGCCCCCGAGCTGGTCGGCGCCATCGGCGGCCAGGCCCCGCAACTCGTCGGTGATCACCTCACCCTGCTCACCGAGCGTGCAGGTCACCACCGTCACCGCGACCCCAGCCGCGACATACCGCGCGATCGTCCCCCCAGTCCACAACGTCTCGTCATCCGGATGCGCATGCACCACCAGGAGCCGTCGCGGGGCGCTCATCTCCCCTCCGGCTCCCGCGTTGAGCGGGCTGAGCGGGGTAGATCGTCGCCGGTGACCACGCTGAGCCCGCTCAATGCGGGAGAACGCGAGAGTTCGGTGTGGTGGCAGGCGCTGCAGTGGGTTTGGGTGTGATCGATAAGGGCTGGGATCTCGGTGGTGCAGCGGTGGCGTTGGGGGTCGCTGAGGTGCTCGGCGAACAGCGGGCAGCGGGTCCGGAACCGGCAGCCCGATGGCGGATCCGCCGGGTTGCCCACGTCGCCGGTGAGGATGATCCGCTCACGGGCGCGCTCCTTGCGCGGGTCAGGCAGCGGGATCGCCGAGATCAGGGCCTGGGTGTAGGGATGTGCCGGCGCGCCGAACAGCTCGTCGGACGTCGCGATCTCCACGATGCGACCCAGGTACATCACGGCGATCCGATCGGCGATGTGGCGCACCACCGACAGGTCGTGGGACACGAAGAGGTAGGACAGGCCGAGTTGCGCCTGCAGGTCCGCCAGCAGGTTGAGCACACCGGCCTGGATGGAGACGTCCAACGCGGACACCGGCTCGTCCAGGACGAGGACCTTCGGGCGCAGCGCCAGCGCCCGGGCGATGCCGATCCGCTGGCGCTGGCCGCCGGAGAACTCGTGCGGGTACCGGTTGCCGTGCTCGGGCCGCAGGCCGACCAGCTCGAGCAGCTCGCGCACGGCCGCCCGTCCCGAAGAATCGTAAAGACCGTGGATGCGCAGCGGCTCAGCGATGATCTCGTTGACCGGCAGCCGCGGATCGAGCGCGGCGTAGGGGTCCTGGAAGACGATCTGCAACTCGCGCCGCAGCCGTTGCATCGCCTTGCGGGACAGCTGGGTCAGCTCGGTGCCCTGGTAGTGAACGTGGCCTGCGGTCGCCGGCTGCAGATTCAGCAGCACGCGTGCCGTGGTGGTCTTGCCGCAGCCGGACTCGCCGACCAGCCCCAGTGTCTCCTGCGGGTACAGGTCGAATGACACGTCGCAGACGGCGTGCACCTCGCCGGCCCGGCGGCGAGCCGGGCCGCGGCCACGGGCCGGGAAGTGCTTGACCAGATTGCGCACCTCCAGCACCGCCTGCTGGGTCGCATTGGGGTGTGGGGTCCCATTGGGGTGTGGGGTCCGGGTCCCATTGAGGTGTGGGATCACAGTGCGGTGTCCTGGGAGACCGGGCGGAACAGGTCCCCGGGTGCGACGCCGACCAGCTGGTCGCTGAAGTGGCACGCCGACAGGTGCCCGCCGGTGCTGGTCGCCACCAGCGGGGGTTCCTCGGCCTCGCAGACCGGCGCGGCCAGTGGGCACCGAGGAGCGAACGGGCATCCGGGCGGCAGGTGCAGCGCTGACGGGGGCGCGCCGCTGATCGGGTGCAACCGCTGCCTGCGCAGATCCAGCCGGGGCTGGCTGCCCAGCAGACCCAGTGTGTAGGGCATCCGCGGCGCGTAGAAGATCTCCTCGACGGTGCCCGCTTCGACGACCCGGCCGGCGTACATCACCAGCACCCGGTCCGCCTGCCCGGCGATCACGCCGAGATCGTGGGTGATGAGCAGCATCGCCGCGCCGGTCTGCACCCTTGCGGTGTGCAGCGCCTCCAGGATCTGTGCCTGCACCGTCACGTCCAGCGCGGTGGTCGGTTCGTCGGCGATGATCACCTCCGGGCCGTTGGCCATCGCGATCGCGATCACCACCCGTTGGCGCATCCCACCGGAGAGCTCATGCGGGTAGTTGTTCATCCGTTCGGACGGGTTGGGGATGCTGACCACTCCGAGCAGCCGCTTCGCCTGGCTGCGCGCCGCGTCGCGGGTGACGTCATGGTGCGCCCGGATCGCCTCGACGATCTGGTAGCCGATCGGGTAGACCGGGTTGAGCGAGGTCATCGGATCCTGGAAGATCATCGCGATGCTCTGGCCACGGACCCGGCTGAGCTCTTTGTCCGATGCTCCGAGTAACTCCGTGTCACCCAACCGCACCGATCCGGACACCTGCGACGATCCGGTCAGCAGACCCATCATGGCCAGTGACGTCACCGACTTGCCTGAGCCTGACTCACCGACGATGCCCAGCACCTCACCGCGACTGAGCTGGAAGCTCACCCCGCGCACGGCCGGTACCCGGCCCTCGTCGGTGCGGAACTCCACCCGCAGATCCGCGACCTCGAGCACGGGAGTCATCTGCGCACCCTCGTCTGCTGGGGATCCAGCGCGTCGCGTAGGCCGTCGCCGATGAAGTTGATCGTCAACGCGATCAGGATGATGAACAGGCCCGGGAAGAAGAACAGCCAGGGTCGGGTGTCCACCGCGGTCTGCGCGTCGCTGACCAGCAGCCCCAGTGACGTGTCCGGCGGCCGCACCCCGAAGCCGAGATAGGACAGCGCCGTCTCCAGCAGGATCGCGATGGCCACCAGAACGGTGGCGTTGACGATGATCGAGCCGAACGCGTTGGGCACCAGATGCCGGAAGATGATCCTGGCGTCGCCCGCACCGATAGCCCGGGCGGCCTCCACGAACTCCTTCTCGCGCAACGACAGCACCACGCCGCGGGCGACCCGGGCGACGTAGGCCCAGTACAGCCCGGCGATCACCGCGGCGATCAACCACCAGCTACCCCCGACGTTGTGCCCGAGCACCGCTGCGACGGCGAGGAAGGGCAGAGTGAGGACCAGATCGGCGATCCGCATCATCACGGTGTCCAGCCGGCCCCCGTAGTAACCCGCGGTGGCGCCCCAGACGGTTCCGACGACGGTGGCCACGAGCGCGCCCAGCACCGCGATCCCGATCGAGATCTGGGTGCCGCGCAGCACCTGGGCGAAGGTGTCGTGCCCGGCGGCGTCGGTGCCGAACGGGTGGTCCCAGGACGGGGGCACCGACTCGTCGGAGGTGAGGTCGACGACGGAGTACTTCCACAACCAGCCACCGACGAAGGCCAGCAACACCAGCGCCAGCAGCACGGCCAGGCTCACCACAGCCAGCCGGTGGCGCCGGAAGCGGCGGGCCACCAGCTGAGCCTGGCTGCGCTGAGTGACAGCGAGTTCCCGGTCAGGCATAACGGATCCTGGGGTCGAGCACGGCGTAGAGCAGATCCGCCGCCAGGTTGAACGCGATGATGAAGGTCGCCGCGATCAGCAACCACCCCGCGACGGCATAGGCGTCGTCGTGCCGGATCGACTCGAGCAGGAAGCTGCCTGCCCCGCGCCACTGGTAGACGTTCTCGGTGACGATGGCCCCGGAGATGATCGCGCCGAGGTCCAGTGCGGTCACCGTCACCAGCGGGATCAGCGCGGTGCGCAGGGCGTGGCGGGTCAGCACCGTGCCTCTGCGGAGCCCCTTGGCCCGGGCCAAGCGGACGTAGTCGGTGTTGAGTACCTCGAGCATGGACGCCCGCTGAAATCGGCTCCAGGCCGCGAAGGACAGCAGCGCCAGCGAGATCGTGGGCAAGATCATATGACCCACGACGTCGGCGATCGACGCCCAGGTACCGCCCTCGATGTACACCGAGCTGTCACCGATGGTGAACAGCACCTGGTTACCGACGGTGTCATTGAAGCTGATGCCGGCTTCCTTGAGCAGGATCGCGAACCAGAACGAGGGCATGGCCAGAAACAGGAACCCGAAGAAGGTGAAGGTGTAGTCGATCGCGGAGTACTGCTTGACAGCGCTGATCACCCCGACGAGTACGGCGAGCACCAGGGCCAGCAGCATCGCCACCCCGATGAGCCGGAAGGTGACCAGGAATCGATGTGCCAGCTCGGGGCCGATCACCTGGGTGGACTGCACCGACGGCCCGAAGTCGCCGTGGAACACCCCGGTGATCCAGTGCCAGTAGCGGGCCAGCACCGGCTCGTCAAGATGCAGCCGATGGGCTTCCAGGGCCAGGGTGTGCGGCGGGGGCGGCGGGTTGCGGGTCTTGAGCTCGGACAGCGGGTCGCCGGACAGCGACACCATCACGAAGACCACGAACGTCGCGATGACCAGGATCGGCACCGAGACGAGCATCCGGCGGACGGCATAGGCGAGCATCGAGGTCTTCCTGCTGCAGGGGGTCCACTCCGGCCGGCTGCGCACGTGGTGCCGCCAGCGGCCGTAGCCTACGTCGGCCCACCGTGGCGGTCAGGTAAGACACCCGGTGCGTAGTTCGTCGCCTCGACCGGTGCCCGATCCCAGGCCGGCTCAGCTGGTCTACGAGCACCGCGCTGCCGACGGCGCGGACGCCGGGTGCGCGCGGCCGGGATTGGCGCGGGACCGCATCCGGGCGGCGACGGTGAGGACCGCCCAGACCACCTTTCCCTGGGGAGATCGGGATGCGGTGCCCCATCGTCGGCTGAGCTTGTCGACAAGCACCAGGCCGCGACCGCCGGCGGCACGCAGGCCCGGCACGCGTAGCAGGGGTGGGCGCGGGTCGGCATCAGCCACCGCGATAGTGAGCGTGTCGCTGCGCAGCTCCAAGCGCAGCCAGCCCGCCGAACGCGCGTGGGACACCATGTTGTCGGCCAGCTCAGAGGCGACCACCTCAGCAGCGGCGACCATCCCAGGGACGCCCCACTCGTGGCACGCCTTGCCGACCAGTTGCCTGGCCAGCCGCGCGCTAGCCAGGTCGCATGGCAGCTCCGTCTGGCACCGGCGACGGGCTGGTGCAGCGTTGAGCCCGTCCAACGCCTCGCTGACGCTGGGATAGGTCGGGACGAACCGCGGGGCGGCGCTGACCTCGAGCAGAGCGCGTAGCGGTGGTCGTGCCGCGGCCAGCACGAGCGCCACACCGGGCCAGTCGCTGATGCGGTCACGCACGGTCGGAAACACCGTCAGCAACGACGCGATGGCCGCCCGCATGCCGGCCAGGTCCACCACGATCGCCGCGGGTTCCTCGGCTGCGTACTTGACCAGGCCATCTCGCAACCGCTCGTAGGTTTCTGGGATCAGCTCTCCTACCGGCAGCACTACCAGGGTGCGACCTCGCAGGTGCGCCTCGAGGACAAGAGTGGCGGTCATGTCACGATGTGGGTTCCGACGACACCCACGCCATGATCTGTGCCACCGGACCGACTCGCCATGTGACTCACCCCAATCATCGACACTGGCGTACCCGTTTTTCGGTTCGGATCCGCCCTAAACTGTGCGCGGTGTTGAGTAGCCCGCTCGGCGGGCGCCTATGTCTGCCATCCGGTGGCGTGTGTATGACTTCGGCAACCTCCCGCTGGCCTGACGAAGCTCGTCGAGCACGAATAGTCCCGTCACGAGTGAATCAGGTTTCAGCGTGGGACACGAACCGGCTATCGGGTGAAGATGACGCGGGGTGACTCACGTTATATCCTGCGGAGTGTGAGCAGTCTCGTGGATCTCCAGATGGCCGAGCACGGTCCCGATGCACGCGTCGTCACCGTGATCGGCGAGGTGGACGCGCTGACCGCGCCGGAACTGGATCACTTTCTGACCGCTCAGTTGGCCGTTGCCCGACTCGTTGTGGTGAATCTTGACGGTGTGCGGTTCCTGGCATCCACCGGGCTGCGCGTGCTGTTGGAGGTCAACGAACTCGCGGCGCAACAAGATCGCCACCTGCGATTTGTGTGCAACTCCCCGACCGCCAACCTGACACTGGAGACCACCGGACTGCGAGAGCACTTCACCTTCGCCGACACCGTGCCAGAAGCTCTGAACCCGATCGCGTGATCAACCCGCTGCGCGGAGGCCCCACTGCGCAACGTTGTACGGCGGGCCATCTAGCGACGAGTTGTTGCGCACGTTGGCGATATTGTCGTACAGCGCGATGAACGTCGGCTTCTGGTACAGCGGCAGAACGTAGGCGTCCTTGGTCAGCCGCTGGTCCGCCGCGTTGAGCGTTTCCTTGGCGAGCGTTTCGTCGGTCTGACTGCCGGCTGCGGTGATCAGCCGGTCTACGTCCGGATTGCTGTAGTGACCGAAGTTGTTGCCCTGCCCGGTTCCCCAGATCTGCACCGCGTTGGCATAAGGGAACGGAGAGGAGACCCAGGCGAATACGATGATGTCGTAGTCTCCCCTGGACGTCGTGGCACCGAGGTCGTCGGTCGGCACCACCTGCACGGTGACCCCCAGCGGCTTGACCATCTGGGCGAACAGTTCACACTCGACCTGGCGGACCTGGTTTCCGATGGTGTACCGAATCCGCAGCGGCGGTACCGGCAGCCCGACCGGTGTCTTGAGTTGGCCACCGTCGATCCGGTAGCCGGCGCCGACGAGGATCTGCCTGGCCTTCGCCAGGTTGCCGGAGCCCTGACCGGACTCGCTGACCACGTCCTCGTAGCCGCTCTGCTGTGGAACGAAGTTGTGGCTGTTCAGCGGTTTGATCTTGTTGGTGAACTGTCCCACGGTCTTATCGATGATGGCCTGCCGATCGACCGCGGTGAACAGGGCGGTGCGCAGCGCCGGGTCACTGAGGTAGGCGTTCTGCAGGTTGAAGTCGAAGTGCTCCCAGGTCAAGCCGAGCCCGACGAAGGACGAGACGCCCGGAATCCTGCGTACCTGCGTCACAAGATCCACCTGCGGCTGCGGGTAGATCACCTGGACCTCATGGTTCTGCAGCGCCGTGGGCTCCTGGTTGGCATCGGTGATGATCCGGTAGATCAGCCGGTCGAGCTTCGGGCGTGTCCCCTGCCACTTGGGGTTGGGCACCAGGGTGACCGACTCGTTGTTCTTGAAGTTGTCGATCTGGTAAGGGCCACCGGAGTAGGTGGGCACGTTTGCCCCGAACCAGCTGAACGACGCGGCCAGTCCCTGCGGGGTCGTGGTATTACCGTGTTGTGCGGCGATGTGCGCCGGGTAGATCGGCGAGCCGCCACTCCACAGGTTCTTCCAGTCGGTGAACGGCTTGGTCAGCGTC
Organism: Actinomycetota bacterium; assembly: GCA_030854185.1. Classification (GTDB taxonomy): domain Bacteria; phylum Actinomycetota; class Actinomycetes; order Mycobacteriales; family Pseudonocardiaceae. Next base: position 22,367 of record JALYTS010000021.1, on the reverse strand, counting down.
ACCGTCACCGTTTTGCCGTTGTCGGCGCCGACGACCGATTTGACCTGGTCATACCCGGCGGTGGTGAACACCGGGCAGCCCGGGCAGTCGCGCCCGTTCTGGAGCCTCCAGTTGTAGATGAAGTCGTCCGCGGTGATCGGCGTCCCGTCCGACCACGCCGCGTTCGGCTTGATCTTGTAGACGATCGTCTCCGGGAAGGAGTTGGTCACCTTCGCCGAGTCGAGCAGATCGTTGTTCATCGTCGCGGTGAGGTCCGGCTGGGTGCCGAAGGTGTAGGGCAACACGGCCTTGAGGACCTCGTTGTTGTCGAACACGTTGCCCTCATTGGACAGCAGGTTCCAGTTCGCGATGTTCTTTTCGATCACGTAGGTGAGCTGGCCGCCTTGCCGCAGCTGACCGGGCGCTGCCGAGTTGCAGGTGTTCGGGTTCGCCTCGCATGCTGCGAAGGCGGACCCGGTCTGGCGCTGACCTGCCCGCCCCGTCGCACCGCCACCACCACACGCCGCCAACGCCACCGTGGCGCCCGCGACGAGCGCGACCACGCGCCGCATCTTTGATCTCCTCATGGGCCCCATGGGCTGGTGACAGTACGCCCACCAGTTGCCTCGCTGCGTCATCGGTAAGCATCCCTGCGGTCCGGGTCCGCGCGGGCGAACCGCACTGATCGCTACCGTCGCACTCTGATGGGGCCACTCTGCCAGGCAACGATCCCAGCTAACGATGATCCGCCACCCAGGGCCGATCAGCGGCGCAGCGGGTTGGTGAGGGGTCGGTGTTCGGTGCTCTGTTGTCGCCGAGTTCGACGTGAAATTTGTGTCGCTCGTGCTCACGGCGAGGTTGCGGCCCGCGCTGTGCGATTAAGTAATCAAATTACTGTCGATAGCTTCAGGCGGTGGTGCCGCGATCGCTCGAGCGGCATCAGGACCATCATTGAGCAACACCCGGAAACCGGTCTCGTCAAGCACCGGCACTTTGAGCGTCACGGCCTTGTCGTACTTCGAGCCGGGCGCGTCGCCGACCACCACGAACGCGGTCTTGCGCGACACCGACCCGGCGGCCCGGCCTCCCCGCACGGAGATGGCCTCCACCGCCTCGTCGCGGGAGAAGCCCTCCAACGAGCCGGTGACCACGATGGACAGTCCCTCGAGGTGGCGCACAACCGAGTCGTCGACCGGCTCTGCCATCCGTACCCCGGCGGCGCGCCACTTGGCGACCACCTCGCAGTGCCAGTCCACCGCGAACCACTCGCGCACAGCAGCGGCGATTGTCGGACCGACGCCGTCGACGGCGGCCAGCGCCTGCTCGTCGGCGGTCTCGATGGCCTGCAACGTACGGAACTCACGGGCCAGCGCTTGGGCGGCGGTGGGGCCGACGTGCCGGATCGACAGGGCCACCAGGATCCGCCACAGCGGCCGGTCCTTCGCGGCATCGAGGTTGGACAGCAGCTTGCGCCCGTTGGCCGATAGTTCTCCGGCCTTGGTGCGAAACAGATCCACTGCCAGCAGCTTGCCCTCGTCGAGGGTGAACAGATCGCCCTCGTCGTGCACGGCACCCGCGCCGAGTAGTGCGACCGCAGCCTCGTAACCGAGCACCTCGATGTCGAAAGCGCCGCGCCCGGCCATGTGGAAGATCCGTTCCCGCAGTTGAGCGGGGCAGGATCGGGCGTTGGGGCAGCGGATGTCGACGTCGCTCTCCCGCTCTCGGCGCAGTGGCGTGCCACACTCCGGGCAGTGCGTGGGCATGACGAACTCGCGCTCCTCGCCGCTGCGCAGATCTACCACCGGGCCGAGGACCTCGGGAATGACGTCTCCGGCCTTGCGGATCGTCACGGTGTCGCCGATCAGCACTCCCTTGCGGCGCACCTCATCGGCGTTGTGCAGCGTCGCCAGCGACACTGTTGACCCAGCGACTGTCACCGGTTCCATGAACGCGAACGGGGTGACCCGACCGGTGCGCCCGACGTTGACCCGGATGTCCAGGAGCTTCGTGGTGGCCTCCTCGGGCGGGTACTTGAAGGCGATCGCCCAGCGCGGCGCGCGGGAGGTCGACCCCAGCCGGCGCTGCGCCGACACCTCGTCGATCTTTACCACGATGCCGTCGATCTCATGCTCGACGTCGTGGCGGTGCTCACCCCAGTAGGCGATGTGTTCGGTCAGCTCGCCGACCGTGGACAGCAGCCGGGTGTGCCGGGAAACCGGCAGCCCCCACGCCGCCAGCGCCTGGTAGGACTGCGATTGGAGCACCGGCTCGAACCCGCGGCGGCGCCCCAGGCCATGGCAGAGCATTCGCAGCGGTCGGGTTGCGGTGACCCGGGGGTCCTTCTGCCGCAGTGACCCCGCTGCGGAGTTGCGCGGGTTGGCGAAGGCAGGTTTGCTCGCCTCGACGAGTGACGCGTTGAGTTCGGCGAAGTCGGCCAGCCGGAAGAACACCTCGCCGCGGACCTCGAGCAGCTCGGGTACCGGGTGTTCGGTGCCGCCGCGCAGCCGGTCGGGGATGTCCCGCAGGGTGCGCAGGTTGAGCGTGACGTCTTCGCCGGTGCGCCCATCACCGCGAGTCAGGCCGCGGACCAGACGGCCGTTCTCATACAAAAGGTTCACTGCCAGCCCGTCGATCTTCAGCTCGGCCAGGTAGTGCACCTCGGTGCCCACCTCGCGAGCGACCCGGTCGGCCCAGGCGCTCAGCGCTTCGGTGTCGAAGGCGTTGTCCAGGCTGAGCATCCGCTCCAGGTGATCGTGCGCGGCGAACTCGGTGCTGAAGCCGCCGCCTACCAGCTGCGTCGGCGAGTCCGGTGTCACCAGCGACGGCCAGCGCGCCTCCAGCTCCTGCAAGCGGCGGAGCTGCAGGTCGAACTCGGCGTCGGCGATGGTGGGGGCGTCGAGCACGTAATAGCGGAACTGGTGCCCTCGAACAGCCTCGACGAGGTCGCCGTGCTCGGCGCGGACCTCGGCGGGCGGTTCGGCAACAGGGGTGGTCACGCCGGGAGACTAGCTCTGGGAACCGACAGTCCGCATGCAGCTCGCGGCCCCGCACCGGGAATGGTGCGGGGCCGCGAAGTGAGTCGCTGCTAGATGGCGCGAACCGAGTCAGCCTGCGGGCCCTTGGGCCCCTGGCTCGACTCGAACTCCACGCGCTGGTTCTCGTCCAGGCTGCGGTAACCGTCACCCTGGATGGCGGAGAAGTGGACGAATACGTCGGGGCCACCCCCGTCGACGGAGATGAAGCCGAAGCCCTTCTCCGCGTTGAACCACTTCACGACGCCCTGTGCCATGTGCTCTCCCTGTGGAATCTGATGCCTGGACCGGCACCGTGCCGATCCGCGGTTGCGCGAACCACGCGCCACCGATAGGGAGCATCCCCGACGGGAGCGCGAAGCCCGTAGTCAGACATTCCACGGACGCTTCACAACGATCGGGGAACTACACGACCACAACCAAGTACGATGCTACCACCCTGCGGTAGCACGCCTCGCACGCGACATCCCTCAGATCGGCTGTAACGCGGGTTTGATGTTGGCGTTGAGGTGGAAGACGTTGTCCGGGTCGTACTCTGCATCACAGCGTCACACGTGCGCTCAGCCGGTAGCTGCTCAGCGTCGTCTCCGGGTGGCGGCGTCCATCATGGGACCTCCTGCCGGCGTGCGGACCCTCCGGCACCGTACGCGGAGGATGTTCGGGCCGGTAGAGGGTCGGGTAACTACGCAGAGTGACTACAGGTCGAGCTGCCAATCAGTCGCGCGGCGGTGCGGCCGGAAGCCCATCACCTCGTTGATCCCGATCATGTATGGGTTGGAATCAGCGTTGCAGGTGTCGATGACCCGGAGCTCAGGGCGCTGGGTCCGAGCAAGATCGAGGTTGGCCACCTTGATCAGAGTGCCCAGCCGGTGACCCCGGTGCTCGGGCGCGACGATCGTGTTCCACTGACCACCGAACCAGCGCGACGTGGCGTAGCCGCTGATCTGGGTGAAGGCGACCAGCCGCCCGGCGCTGTCCACCGCGCCCGTAGTGACCATGTGCAGTCCGCGGGCCCGGGATCTGGCGTCGTGGGCCTGTACCCGCGCGGCGTCGTAGACCTCGGGGTCCCATTGCAGGTCGTCCAGCGGGGCGTCGGTAGACATCCGCCCCTCTAGGTAGGCGATGTCGTCGAGCCATCGCTGCGGCGTGCTGCCTACCCACTGCACCAGCGAGTAGCCCCGGGACTTCGCCCGCGCCTGCTCGTTGAGCCGGGCAAGCGCCGACGGGTCCACCGAGTCGACATCGAGTCGCCGCATGGTCTGGAACAGCGCCGGCTGCGCTCCGGACACCGACGCGAACTGCCCTGCCGGGTCGGGCGCGGCCGGATCCAGCGGCTGCTCCACCCAGAAGACAAACCGGACCCGGCGCTGCCGGGTGGCCTCGGCCCGCAGGTGAGCGAGCAGTGCTCGACCGATGCCGCGCCGCCGGTGCTCGGGCGCCACCAGGATCTCACCGTGGGCGTTGTGCTGGTTGTCCAGCATCGGGAGGTCCAGCAGGCAGCCACCCACCACCGAGCCACCCACCCGGGCCACCCACACCGACCGGATCTCGCTGGCCGGTGGGTGCCGAATACTGCCGAGCTCGTAGACCCAACATGGCGGTGGGTCATCGGGCGCGTCCGCGCTCACTACAGCGCTGCGCAGCTCGTGCCACTGCCGGATGGCCTCCTCGTCGGACGGCTCGACCGGCGCGAGAGACAGCCCGCGACTGACGGTGGTCATACCCCATCTCGTCACGATCCGGCGCTGGGCGCCACCGAATTTCCCACCTCAGGAGTCATGACGGCCGTTACCGCAACCAAGAGTCGGGCGGATCGACGAAGGCCTGTCCCAGCTCCCGCGCCAGGGTCAGCGCTCGCCGGGCCCAATCAGGGGTAGCGCCGGCCAGGCCGCAGGACGGGGTGGGCACGCAGCGCTCGGCAAGCAGCGAGCGGTTGAAACCGAGCCGGTCCACCAGATCCAGCGCCGGCCGGGCCAGAGCGGCGAGCGTAGGTGGCCCGCTGGTCTGGCCCGAGGGCTGCCAGTCACGCGGAACAGCCGGCACCAGGCCGAGCAATACCGATGCCCCGGAATCCCATGCCTCACCGAGGGCGTCGATGGTGGCCCGGGGCGCGCCGGCGAGCAGAGCGACGTCGACGGCCAGCGCGTCAGCCCCAGCCTCGCGCAGCAGCGCCAACGGTGGCCGCGGCGCGCAGCAGTGCACGATCCGCGGCGTGGGCAGCGCTTCGAGCACGCTGCGTAGCAGCTCTGCCGCGGCGCTCTCGGGCACCGCAGCAACGGTGCCGTACCCGGACGGAGTGGGCACGCTGCCGGCGAGAACCGCTGGTAGGCCCGGTTCGTCTAGCTGAACGACGGTGCTCACGCCGAGCCGGCGGCGCACCTCGCTCGCGTGCGCCCGCAACCCCTCGGCCAGCGACGCCGCGAACTCACGCAACGCGCCGGGGTCAGTGAGCACTTTGTGCCCGCTGCGCAGCTCCACTTCGGCCGCCAGCGTCCACGGCCCCGCGGCCTGCACCTTGATCACGTCCGGTCGGGCCCCGGCGGAGTCCATCGCCTCCTCGAACGCGTCGAGATCGGCGCTTAACAGATCGACGCCACGGCGATGCTCGCGGCCGGCCCGGGCGGTAACCCGGTAACCCGACGGCACCAGCTCCACGGCGAGGTCGACGAGCAGAGCCGCGGTGCGACCGATGATGTCGGCACCGGCGCCCCGGTCCGGCAGCTCGGGCAGGTAAGGCAGGTCAGGCAGCTCGCCGATCACGGTGCGGGCAGCTTCGCGGGCGTCGGTGCCGGGCATCGAGCCGATACCGGTGGCGGAGCCGGGGGGCCAGGGAGGTCGGTCGGTCACCGGGCCTTTCTATCAGGTAGCGGAGTATGGAATCTCCGTAGCCTGTCGCGGCGCGACTACGTATTTGGAATAGCTACACGATTAGGTGGTCACCGGCAAGATTTACGTGCGGCTACCGATTGCCACCAGACATTGCCGTCGGGCACGGTATGTGATGGCGAATCAGCAATACAAACGATGTGATGTCGTCCGTACGCGAGACCACCTCGACCACCTTCCTTAGGAGGATTTGATGTCTGACAAAGTGAGCCTTGCCGAGCTCGACGGGCAGCACCCGGAGCTGCTGCCGGCCCGTACCGTCCTGTCGCTGTTCAGCGCCGGCGACGGCGGCACCGGCACCAACGGCGGAGACGCCGTGGGGACGCTCGGCCTCAATGTCTTGAACCACCCGTTGATTCCGGGCAGCGGCAACGCCGTCGGCGCGGCCGGCATGTCCGCTGACGGCTGATAGCGCTTCGACCCGTCCGATTAAGGCTGAGTCCAGCGCTCTGGCTGGAGAGGGGTGGCCGCGTTCCAGCCACCCCTGGCGAGGTCTGCAACTCCACGACTAGGTAGCCCACCGGGAAGTGCTACGTGCGACTACCGGATCAGTAATTCAACGAGGTGTTTTCCGTGCCCGAGACCACCTCCCCTAGGAGGATTTGATGTCTGACACAGTGAGCTCTGCCGAGCTCGACGAGCAGTGCACGGAGCTGCTGCCGGCCCGTACCGTCCTGTCGATGTTCAGCGTCCAAGACCCCGGCGGCGCCAACCCCGTAGGCGGCGTCACCCCCGGGGCGCTCACCACGTTCGTGCTCGGCGTTGCGGGCGTGCCCCACTCTTCGAGCTCCGGCGCTGACGGAAGCGCCAATGACGGCAACACGGGCGCCAGCAGCTGAGCGCGTTTCAGGTGGGCTCAGCTGGTAGCGGTGATGGTGGCGCTGCCGAGTACGACATCGCCACCAGAGTCGGGGCCGTACAGGGCGACAGCCTGGCCGGGTGCCACCCCGCGCAGGGATTCCCGCAGCTGCACCAGCACGCCGTCGCCGGCTGCCTCAACGACCGCGCTGGCGCACCCGCCGTGCGCCCGGACCTGCGCGATGCACTCGAACGGGCCATCGGGCGCACCGGCGGCCCATACCGGACGGTGGGCTTCGATCACACCGACGTCGAGATGCTGCGCGGATCCCAGCCGCACCGTGCCGGTGGCCGCCTGGAGCTCCAGGACGAACCGTGGGCGGCCATCGGGCGCTGGGTGCCGCAATCCCAGCCCGCGGCGCTGGCCAACGGTAAAGCCGTGCACACCCTGATGGTGGCCGAGGACCTCCCCGGTCTCCCCGTCGACCAGCTCTCCGGGCCGGGAGCCCAGCCGACCGGCCAGGAACGCCCGGGTATCGCCCGAGGGAATGAAGCAGATGTCGTGGCTGTCCGGCTTGCCCGCGACGGCCAGGCCACGGTGCGTCGCCTCGGCCCGGATCTCGCCCTTGGCGGTGTCACCGACTGGAAACAGCGCGTGCGCCAGCTGCTCAGCGGTGAGTCCGGCGAGCACGTAGGACTGATCCTTTCCGGCGTCCACCGCTCGGCGCAGCACGCCGTCGCACAGGCGCGCGTAATGACCCGTGCAGACCGCGTCGAAGCCGAGGTCGCGCGCACGGTCCAGCAACGCGGTGAACTTGATCCGCTCGTTGCATCGCAGGCACGGGTTGGGGGTGCGACCGGCTGCGTACTCGGCGACGAAGTCGTCCACCACGTCGGTGGTGAACTGTTGCGCGAAGTCCCAGACATAGAACGGGATATCGATGATGTCGGCGACCCGCCGCGCGTCGGCTGCGTCCTCCTTCGTGCAGCACCCGCGCGCGCCGGTGCGCAGCGTGCCGGGTTGCGCCGACAGCGCCAGGTGCACCCCGACCACCTCATGCCCGGCGTCGACCGCCCGGGCCGCGGCAACCGAGGAATCGACCCCGCCGCTCATGGCGGCCAAGACCTTCATCGTCGCGACGCCGTCACGACGCGGCCGCCCGCCGGAATCCAGCCCCCCGGGCCCGTGCGACGACCGGCTCGATGGCATCGAGCACCTCAGCCACGTCCGCGGCCGTCGAGGTGCGCCCGAGGGAGAAGCGCAGCGAGCCGCGGGCCGCGGCCGGCGTGGTTCCCATCGCCAGCAACACATGGGAGGGCTGGGCCACACCGGCGGTGCACGCCGCGCCCGTGGAGCACTCGATGCCGCGGGCGTCGAGCAGCATCAGTAGCGAGTCGCCCTCGCAGCCCGGGAAGGTGAAATGGGCGTTACCCGGCAATCGCGAAGGGCCACCGTCGATCAGTCCGTCGCTCGGATCGCCGTTGAGCACCGCACCGGGCACCCTGGCCAGGATCCCGTCCACCAGCTCGTCTCGCAGCGCCGCGAGCCGGATGGTGCTCTGCGGCTGGGTAGCCACGGCGTGGCCGATCGCGGTGGCCAACCCGACGATCGCCGGGACGTCCAGCGTGCCGGAACGCACATCGCGCTCCTGACCGCCGCCGTGCAGCAGCGGGGTCGCCGCGACCTCACGGCCCAGCAACAGCACCCCGGCCCCATATGGGCCGCCCAGCTTGTGCCCGGTCAGGGTGAGCGCGGCGGCCTGGGATCGGCCGAAGTGCACCGGCAGCTGGCCCACCGCCTGCACGCCGTCGGTGTGCAGCGGTACCCCGTAGCCGGCGGCGACCTCGGCCAGCTCGCGCACCGGCGCCACGGTGCCTACTTCGTTGTTCGCCCACATCACGGTCACCAGGGCCACCGATTCCGGATCGCGGGCCAGCGCGGCGCGCAGCGTGTCCGGATGCACCCGGCCGTAGCGATCTACTTCGAGCCACCCCACTTCGGCGCCTTCGTGATCGGCCAGCCAGGACACCGCATCGAGCACGGCGTGATGCTCAACGGCGGATGCCAGTACCCGCGTGCGACGAGGATCGGCGGCACGCCGTTGCCAGAACAGTCCCTTGACAGCGAGGTTGTCGCCCTCCGTGCCGCCCCCGGTGAACACCACCTCAGACGGGCGGGCGCCCACCGCCTCCGCGATGCTCTCCCGGCATTCCTCCACCGTGCGCCGCGCTCGCCGGCCCGAGCCATGCAGCGACGAGGCATTGCCCAATGCGGACAATGCCTGGCTCATCGCTGCCACTGCCTCCGGCAGCATCGGCGTCGTGGCGGCATGGTCGAGGTAGGTCATCGAGACCCCAGCCTAACGGCGCCTGCCGGGGCGCTGGTGCGGGCCGCTCGCCGAGCTCGCGCGGCGCCTCTGACCTGAAGTTCTCGATGTCACTGTCCGTGAGATCTGGGAGGGAACCATGAGTGAGCTCGCTGAACAATTTCATGCTGTCGGCACAACCGCCATCTGTGATGCGGACAAGACCACCAGAGTGATGGACGGCGCGCTTCGGGCTCGATCCGCCAGAGTACGCCTTTATGGTCCGGCATTTACCGTTCGCTGCAGAGAGGACTTCTTGGCGGTGCTCCGAGCGGTTGAGCTGGCATCTCCAGGAGAGGTGGTCATCGTCGACGGCGGGGCCCGAGAAACTGCTCTTGCCGGGGAGATGCTTGCCCGCGGAGCCTTCGCGCGAGGGCTTGGCGGGATCATCGTTGATGCCGGCTACCGGGACATCGCGTACGTGGCGACCTGCGAACTTCCCATCTACAGCCGCTTCGTCACGCCACTCGCGGGCACCGCATCCAAGCTGGGCGAGCTACAGATATCGGTGACGTGCGGCGGAGTTTCGGTGAATCCTGGCGATATGATTCTGGCCGACGACGACGGCGTTATCGTGGTCGACCCTGACAGGATCCGCGGTCTTCTCGAGTCAGCCTCCGCGATCAAAGAGGCCGAGGGGAGGCTCGTTGAGCGGCTCGAGGCTGGTGGCATCCTGAGTGACGGATTGAACCTTCGAGAGCATCTCTCGGCTCTCACCCGCGGCGAGCCATCGTCACTGCGGTTCCTGCCCTAGTGTTGCCACTCACCGGGCGTCAGCTTGCATTTGGTGACCGCGTCGGTGCGTCGGTGAGCTGCGGGGCGACGGTGAACAGATCGCCTACCACGCCGAAGTCGGTAGGAGGGCCAGGGTGATTGCTGTGACGGCGGCCTCAGCGGGGGTCACGAGCGTGCGGCGGTTGGCTCCAGTGGCGGACAGCAGCTGGCAGGACGTGCACCTCCACCCCACCCGACCCTGGTGTTGAGTTCGGGAGCCTCGCTGCGGCCATGATGAGTGGTCCCTGTCAGGGGCGATCAATCATGTCGTTGTGATCGCCCCTGGAACTCCAAGTAATTCGTTACCGTCGTCAGGCTCTCCATCGATGTCATCCGGTCCACGAACTCGACTCCGTTGAGATGGTCGATCTCGTGTTGGATCACCCTGGCCACATAGCCGGAGTATTGCGTCGTGACGCCGGTACCCTCCGCTGCAATGTACTCGACAGTGATGGTCTCAGCTCGCGGCACAAGGCCCATCAGCCCGGGCACGCTGAAGCAACCCTCCCAGCCGGTCTCAGTCGTCTCGGACCGCGTGACAATGACCGGGTTGATCATCTGCAGTAGTGGGGACGTCGGGCGGTCGGGGAATACATCAGTCTTCCTGACCTCGACGATGATCACCTTTACCGAGGCGCCCACCTGCGGAGCGGCCAGGCCAGCACCGTTCAACTCGCGTAGCCGATTCACCATGCGCGCGAGAAGATCCGCAACCTCTTGGGCGTCTCCGATCGCTTCGGTCTCGGCCTTGAGACGGGGGTCCCCGATAGTGACCACATCGTTGCCAGCAACACCGGACATCCAGCCCCGGTCGCTCTTGGCGAGTCCCATCCGGTAGTCTCCCTCGTCATAGCCTGCTGGGCTCAGCGTTACGATTCCGGTCTGCGCGATTCGAGGTCACGTGCTGGGGGCGTACTTGTTCTTGGCCCGCTCGACGTTCTGTTGAAGGGCGCGCCTGACCTCGCAGTAGTCCGCTAGGTCGACAAGCGTTGATAACCCCAGTAGCTCATCATGCCGCAGGAGCTGCACCGAGAGGAACCCGTCCTGTACCGCCTCGCCTAGTATTCGGATGGCTGCCTCAGCGTCACCCAGCTCCGCCAGGACGTGTGCGAGCCGGTACTTGATGTACCCATTGTGCGGTTCAGCTTCAATTAGCCGCGCGACTTTCGCGCGCGCTCGCTCTGTGCGGCCCACACATGCCTCGACATTCGCCAGCCATGACTGCACGCGAGGGTTATGGTGCGTTGCTGTCCCTACGCATGACGCAGTGCGCTCGATTCCGATCAACCAGGCATCTCGGGCGGCGGCCTCGTCACCACTAAGACGGTGCAGGTAACCGAGCAAGTTCCAGACCATGATGTCATCGGGGTCTGCGGCGACGGCATCTCGGGCGGTATGGATGGCCGTGTGAACATCTCCACCGCCGAGGTGAGCCAAGGCGACCGCCCAGCGAGTGTTGGAGTCCCGTGGAAATGTAGGAAGGTAACGGTGAGCCGCATCCAAGGCCGATGGATAGTCGCCGACCATCAGATGGTTCCAGGTGAGCAATTTCAAAGCCGTGGGATTAGTTGGATCCACGTGAAGGGCCGCCGTGGTCAGCGGCAATGCCGCCTCGGCCATGCCGCCATTGTTGAGTGCGCGAGCGAACGCAAGCGTGGCGTCGAGGCTGTCCGGGTTCTTCTCGTAAATCGCTCGACCAATCTCCAGAGCCCTTTCGTGCCAGCCCATGTCCCAGCAGATGCGAATGAGAGTGGTGCGGGCACCGATAGATTCAGGGTCGAGCCGCATCGCTGCGTCGACGTCACCGAGCGCCAGCTCCAATGTCGATAGATCCGATCCCCATCCGGAGAAGTACTGCCGCCAGTGGGCATAGCCCCGAGCGGCTTGTGCGCGGGCAAAGCCTGGATCGATGTCCAGGGCACGGTCCAGCAAGGTCGTAGCAGCTTCGATCCGGTCTCTCTCATTGGTGGCTAACAGCCCTTGACCCCGCAAGTAAAGCTCGTAGGCTCGCTCCACATTGGCTGGCTTGGCCTCCAACCGGGACGGGTCGCCAAGCGACGGAGCTAGGTTCACCGCCATTGCAAGGCCGCGACCGACGACAGCGGCGGCGTCTAACGGCAGTAAGATCTGGCGGCCATCGACCACGACAGGCAGCAGCACCCCGCTCTGCGGAACTAGCTCTGACCACTGCGTTGGGGTGTTGTTCGGCCCGTGCGCAGCGTCCACAGTGATCGTCTTGTTGGTGGATGAGCCGCTAACGGCGGCGGTGAAGCGGGCCTGAACGTCACCGGAAGCCTTGGCCAACGCGGTATCCAGGATGGCTTGGGTCTGGGGCTGTGGCTCGATATGCCTACCACGAGCTTCCCACTTGGCGACAGTTCGCGTACCGACGCCGAGGTAGTCCGCGAACTCATGCATCGTCATTCGCAGGGCGGCGCGCAGGGCCTTGGCCTCGAGGCCCGTCCACTCACGCACGGTCGTCGTCACGGAGACTCCCCGGGTCGGTGTGTTGCCGGCCTTGACTCTACCGGCAGAGGGTGCATCCGGAGGGCACCGTGAGTGCGTGCTCGGGTCATCGTGCTGGAGACCTTGACGCACCAGGCTGTAACCGGCAACGGGACACGTGCGGGTTCTCTGCCCGTCCCCGGGCGGACCGCTCGAGGCATTTCGGAAGAGGCTGCAGAATGAAGCCAAGTAGGCGCAACTACACAAGCGTAGTACCCCAGCTGGCGCACAGGCTGTGAACGATGAGGACCGATGCCTCAGACCTGATGATCGCCAAGCGACTGCTCGATCAGCTCAAACTGTGTGGCTTTCATTTCCGGCGAGCCGGTCCGGGCGTGGACGGGCCGTTGATGGGACACCGGGTGATCGGTGACTGGGCGGACATGATCCATATCGAAGGATTCAGCTGCGACTGTTTCGCGTGGCGCCAGCGGACATCGTCGCTGATCGTTCCCGGGAGTGCGCTGGTGCAGCGTCAGGTGGATGGCAGTGCGCTGAGCGTATTCAACGAGGTGTTGGGCTGGGAAACGGGCGATGATGGGTTATCGGTACCACCCACCGGGAAAGACCCCGAGCCGATCGGGCACTGCCCCACTAGATCCCCGGCCGGCCGTCGGTCGAGCGTTGACCCCGCTTCAGCTCCCGACGGCCGGTCGGCCACCACAAAATTCCCGAGGTGAGATAAGCCATGCTGACTCGACTTCCCTACGACCCATGGCGCGATGCCTCCGGCGGCCAGATCCAGCAGCACTGCCGAGTCGAACAAGTCGCGGTGGAGAAAAACCACGGGGCTCTGCCGTCGCGGCTGCACAAGCAAGGCCAGGTTGTCGGTCGCGGCCTCACCCGCCTCAATGTTCGCTTTGACGACGGGACCGAACTGGTCCGGATACGGCCTCATCTGGTGCGCGTGGTCCAGACACCGGGCGTCAGCTCACGGCGGGAGTCATTTTTGGCACTGCCCAGGCGGGCCGACGCAGCTGAGACGAACTTCGGAGGCTGATATGGGCAAGGACCGAGACGACGACAATAAGCAGGGCCAGCAGGACGACAATCCCGGCAAGCACGGGAGAGAGGACCACACGCGCGATGGAAGACCGGATCCGGTTCGGCCGGTGCCACCGCATCCGGACCCCAATAAGCACGACCGGTGACCGGGCAGCGGGCTGACCCCGGCGAGCTGCGAGCGCGAATGGTGCAGCGGCTCGCCATCAACACCTACCTGGCCCAGTGGGAAGAGGCGTGGGCGCCGTGGCACACCGCGCTGGCGGCTGTGCCCCGGCACGAGTTCATCCCGGACACCGTGTGGATCGACAATAACGACGAGGGTCCGGCGTTGGTGCCGCTGCACCGGGACGACGATCCGGATCGGTGGCTGGAGCTGGCCTACTCCGACGATGCGGTGATCACCCAGATCGATGACGGGCATCCGGCCGGGCCGGGTCTAGCTGGGATGATGCCGACCAGCTCGGCGTCGTCTCCGATCATGGTCGCGGTGATGCTGGCCGCGCTGGACGCCAAACTCGGGCATCGGGTGTGCGAAATCGGCACCGGTACCGGCTACAACGCCGCGCTGCTCGCCCGCCGACTCGGGGCCGAACACGTGACGAGCATCGAGGTCGACGCCGCCGTCGCGGCACGCGCGCGCAAGGCCCTGTCGGGTTCCGGCTATGGCGAGGTAGACGTGATTACTGGAGACGGGGCCCTCGGATACCCACCAGGCGCCCGGTACGACCGGATCATGGCCACCGCCGCCGCGCACCGAATCCCGTATGCATGGGTGGAGCAGATCCGCCCTGGGGGCAGGCTCCTGCTGCCGTGGGCCAACAGCTACACCGGTGCGCTGGTGACCTTGACCGTCGACGAGCACGGCGGCGCGAGCGGGGCCATCGTTGGGGAATCATCGTTCATGCCGCTTCGAGAGCAGCGAGAAGGTCGTGGGTCGGTCGCTTCAGTCGTAGGCGAGGACGAGAACCGGGGAGAAGTCAGCGTGACCGTCCTTCATCCACACTGGGTATGCGGGGATCGAGGCGCGCGGTTTGCGATCGGTCAGCGGGTGCCCCGGTGCCAGTGGCGGTACTGGCCCTACGACGAGCAGGACGGTGTCGGGGTGCTATGGCTGCTGGATTTCGAGTCCCGGTCGTGGGCCAAACTGACCCAGAGCACACCGGACGCCAGCGACGATGAATTCCCGGTGCGCCAGCACGGCCCCCGTCGGTTGTGGGATGAGGTCGACGCCGCCCACCGGTGGTGGGGCGAACAAGGCAAACCAGACGTTGAGCAGTGGCGATTCACCGTCAACCCGAAAGGTCAACAGCTCGACCTCAGCTCTTGCGTTTGGTGACCGCGTCGGTGAGCTGCGGGGCGACGGTGAACAGATCGCCTACCACGCCGAAGTCGGCGATCTCGAAGATCGGCGCCTCCGGGTCTTTGTTGACCGCGACGATCGTCTTGGACGTCTGCATGCCGGCGCGGTGCTGGATCGCGCCGGAGATGCCGAGCGCGAGGTACAGCTGTGGTGAGACCGTTTTGCCGGTCTGCCCGACTTGGAACTGGTGCGGGTAGTAGCCGGAGTCCACGGCCGCCCGAGAGGCTCCCACCGCGGCGCCGAGCGAGTCGGCGAGCTTCTCGATCACCCCGAAGTTGTCCGCCGAGCCGACGCCACGGCCACCGGAAACCACGACGCTCGCCTCACCGAGGTCCGGGCGGTCACCACCCTCGATGGGCTTACGCTCGATGATCTTCGCAGTCTTCGTCGCGCTCACCGCGGCGACCTCGACGGTCTGCTCGGTGGCCGCGCCCGGTGACTCGACCGGTTCGATCGCGCCGGCCCGGACAGTGATCACCGCGACCGGCGTGGTGGCCCGAGACCTCACGAGGTATGAACCGCCGAACACCGAATGAGTTGCAGTGCCGTCGGCGGCCAGCTCGACGGCGTCGCAGAGCAGTCCCGATCCGGTACGCACGGCAAGCTTGCCGGCGATCTCTTTGCCGTCCGGCGAGGAGGCGATGAGGACGGCAGCCGGCTGGGCCGATTCCACGAGTGCCGCCAGCACTCCGACAGCGGGAGCGGTCAGGTAGTTGTCCACGTCGTCGGACTCGGCCACATAGACTTTCACGGCGCCATAGGCCGCCAGCCGGTCCTTGAGCTTGGCGGCGGCGCCAGGCGTGCCGACCACCACAGCTGACGGCTCACCCAGCTTCGCCGCCGCCGTGAGCAGTTCGTTGGTGACCTTCTTGACCTCGCCGCCGGAGTGCTCGACCAGGACCAGGACCTCTGCCATGACTGTTCTCCTCTGCGCCGATCAGATCAGCTTCTGGCCGATGAGATAGGCGGCGAGCTGGGCCGCGCCGTCACCCTCGTCGGTGACGACCTGCCCGGCCAGCCGCGGCGGCCGTGGCGTGGACTCGATCACCGTCGAGGTGGCGTTGGCCAACCCGACAGCAGTGCGCTCGATGCCCGCATCGGCCAGCGACAACGTGGCCACCGGCTTCTTCTTCGCTGCCATGATGCCCTTGAACGACGGGTAACGCGGCTCGTTGATCTTCTCGTTCACGCTGACCACGGCTGGCAGCTCAGCCTGCAGGACCGTGATCGCATCATCGGCCTCCCGCTCTACGGTCACCGTGCGCCCTTCGACGGTGACTTTGCGTGCGTGGGTGAGCTCCGGCAGCCCGAGCACGTCGGCGACCATCGCCGCGATGGCACCCACGGTGCCGTCAGTGGCCTCGTTGCCGGCAATGATGAGGTCGACGTCGCCGAGGGTGCCGATGACTTTGGCCAAAGACTTGGCGGTCTGGACCGCGCAGGACCCGTGTAGACCCTCGTCAGACAGGTGCACGGCTTTGTCCGCGCCCATCGACAGGGCCTTGCGGATCGCGTCGGCGGCCCGCTGCGGGCCCATCGTGACGACGGTGACCTCCCCGTCAGCCGCCTCCTTGATCTTGAGCGCTTCCTCGACGGCGCGTTCGTTGATCTCGTCCAGAACGACATCGGCCGAGGCGCGGTCAAGAGTGTGGTCGGAATCGGCCAGTGTGCGCACCGACCAGGTGTCCGGCACCTGCTTGATCAGAACCACGATGTTCATGGCCACAACGTTACCGATCGGTAGATCCGTAGTGCAGTGACGGCCCTCACTGCGGCGCAGCCGCGGCCTCCTCGGGCGCAGCGATCTTAACCTGCAAACCAGCGAGCAGAAGTTCGAGGCCATAGTCGAACCGCCCCGGCCGGTGCGGGCCGTTCAGGTGCGGACTCGCCGCAGTGACAGCGGGAATCTGCTGCGGTGGGAGCGGCGGGAAATAGCTGGTCTCCTCCTGGGTTGCGCTATCGCGCCGGGGGACGACGTGGCCTATCTGTTGGAAGCCGGCGGTGTAGATGAACAGGACGAAGAACACGTCGGACGCCTCGGCAGGCGAGAGCCCCGCCGCAAGCAGCAACGAAACCGTTCGCTCCATGATCAACAGGCCGTGCGGGCCGATTCTGACCCGAACGCTGTAGACCTTGGCCAGCTCATGGTGGGCCGCCAAGGCCTCGTGGTAGCTGCACACCAGCGCCCGGAGCTGGGTCAACCAGTCACCTTCCGTGACCGACGTGTCCACCTCGCCGAGCATCAGGTCAACCATGAGGTCCACCAGCTCGTCCTTGTCCCGCACGTGGTTGTACAGGGCCATCGGCGAGACCTCGAGCTCAGTCGCCAGTGCCCGCATCGTCAATGCGGGCAGGCCCTTCTCGTCGACCAGACCCAGAGCGGCCCGCACTATCCGGGGCCGGGACAGCGGGGGCGGCCGCGCCTGGTCCTTGCTGGGATCGATACCGACCCAGGCCGTCGGATCGGAGCGGCCAGGGGCCCGGGACTGGTCGTTCAACGTCATCGCTCCTCGCTCGCCACTACCGCCATACGTACAACGTATACCCGATTGGGCTATAGCTGTTTTCGTCCCCACACCATAACACTGTACATGTCAATTTACAACGTACGTTTTCTGTGCGACGTAATCCAGTGCACCTTGCTGCCTGACCACCACCTGATCACCACCTGGGCACTTGCCTGGCGCCCACCCAGACGTCACCGGGGGTACCGATGACAATCGTCACCAGCTCGCTTGACGACACAGAGACCACCGCCGATCTACTACGGCGCGCCTGCGACCGAGATCCGAGGGCGTGGGAGCAGATCGTGCACCGATATCGGGGCGTGGTGGTCTCGAAGGTGCGCTCGTTCGCGCTGCAGGATGCGGATGCCCTCGACGCGGTGCAAATGACCTGGTTACGGCTGGCGGAGAACTGCCACCGGATACAGCTGCCCGAGCAGCTCGCGGGTTGGCTGGCAACCACCGCAAGTCGGGAATGCCTGCGCATCCTGCGGCATCAGGCACAGCAGACCCCGGCGCCATCCTATGTGGCAGTAGAGCTGATGGCTGACCCATCCGTGGGGCCGGAGCAGCACGCCATCGACGCAGACACGGCGCGGCTGCTCTGGAGTCTCATCGCGACACTGTCACCCCGCCGTCAAGTACTTCTCCGCGAGCTGTTCGTCGATAGCCCGCGACCGTACGCCGAGGTCGCCCGGAATACTGGAATCCCAGCCGGCGGCATCGGACCCACCCGTGCGCGTGCCCTGACCCAGCTGCGGCGCAGGCTTGATGAACGCGGCCTGACCTGCCGAACCTGATCCGAACGCTGATCGACTACTGACCACCCGAGAGGAGAATCCCTTGACCGAGCAGCCACCACAGCCCGTCCAGAATCCGCTGACCATGGTGATGAAAGCGAAGTCTGACGAAGACTACGCCGCGCTTGCACAGCTCGTCGGACACCTGCAATCGCTGCCACCGGATCAAAATCCGGTCATCATCGCACTGAACAAAATCGGCACGGTTCATTTCGCCAGGTTCGCTTTTCTGGGCAACGACCAACTCGCGGTGATCACCACCTACGACGGCGACTTCGAGGTGTACATCAACGAGTTCATCGATAATATCGGAGACATTTTCAACGCTCTGTTGGCCCACGCGGCGGGCGCCCCGCCGCTACCGGTACAGACCCACCGCCAGGAATTCCTGGCCTACGTCCGCAGTGTCGACGTCGGTTGCGTGGGGAGGTTCTACAGCGCCTACCCCGAGCGCACGGTGCTCGACATTCTCGGGCTGGTCGGCGCCCCGAACTGATATATCTCGAGGAGGAGTAACGCGATGGTGACCGTCGAACTCGCAGATGTGCAGGGATTCATCCTCCGGGGCTACACCATGCCAGTTTCCCGGTATTTCGGCCTGAGTGTTCGCGAGTCGACGGGTACCCGCGCATTTCTGACCACATTGATCGGTGACGATCCTGCTGTCCCCTCCATTACCACGGCGCAGCCTTGGGCGATGAAGCCGGAGTACTGCGTGAACCTGGGTATCACTTTCCGGGGCCTGGCGGCGCTGGGGGTACCGCAAGCCTCCCTGGCCGGCTTCCCCGTGGAATACCGCGAGGGTGCGGTGGCGCGAGCAGCCGGCGTAGGTGACGTCGGTACGAGCGCACCCGACCAGTGGTTACCGTGGCTGGTGGACCCGGGGCTGCATCTGTTGCTGATGCTGTCCGCCCAGTCCGGCTCCGCGCTCGACGCTGCGACGAAGCGACTGGAACAGTCCTGGTCCACCAGCTGCGTCGAGCTGGGTCGCCACGATGGCGCTTCGCTGCCCGACGATGTGGCGCACTTCGGATATCGTGACGGATTATCCCAGCCCACCATCGAAGGTGTTCCGCTCGCCGGGCTGCCGGATCATCTGCCGCCAGCCCCAGTAGGCGAGTTCCTGCTCGGATACCCCAGCCAGTTCGACCAGTTCAGCTATCCGGTTCCGGAGCCTCCCGAGCTAGGCATCAACGGTAGCTTCGCCGCATTCCGCGTGCTTGAACAAGACGTTGACGCGTTCGCGGAATTCGTCAGCCAGCAGGCGTTGGCGACCGGATTGTCGAAAGAACTGATCGAAGCTAAGCTGTGCGGGCGCTGGCGCAACGGCGCGCCGTTGATCCTCTCACCGGACACCGACACACCCGATCCCCCTATTCCGCCCGAAGCGTTGAACGACTTCGACTACATCGGACAGCACGATGACGAGCGGGGTTACCGTTGCCCGATCGGATCGCACATTCGCCGGATGAATCCGCGCGGACAACGCGTCGCCGGCGGTGCCGGTCAACTGCACCGCCTCGTCCGGCGCGGTATCGCCTATGGTCCGCCATATGACCCGGAACATCCCAGGGACGGGCAGTCTCGAGGCCTACTCGGGCTGTTCATCGGGGTCAGCCTGCACGATCAGTTCGAGTTCCTCATGACCCAATGGGCGAATGACGGGATCTTCACCGCCGGGCTCGGCCGCACCAACGACCCACTGATCGGCGCCCAGGCCAACGGGGCTGGAACCTTCTCGATACCGCGGGCGGCGGGATCGGTGACACTGCAGGGACTCCCGCGATTCGTCACCACCCGCGGTGGCGCCTACTGCTTCCTGCCCAGCATCTCCGCGATCCGCTACCTGGCAACCCTGGCGTAGCCGCAAGATCAACTCTCAGGGTCCGGCCATGGTGGACGGCGCACACGGGCACCGGGCAGAGCCCATCGCTGCCGTTGATAGGAACGTCGTGCTGCGGGTCGCTCCGGTGACCGGTGCAGTGGTATCACTACGCACGACGGTGGCCCGGTGGTCGGCATGCTGTCGAAGGTAGCGTGCCGGCGCTGCGCCGACCATCACATCCGGCGAATGATGTCCTCGACCGGATCAGGTCCGGAAGCTGGTGTGTCGAGCACCCTCAGCTGCTGGGCCCGCGTGTCGGAAACCCGTGCCGGGGGCAGGGCGAACGGGGCGCTACGCCACTCGTCGGGTGGCATCCCGCCCCAGGACAGGTGGTTGTCCAGATCCTTGATCGCCTGGATGAGATCGTGTACAAGGGGCGGTGTGGCGGCCGGACTGCCCTGGCCCAGGGTGGCCATCGAGCTTCGGATACTTCGCAGGATCGCGTTCGGATTCTTTGTCATCACGGGGCCTCCCGCGGTGTGCGCGGCATCCAAGGTTGTCCTGCGCTGATTGCGCGTCCCAAGAGGCTACTCCCACTTGCGGAGCACCCTGATCGGCGGCATGGCGATGGCCCCGGTAAAGGCGCGGCGCGGCTGTACGCGACCCGTTTTCACCCGGAAAGGGTCGATGCTGCGCGCGTGGTGGGATGAGCCCCGTGGGCGTGACGGTGGTGGGCAGCGTCAACCTTGACCTGGTGGCCGCGCTGCCGCGGCTACCAGGCCCCGGCGAGACCCTGACCGCCACCGGCTTGACCCGCATCCCCGGCGGCAAAGGAGCCAATCAGGCGCTGGCCACCCATCGGCTGGGCCTACCGGTCCGGCTGGTCGCCGCGGTCGGCGCCGACCCCGAGGCCGCCACCGCGCTGGAACTGCTACGCCGCGAAGGAGTAGCGCTGGACCGGCTGCGAACGGTCACCGAGCCGACCGGGCTAGCGCTGATCGCCGTCGATCCAGCGGGAGAGACCACCATCGTGGTGGTCCCGGGCGCAAACGCGACCCTACGAGTGCAAGCCCAGGACGTCGCAGGCGCCGACGCGGTGCTCACCGTGCTGGAAGTACCCGAGCAGGCAGTGATCGCCGCTGCTCAGCATGCCACCGGGCTATTCGTGCTCAACGCATCTCCGGCCCGTCCGGTACCAGCCGCGGTGCTACGGCGCGCCGATCTGGTGGTGGTCAATCGCACCGAGTATGCCGCGCTGCCCGGCCTGCGCGATGCCCGAGCCGTCGCTGTCACCGACGGACCGCGCGGCGCGGTACTGCTCCGCGACGGCGTGCAGGTAGCGACCGCGGTCCCCCCGCCAGTCAGCGCGGTGGACGGCACCGCCGCCGGTGACGCGTTCATCGGCGCCGCGGTAGCGGGTTTGCTGCACGGACTGCCCGACGCCGAGTTGCTCGCCCGGGCCTGCGCTGCGGGCGCACTGGCGGCCACCCGGCCCGGTGCTCAACCGTCCCTGCCGACCGCTGCCGAGATCGACGAGGTGCTGGCCCGGTGACCGTACCGATGATCATTGACACCGACCCCGGAGTGGACGACGCGGTGGCGCTGATGCTGGCCGCGGCGAGCCCGGAGGTGTAGCTGCTCGCGGTAACCACGGTATTCGGCAATGCCGGCGTGGAGGTCACCACCGCCAACGCGCTGCGGCTGCGGACCCTGGCCGGGCTCGGCGACTTGCCGGTGGCCGCCGGTGCCGCCCGGCCACTGGTGTACCCACAACCGCAGCGGACCGATCGCTGGCACGGGCGAGACGGCCTCGGCGGTCATGCCGACCTGCTACCCCAACCCAGCGGACCGATCAGTGCCCTCGGCGCCGTCACCCTGATGGCTACTCTGCTGCGCGGCGCGGTGGCTCCAGTGACGCTGGTGGCCATCGGACCGCTGACCAACATCGCGCTACTGCTCGCCGTGCACCCGGAGCTCAAGCCCCGGATCGGCCGCATCGTGATCATGGGTGGCAACCTCGGCGGTTCGCCGGCCGAGTTCAACATCGACTCCGACCCAGAAGCCGCCCGCCGGGTGCTCGTCGAGGAGGACGTGGCGACCACGTTGGTGCCGTTGAACGTGACCCGGCGAGCCACGGTCGATGGTGCCTGGTTTGCCGAGCTGGCGGAAGCCGGCCCGCGCTGCGCGACACTGGCCGGCATCATCGAACACTGCCGGCAACAGCGCGCGGCGCCGATGGCGCTGCACGACTCGGTGGCCGTGCTGGAAGCCGCCGTGTCGGGCACGCTGACAACAGCGCCGATGACCCTGCAGGTGGGCTGCGACCACGGACGTGACCGCGGTGCCGTGCAGCCGGGCAGCGGTCACGAAACAGGGGCGCGTGCCGTACAGGTGGCCTGCGACGCCGACCTGACGCCGGTCAACGCGATGATCCTGCACCGGCTCCGATCTCTGCGGTGACGCCGGGCGATCGCCGCGCTCGCAGCTGCAGCACCACCACCGCAAGCAACGCGCCGAGGACACCGCCAGCGGT